>WAMF01000013.1 GCA_015522475.1 Microcaldota archaeon
AGGTGGACAAGCCCATCTCTTTAAAAGTTTTTCCACGTTATAAAAGGCAAGAGGGCCCGTAGTCGAGCGGCTAAGACGTCTCCCTGACACGGAGGAGATCCCAGGTTCGAATCCTGGCGGGCCCATATGAGCTTTTCTTTAGAAAAGAAAAGCTCAATCAAAAGAAATTTTGAGCACATATAAGCTCATCTTCTTGATTGAACTTCTTTTTAAGAAGTTCACAAAAAAGGTTCCATCGAAAAATTTGGGTGTTTATGAGCTCATTTCTTGATCAAACTTCTTTCTAAGAAGTTTGTAAGAAAAGCTCAACCAAAAGAAACTTTCTTAGGAAGAAAGTTCCATCAAGGAAGTTTAGATATGTACACTCCTTTTCGATGAAGCCTTTTCCCAAAAGGCTTCTTTTCTTAAGAAGGTCCAAAGAAGTTTCTTTTAAAAAGGAGAAGTTCTATTCTTTGTATGGCAGGCGACACAATAGTAAAGCACACAATAATAGCCCACAAACTAAGGCCCGATGGACACGTGAATATAAGCGCAGAAGTAGAGAAAGCTGTGGAAGAGAGTTCTGTGATTAATGGCCTATGCAACATATTTGCAAAAGGATCGACGGCCGCACTCATCCTTACGGAAGACGAAGTTGGCCACATAAAAGACTTGTTCAGGGCTCTAGAGCTGCTTGCCCCAAGCAACGCCGAATACGAACATCACAAGGCCTGGCACGACGACAATGGGAAAAGCCACGTAAGAGCTGCCTTCCTTCAACAGAGCATAACCATACCTATCGTCGACGGCGAGCTAGACAAAGGCACATGGCAGCACATCATGCTTTTCAACTTAGACACACGAGAGCGCGTTAGAGAAGTTGTTATAACTGTTATGGGGCAAGAAGCGTAAGAAATGCAATGAGAAGCTAAAACCCAGCAGAACGTTAATGTAGAGGAGGATAATATGACAAAGCAGCCTAAGCAAGCCAAAAAATCCAAAAAACATGAACCCTATGGAAAACTTAGTGAGCTGTTTCCTGGTGTATATACAATAAATGGCGAACTCTATACAAAGAGCCTTGTCCCAGGAAGGCGCGTATACGGTGAGAAGCTTATACACATGAACAGAGAGGAGTATAGGCGATGGGATCCCTTTAGGAGCAAGCTAGCCGCCGCAATAAAAAAGGGCCTAAAGACGTTCCCCTTCAAGAGAGGAAGCGAAGTTCTTTATTTAGGCGCGAGCGCGGGCACGACCATAAGCCATCTTTCAGATATATGTATAGAAGGCACCATATTCGGCGTCGAGATAAGCCCTTACATGATGGAAAAGCTTCTTAAGCTGGCCAAGGAAAGAGAAAACATTGTCCCTGTATTAGCGGATGCACGTAAGCCGCAAGACTACGCCGACGTAGGGGAAGTGGACATACTATACCAAGACGTTTCCCAACCGGACCAGCCGCGCATACTTAAGATAAACGCCGAGCGTTTTCTAAAAAGAGGTGGAGATGCCTTCTTAGCGTTGAAAGCACACAGCATAGATGTAACAAAAGAAAAAGAAGAGCTCATAGACAGTGTGAAGGAAGAACTTGAAGAGCTCTTTGATATAAAACAGGTTATAGACATAGCGCCATTCGACGAGGAGCACTACTTTTTGCACATGAAGAGGAGAGCATGAACTGGCGCGGGCACGTCCTCTTTGGTCTTGTGCTTTACGCCATCTTAGCATATCTCTGCCATATCTCGCTCACAACAATCATTATCTTAGGCCCTCTTGCCATGTTCTCGGCTATACTACCAGACATAGACCTAAAACAAAGCAAAGCAAGAGCCATAATGGACATATTTGCCGTTTTGCTAGCCATATTCTACCCTCTTGCATACATGTACAAGTTGAACCTACTCAAATACATACAAGTGGGTTGGATAAGTTCGGCAGCTTTCATTGGCCTCTACTTTATAGCTGTAAGATTCTTCATGCCCAAGCATAGAGGGTTTACTCACACAATCGCTGCTACGCTCATATATGCCATCCTCATTTACACCGTATTCGGTTGGCTCGAAGGCTGCACAGCCCTCATCGGCTACTCTTCCCATCTATTAGCAGACAAGCATATACGGCTGGTATAACCTATCAACATAATGTAAACAATATATAAGCAAGTGAGACTAAGGCCAAAAACAAAAGATCCAAAAATAAGAGCCGCGAAGGAATTCAAAAAATTCAAGAGCAACTCCTAAACCAATCCTTAAGGCCTTTAAACATTCGCAGAGAAAGGCTAGCATGACTAATATGCTCTACTTAGCAAAATTCTCTGAGATATTCCTTCATGGCATAAGGCGCAAGATGCTCCTTCACAAGCTCATCGAGCGCGTGAAAGAGGCTTATCCAAGCAGCGAGGTGGAGCATGTCGAGGCGCGCATATTGATTAAAGGTGTGAAAGACAGAGGAGAGGGCTTAGCACACACCTTCGGCATCCATTCGTACGTAAAAGCAAAGGAGCTAGAAACACTGAATACAGCTGAACTGACATCTCTCTTAGACCCAAACAAAACATACCATGTGCGCGTCAAGAAAGCCAACACCCATAGCATAAAAGAAAAAAGCCTGGAGCTCATGCAGCGCATAGCTGAAGAACTTGAGAAAGCCGGTTATAGGATGGGTGTCAAAAAGGCAGACGACACACTTATGATTGAGTTGAGGCAGGATCGCATATTTGCTTATTTACTAAGCGAAGAGAAAAAGGGACCGGCAGGCTTCCCCTATGCAAGCTACGGTAAGGGCCTGATTCTCTTCAGTGGAGGTTTCGACTCGCCAGTTGCTTCTTGGCTAGCTGCAAGAAAAGGCCTAGCTCTCGATTTTCTCATGGTATCACCCAGTAAAGCTGTGCTAGAAGAGAGCTACACCATATACAAAACACTAGTAGAGAAATGGTGCATAAAGAGCCGTTTTTACTACGTCGACGGAAAGCCCATAATAAAAGCCATAAAATCTCGAGTGGACAAAGGCCTAAGGCAAATCGTCTTGAAAAAGGCTATATATTATTTAGGTGCTAAATTCGCCCGCTCCTCCGCTATTATAACGGGCGATAGCTTAAATCAGACGAGCACACAAAGGCAACTCCTTTTATATAAAATCTATCATAGCTTAGACGGTCTATTCCTCCGTCCTCTTATAGGGATGAGCAAAGAAGAGATTATAGAGTTAAGCAAGAAAGTAGGCACGTATGAGCTTTCGTCGAAGCAAAAGGAGTTCTGCTCCATTGACAGTGTTGTTAAAGAAGAGGCCAGTTTGGAAGAAATTAGCAAAGCATTCGCCTCTATAAGGCCCTTGTTAAAAGAAACCAAAAGGGTTTTGTACGACGAGGATAGATGAACGAATAAGTAAAAATAACTATAAAATAAGCAAGATCAGAGAGAGCAAATTAAAGCAGCTCTCGCCATGTCTTTATGCACGGCTTCCAAAGGCAGGAGCTTACATTGACGACAAGCTCTATATCTGCAGCTTTAGCAGAGTCTCTACCCGGCAAAGAATCCTCGAATGCGACAAAATCAGCCAGTGACAAATGAGGAAAGAAACTTTTAGCCTTCTCGACAGCTAATAGATAAGGCTCTGGATGGGGCTTCCTGTTTTTGACATCTTCGCCCGTTATGCTGAAAAGGGGCTGGCGAGGCAAGAATTCCAAAAACTGATTCAGGAGTACTTCACGCGTCGTAGTGACTATTGCAAAGGGTGTAGAATAAGCCTTTATAAACTCCAAAAAACCATCGACAAAGTGATCTTCTCCCCCTTCAGAGATCCAAGCAGAGAAGCCAGATACAACGCCCTCGCGATACGCATCGTAGATTTCTTCAAAGGCGCTTAAATCTATAGAGAGGCGCTCGGCAAACCACTTAAGTGTTGAAGAGCCGCTTATACCTCTAATCTGCTTGAATTCCTCACCGTTCAGAAGCTCATAAAAAGGCGTGTGAATATCCTTTCTTGCCACAGAAGACAAAGCGTCGGCCATTTTACCAAAATAATAAGCCTCTGTATGAATAGCTGTTTCATCCATATCTATAAGAAAAAAGCTTTTTTCGCGTACGGCTGCTTTAAGCTTGTTGGAGGGGGCCTTGAGAGAAGCAGAAGGTGAGCTATGGGTAGCTGGCTTAGCTGAGCTGCCTAGATGCTTAAAAGAACGCATGAGCCTAGATGAGAGAAAACGTTTTTAATAGAAGACGATAATATAAAACAAGTCAAGTTAAAAACAACGACAAAGGATAAGAAACTGAAGAGAGTTAAGAAAAGTGTGAATGCCTTTTAAACCATTAGGAGTAAATAGTAAGGGTGTTTTTCAGACATAAAGCCCTACGAAAGCATCAAGATGCACTTATAAAGAACGTCAACGAAGCTATAGATGAAAGTGCTGTCCTCTTAGCCCACGCTCCAATGGGCCTAGGCAAAACAGATGCTGTATTAAGCCCAGCCCTAGAGTTTGCTGTCAAATATGGGAGACGCGTCCTCTTTCTCACGCCGAAAATAAGCCAACATGAAATAGCTCTCGATGTGATAAAAGGCCTCAACAAAAAGCATGGACTGAACTTAAGAGCCATCGATCTCATTGGACGCAAGCACGCCTGCATACATCCCAGCTTAGCAAACCTAGACCACGACAGCTTTTACACCATCTGCAAGCGCCTTAGACGAGAGGAACTTTGCCCTTTTCATCGCAAAGCAGTGGGCTATACAAAGGCCGAAAGTCAAGAAGCAGAAGAGTTCCTAAGAGAAGTCCAAAAAGAAGGGCCAGCCCTAAGCCACAAAGATGTTTTGGAATTTGGCAGGAAAAAGGGCCTCTGCCCCTATGAACTCATGTTAAGGCTAGCAAAGGACGCCCATCTTATTATAGCTGACTATTATCACTTCTTTATACCAAGCGTAAGAGACATCCTTATGCGAAAGATAAACGCGAAGTACGACGACTTGATTGTTGTTGTCGACGAAGGACATAATTTGCCAGACCGACTACGCTCATATTTATCGAAGAGCATAAGCATGTTTATACTCAAGCATATCGATAAAGAGATTGAGATGGTCGGCAGTGAAAAACTCCATTTAGACACTGTGCTTACAAGAATTGAGAAGGAATACTTGAGCGGCTTGCAGACCCGGAAGAAGGAAGCGCTCGTTAAAAAAGAAGTGGTGGATCTCTTCGTCAAAAAGGCTGAGATGAAAAACGTTGAAGATCTCATACAGTATTTATACAACGTGGGCGAGGCCTATACAGAAAGCACAAACCAGCCGAGCAGCGCTATTAGGATGGCAAAATTCCTAGAGGTGTGGACAGAAGAGGAGATAGGTTCAATACGCCTCATACGTAAAACGGGGAAGACAACGTCTCTTACGAGAAAATCTCTCGACCCTTCGAGCTTGTCCAATGTTTTAAACGAAGTCTACGCGGGTGTCATTATGAGCGGAACACTAACCCCCCTTAATATGTATGAAGACATTCTCAACATACGCAAAGCCATAAAAAAGGCTTACAAGAGCCCCTTCCCAAAGCAGAATAAGCTTAGCCTTATAGTGAAAGGACTAACAAGTAAGTATACACGAAGAGGTACTGAGATGTACAAGCTTTATGCAGATAAAATCGACGCCATGTTCAACACCTCGCCGGGAAGCATGGCTGTGTTCTTTCCTTCCTTTGAGTTCTTAACCTATACAAAGCAGTATATAAAGTCGCTTCCTCTTCTCATACAAAAGCCCAATGCTTCGCCCATAGACAATGCCAAGCTCGTCTCACATATGAAGGGCAATAAGTCCTTGTTGCTGGGAGTTCAAGGTGGCTCATTGGCCGAAGGCATAAATTTGCCGTCGGGCGAAGTTAAGGTGCTTGTTATAGCTGGGCTAGCTCTCAACGATATGACGCTAGAAACAAAGGCCCTTATAGAGTACTACAACAAAAAATTTGGGAAGGGGTGGGACTACGCTTATACATATCCAGCCGTAACAAAAGCCCTTCAAGCAGCCGGCAGAGCCATAAGAAAAGAAACGGACAAAGCAGTTGTTGTCTTCATGGACGAGCGCTTCGGCTGGGCGAACTATTTTAAGCTCTTGCCTTTTGAGGAATACCGCATAACTTATGAGCCCGAGAAGCACATACGCGCGTTTTTCAAAGGCGGACATTAATGAGGCACAGAGCAAAGAGACATGGAAAGGCGTGATGAAGAAGATGGAGAAGTAAGGCGAGGTGATTAGTAAAATGAGTGGAAATACACGTAAAGGGCATCTTCGTCAGGCTGGCAGTGCAGTGGCATGGCTAACGCTGCTTATCCTCTTAACATTCGTGCTCCAGCTTACAATTCCTGGCTTTCCACAGGCATTCATATTCAACCCTAAAACGGCTTTAACAAAGCCGTGGGTTTTTGTGACGAGTATGTTTCTTCACGCGGGTTTAGAGCATCTCTTTTTCAACCTCTTCGCTCTTATCATGTTTGGTCCCCTTGTAGAAAGCAGAATAGGATCGAAGGAGTTCTTAAAAATTTATTTTCTCTCGGGCATAGGCGGCAGTGTTCTCTACTGGCTTACAATCGAGCTGGGCCTAGCTCCTGCTATTCCTGCATTGGGTGCTAGTGGAGCCATATACGGTATAATGGCGGCTGCAGCCGTTTACTTCCCACGCCTTATTGTATACAGCTTTGGCTTTATACCACTTAAAATGAGGGACGCCCTTATCTTATGGTTTGCCATGGAGTTTCTTGGCATATTCAATCCCTACTCAGGTATTGCATCTGCAGCCCACGTGGGTGGCATTATAATAGGTTACCTCTACGCAAAGAGGTTGAAAAGAGAGGAAAACTGGTGGGAAAGCTATTTTTACGCGCAGCAATAATTAAGATAAGCGTGAGACAAGTAAAAGTGATGCAGACAAGCAGATATATAGTATAGTGGTGTAGTATAGTAGTTACGAATATAGAGAAGAAAGGATAAATAAGAAAAAAGAAAGGAAAGGGTGGAGAAAAGGTTAAACGAAATATATGCCCTTTCCTCTAAGACCCTTCTTTCTTTACGACTTTCTTTCGACGTATTTTGTCATTTCGTGCACATTGCATAGCAAACGGCATTATCTGCTTCAAGCTGCCATTGGTTGTTCCTGCAGGTTACTACACAATGGGGATTGGAAGCAAGTGCATGTACGCCTTCTAAGTAACAGAGGGTTTCGCCATTTTGAGCTATAATACAGGTTTTTGCGGACGTTTGAGTGGATTGGCAGCTGTAGGAATAGAATGTGGGGCTGCTTGTTGAGTTTGTCGTGTTTGTGCTATTAGTTGCGTTTGATGTCTCGTTGCTGACAGTGCCATTGCCCCAGCTATCTTTGCAGACGCCGTTCAGGCAAATCTCCTTTACATCTAAGCGCTTAACATTGTAGATGGATTGCTCACCGGCATCGTTGTCCTTATGCAGAACGCTTGCAAGGTCTGGAATGAGGTCATTCCACGAATATATACAATAGCCATTGAGACACAACTTATTCGTTGAAAGAGACGAGAGCCCGCTTATACTTTTACCTTCTGTGTCGCTGCCGTTAGTTAAAATGTCTGCCAAAGAGGGCACAGCTGCTTTTGCAAGAATGCGCTCGCACAGCACGCTGCCGTTGGAATACACAGCTCTAATAGCTTCGCCTTCATCGCAGGAACCCTTTATACGAAGCTGAATCTCGCTCCTGTCAACGTTTATAGCGCCTATTGTATAGTTCTTTATTTGGTCGCCGCTTATAGCACGCTCAGCCACACGGAGATGCTTATACGTGCCTTTAACATCGCCCCCAAACGTCGCGTTTTTGTGTATGTAAGGATCTAAGTCTAGTTTAAGCTCATTCGCATGAAGGTAGCGCACGTTGAGCACGTCAACAGAAATGGCACTACCGTTGGAAGAGATGTGTTGCGAGAGGTTCTCTAATAAACTCGTCTCGTCAGCGCTGGGCCCCATACATCCTAAAAGGACAAAGAGGCCAAAAAGTAATACCAGAGAAAACAACATGTAACGTTTCATAACTTCACCACTTTTTTGACTTTTTTGAGCCGCAACTTTAAAAAGACTGGTGGCCACTTTGGAGCAAATCTTACAAGGTTGGCGAGGATTGAAAAGGTGCCTTTAAAAGCATTCCTCTATAAGAAAGCGGAGCATATCTTTAGAGTCAACGGGTGAAAACATGGCACTTATAAAAAAAGGCAGTACAGTTCTCATAGTGAAAGGAGCTGACGCAGGCAAGAAAGCAGAAGTTCTCAACATAGAGGGCACGATGCTTAAAATAAAGGTCGAAAATGGCAAAGAGAGGAAGATCTCCTTCAGGCACGTCGAGCCTCTCAAACCCTGATTTTTTATTATGGTCCACAAAAACAGAAAGGGGCAAGAGCCAGTCGAAAGCACTAGAGATGGAAAGGAAAAGGCAAAGCTCTTGCCACCCATCGACGAGTTCGTAGATAACCACTTTCTCGTTATAGACAAGCCACCAGGCATAATAAGCCACGAAGTTTCATCCTTCTTTGCTAAGCTGTTCGGCGTAAAAGCAGGTCATACAGGAACGCTTGACCCAGATGTCAGCGGCGTGCTTATAGTGGGCTTAGGTAAGGCTGTAAAGCTCCAGCAATACATAATGGAGCAAGGAAAAACATACGTCGGTATTGTCAAATTTCCCGAGGAGAAAAGTAAAGAAGAAGTTCTGTCCATATTTAAGTCGCTCACAGGTGTCATAGAGCAAGTCCCCCCAAAGGAAAGTGCCGTCGTCAGAAGGAAACGCAAAAGACATGTCTACAGCTTGGATTTATTAGAGTTGAAAGGGCAGAGAGCACTCTTCAAAACGCACGTCGAGAGGGGCACATACATCCGCGTTCTGTGCGAGCAGATGGGCGGCTACATGGAAGACCTACGCCGAATAGAAACAGCTGGCATACACGAAAGTAAGGCTGTAATTATGCAACGCGTTCTAGACGCCTATGTGAGCTACAAATGTGGAAATGAAAAGCCTTTGCAAAGCTTGCTGTGGACACCAGAAAAGTTATTCCTCGAATCGCGCATACCAAAGGTGTTTGTTGATGAAAAGGCTGCTAAAGCTATTGCAAGTGGAGCTCCTTTGTATGCTCCGGGTGTTGAGCGCGTAGAAGGCGACGTGAAGAAAGGCAAGTGGATAGCTATATCTTATGAAGGTGAAGAAAGGAAACAGGAAAAAGGACAGCAAAGACCTAAAGAAATGACCAGAAGAAAGTCAATAGAATTAATAGCGGTCCTAAAGGCTGTGACAGACTACGAGGGGCAGAAGAGAGGCATAATTGCAAAAAAGGGCAGAGTACACGGACACGTGCACAAACATATTTAAAGCTCACTGTCGATAGTTTTTCATGGCAATGGATAAGCGCGTTGTTGAGCGCCTCTATAAGGCGTTCTCTACGAAGAAGTACCGGGTATTAAGGAAGCTTTACTCGGACCTGGTTAACCAATTAGTTACGGATTTTTCCGACGAGACTCTTGAGTTCGCCATATTGGCGTATGCATTGGGCAAAATCCTTCTTAAGCAGCACTATGTACACGACGAATACGAAAAGTACAGAGAGGATATTGTAAACACACTCAAAGGCCTAGCAGAGGGGACATTCACATTCAAAGAATCTATAGCTGCATTGAGGCAAATCCTCAAAGGCATAGAAAGTTTAGATCCAAGATATGTATTCGACGTTGTAACAAAAGCTAAGATAAAAATTGCCGCTACACTCTATGCAAAAGGCATCTCTTTAGGCAGGGTTGCTGAAATGACTGGCATACCTAAAGCAGAGATTTTGTCCTATGCTGGTAAGACAATGATGTTTGACAGAGTAAAGGAAGAGATGCCCGTAAAAAAGCGCTTTAAATATGCTGAGGAGGTCTTTGGCCTCGAACACTGAAGAAGGTTGAACAGAAGATAGAAAAGATATAGGAGGAAGGAACCACGATTAGAAAAAAGAAAGGAGAAGGTGAGAGAATGGTAAAGGAAAAAGCTGTTTTGTGTGACTCGTCTGTTCTTATAAGTTTGATGGATAGTTGCTTCGGAGACATGTTCAGTCTCATCGAGAAAAAGACAGGAGTTTATTTTTATATAACGCCCGGAGTGAAGCTGGAGATTGTCTCGCATCCCTTAAGCATTCAGATGAAAGCATATGAGCTCTCGGCTCTCCGCATGAAGGCGCTCATAGACAAGAACGTGCTAGAGGAGATAAATGCCGATACAGAGGAGTTAACAAAGAAACTTATGCAAATAGGTAACAACATCTTTTATGCGAGGGGAAAGCCCATTCACCTCATAGACTTAGGCGAGACAGATATCATAGCCACAGCCAGCCTACTCAATATAAAAACACTCCTCATAGACGAGCGCACGACGCGCATGCTCATAGAAGCGCCCTTCCAGCTCAAAGCACACCTCGAGGACGAACTTAGAACATCTGTATATGTGAACCAAGAAAACTTCCGTGAATTCCAGAAATTTGTTGAAGACATGCATGTCATCAGAAGCGTTGAGCTCTTGGGCATTGCCTACAAACTAGGCTACTTTGAATCATTCGGCAAAGACAAGAAGAAAGCCATAGAAGCAGCCCTTTACAAAGCCAAATACTCGGGAAGTGCCGTTCGCTTCGACGAAATAGAGGCATACGTGAAACTGCTCACAAAGGCATAAACCCATATAGGCCCTATTTAGTACGAAGGCAAAGGAGCGATAGAGGGATAAATGCGTGGTAGCAAAGCAGCATCTCCTAATAAATGGAAAGCCTACTGTTGTGGCAGATATGCGCGAGCCCGTCGAGATAACGCTTGAAATAGAGCAGCAGGGTGTAGAGGTCAACAGACAGGTAATAGACACCGCTGATTATGTGCTATCTGAAGAGCTTGCTGTAGAAAGAAAGAGCTGGCGAGACTTTCACAACTCCATAAAGGATGGACGTGTATTCAGACAGATAAAAGAATTGAAAGAGCATTACAAAGAGCCCATACTTATTCTCGAGGGTGCACCGAGAGGCACGTTTGTATTCGGTGAAGAAGTAAAGTACGACGACGGATTGGCTCCAAACGCCATAAGAGGAGCCTACCTAAGGATTGCCATAGAAAGCGTGCCCATTATACAAACGAAAGATTATAAAGCAACGGCTGACGTAATAGGAAGATTGGCGTTGAAGTTGTATGAAGAGGAAAAAAGCCTGGCAGTTGTTAAAGGCAAGAAGCCCAAGACATTGGAAGAGCAAAAGCTTTTTGTTGTGAGCTCTCTGCCCAACATAAGCGAGAAAAAAGCCAAAACGTTGTTGGAGCAATTTGGCACACTTAGAGGCCTATTTAGCGCAAGTAAGGAGGATATAGCAAAACTCAAGGGGTTTGGCAAAGTATCTGCCGAAAAGCTGTGGGAGCTGTTTAACAAATAGACAATGAAAAGCAAGCAAGGGATTAAATAAAAATGGAAGGAGTAAAACAAAGGAGGGAGTAGAATTATGAAAGCGGCTAAAATGGCAAGTGCCAACATTATTGCGACGCTGAGCAATATGGCTCTCTCGCTGATTTTTGCCCTTCTTATATTTCGATGGGCGCCGACAGCAGACATAGGCACATATTACTTTTGGCTCTCCCTCATGGTGTTTGCCAACTTCATAGTCGCTGCTCCGCTCAATGGCCTTATATACATACTGCCGAAAAAAAAGCTCAAAGATGCGAAAGCCTATATGCTGCTCACAGACTTCCTTGTGGGTATTATTGCCCTTATCATCTATGTGCCACTGTTTGCATGGATGCACCTTCCCATGCCTTACCTATTGGCCTTCATGGCCTCTATAGTAGTAGTTGGCAACGCATCCACACCTCAATTCCTCAATACATTTAGAGAAAAGCTCTTCCTATTCAACGTGTTGGGTGGCCCCATTGCTAAAATCTCCTACATCATCGGCGCTTATTGGCTAAAAGGCACGTTGACATTCACTGACTTAGCCACGGGTTTATTTTTAGGAACGTTGCTTAAAGCGCTCGTCCTTTTGTTGGCTAACTTGGAAGGTTTAAGGGTTTTCACGTCGTTGAAGAAGGCTATAGCTGTGCTAAAAGACGTGGGCATAAATCTAAAGGCGGGCATTATGTATTATATGACAACTGTGTTGATGGGTTTCCTCTCATGGACAGACATTGCATTTATAGGCCTATTTATGGGCGTTCAAGCCGTCGGCGTATACAATGCCATAGGCAACATGATGAAGTATATAATGGGTAGCATCCCAGGGGGGCTTACTGCATTCATATTTCCCTTTATAGTCAAGGGCCGAAAGGATGAGAAGGCCTTTCTTAAGAAGGCGACGATTCTCACTGCTTTGTTTATATTGCCCTTTGCTATCGTCGGTGTCATGCCAGAACCATTTGTGCGTGTTCTAACGGGAAGTAGGTATGTAGAGTACGCACATCTGGCAGAGTGGTTTTTACCGGCGATACTTCTCGTGCCTTTCCAAGCCGTACTCATGAATTATTTCTTAGCCAAAAAGAAGGCCATAGCCGTGATTTACCTCGTGGCAAGCATAGTTATAAATGTGCTCGTTAACTATGTTTTTGGCGTAGTTTTAGGATGGGGCTTGACAGGCGTTATCTTGGCTACGTCCGCTTCTGCCGTATTGCTTGTTAGCCTATTGGCATACAAAGCCTGGCAAGAAGATAAGCTCTCTATGAAGCACTTCTTTAGATATCTGCTGGCTGCTGTTATTGTATCTGCTATTTTATTCGCCGCAAAGCCTTACTTAAAGTTCAGCTATCCCACATCACTCTCAGCCCTCATAATAAGCATTGTGTTGGGCGGAATTGCATTCGTAATAAGCAGCCTCATTCTAGGCATTGTGTATAGAGAGGAGATACCTGCTTTTATAAACATTGCAAAGAGCCTTATGCCTGCGCAGATTGGAGGTAAGTAAAGAGATAAAAGAGTAGGGTAAACGAATAGAAAGAAATGAGTAAGAAAAAAATAGAGCGTACTATATCCTGCTATATAAGTGTTATTCTATAAGACCAATCTTGCAATACAACCCCCTTTTCCTTCAGCACTGTTTCCACCGTTTCCAGTTTTTGTCGCCACCTTTGCTAAAGCATAGGGTATGCCTTTGTATGTAATAATGCAATAAAAGGAATGGCAACGCGGACAGTTAAAGGAGCCTTTCTTGAATGCATCTTCGAGAGCATCCCTATTAAGCTCAACTACACCCACTGTCTGAAAGCCGTCTTTTTCTTTTTCCTCTTTGTTTTCTTCGCTTATCTTGTCTTTTGCGCGCTTCATGCGAGGCACAGGGGTAAATGCATAGATAGAGGAAATATTGAAAAGGCCCAATGCTCTAACTACGGGTAAAAATGCGGCTGTAGGGCCAAATTCGTCGTAGTAAGCAGCATTCTTAGGGGTTGCAGAACGCTTAAAGCTCCTGAATATGCATAAGCCGGGAATTGCTTCTCCTTTTAAAAAAGAGCTGTGCTGCATCATTTCCTTTGATATGGCTCGTATACAGGCTTTTTTAGTACGCGTCGGTATGCGCAGCGATTGCCCTTCTTTCAATAGAGCGGAAAACGCCTGCAGAAATTCGCTATAAGCTTGAGAAGGATCCTTCATGGTTTCACGTCCTCAATACCCCATCACCAACAGCACAGACATCCATAGCATCGGCAGATCCACGCAGCGTGTAACAAATGTAAACAAACACAAGTAAGTGTAATGAATGCGGCAGCCGGGATTCGAACCCGGGTTTTAGGCTTGGAAGGCCCACGTCCTACCGCTAGACTACTGCCGCGCCTCTTCAACAGAGCTCGCGCCCTCAGTGCGCTAGCCTTCCTCTATGTAGAGAAACCTTAAAAAGGCTTTCTGGAAATGTCGCCGTCGTCACAGGCGCTGCTTAACCATATTAACCATACGACTTAATATGTTGATATGTGAAGCGTCTCCACTCACCCTCTATTCCCTCTTTAAGCCAATCCAACCTTCATGATGCGCGAAGTGCTGGGAGAACAGCTCCTTTAACTCAGGAGAGAGCTCTTCTTCTAAGCTCAACACTATGACAAGCTCAACAGCCGCAAAGCTCTTAAACGCATCTTCACTCTTGAGGCCCTCCTCTATTCTTTTTTCAACCTCTGCCGCTCCCTCAGGCATCTTCTCTCTTAGATAATCTATGAGCCCCATACTCTTTTCGCTTCTTAATTTTTCGTCCCACTTCATAAGCACCTCTGCTGCCGATTCAATGAGCTCAAAAGCCAATTTCTTATCCTTCGTATAGATCTCATAAAGTTCTTCTCCTAAGGCTTTGTAGTCATTTTCAATCCCCTTCTCCTTTATCCTATTCAGCAGCTTAGAGACCTTTTCTTTTTGAAACCCTTCTTCAACCAAAGGTTCACCATCTACTCTCCGAATCGTTGACTCCTTCTTTTCTCTACTAGGTTTCAATAGTTGTTCTTCTGTAGCCATAATCCCACATATCTCTTGGAGTAAAAAGTTTTATAAATGTGGACTTTGGCTGCTTTCTGTTTAAGATCTTTATTTTTGCTTACTTTCTTCGCCGAGGCGTGAGGAGAAGTAAGGATGGGATAGGGTAATAAAAACTGCAAAAGAAATAAATGTGTGGTTCGAAGTGAGCTGCCCTACTGCACCTTCCTCAGCTCCTGCCCCTCTAACAGAAAAGCCTTCCCTTCTTCGAGAAGCGCCGCGTTTCTGTGGAACACGGCCAGCATATCCTTCAATAAAAGCTCCCTTGAAATCACGACCTTGAACTTACTGGAGAGCACGCGCCTCACGTTGGGGCCCATCTTACGGGCTACGAGCACATCAACGTCGTTCAAAAGGGCTTTTATGTGCTCAAACTTCCGGAGGTCGCCGTGGAAGGCCTCTTCTGGCGTCTCGTTCTTCATGCGCTTAAGCAGCTCCATACCTTCTGTCTTAAGGCTGTAAATGAGGAAGAAAGGCGCATCGCCAAAATGCCCTTCGAAGAGCTCTTGCCCTTTTTCATCGACGGCTATGGCAAGCCTCATGCTTTCGCCCCATTAAATACCAAAACATGATAAAATAAGCTATTCCAAACTATTCCAAACTAGGCCGACCTAACTGATAAATTGGCCCTGCTGTCCGCTGACCTAAAATTGGCCCGCTCCAGATGACTGACATCCCATCCAATATTTGACTCGTTGATAAGTCCAACCAACTAGTTTTAGTTTAGCGCCTCATTTTTACTTCTTCCCCTTCTCAAGCTGAGGAATGCCGACAATGAGTGGAATGCCGTTTCTAAAAAGTTTTCTCTTCTCAAGGTTGCTCCAGCAATCCTTGCATATGTAGAGCTTGCCTATGTCTTTCCTCTTGACCTTCTTAACGCTCTTTATGCAGTGCTCGCATACAATCCTGCCGCAGTAGTTGCATACGGCGGCGTTCCAAGTTATGCGTGAGCATCTCTGACATTTTATGGCTGTCATGTCTCTCCCCCTTCAATAGAAGCTTTTTTAAATGAAATGCTTGCCTTTAGAGCACCTTCTATGAGAGAGGTTTCCTCCTCTAAGGTGAGCTCCGCTGTATTGATAATAATGTCTGCAGTATTCCAAGGCTTGAATATGTCGATGCCATACACAGCTCTATATCGTGCGGCATTCCTGTAATCTCTATCGAGGACATAGGCCTTAGCTCTCTCTTTGTTTATACCATCTCGCTCTATAATGCGAGCTACGCGCACGTCTATAGGGGCATGAAGAAAAACCTTTAGATCTACATCGTCGTTCACCCATATGGCTAACCAGCTAGAAACGATCACGTTGTCGTGAGTGGAGACAACTTTTTTTGTGTGGTCATCGAACGCCCTATCTATGGAAAAATCGCTTCTAGCTCTCTCTTCATATTCTTCCAACGTAAGGCCGAGCGCTTTAACAGTGTCCTTGAACGTCGGCGTGTAGAGAAAAAGCTCAGCTATCTCGCCCTTGAGCCGCTCATACAAGGCGCGGGCGAGGGCTGTCTTGCCCGAGCCCGCCAGCCCCGAAATGGCTACCTTCATTAAACCACTTCAGACAGAGGCCTCAAATGTAGGGCCTATATATGATGGGAACGGACTCTATATCTCCCGTCAGTTCAACCCTTGCTTTGTATCGAAGGACGCGCTCTGCACAACTATGGCAAAGCTTACCTGTAAAGGCTCTAGATTTGCCCGTCCTTGTCTTTGCACCCTTGCCCTTACCCAACTTTATAACAGCTCCACATATGGCACATCTTTGCTTAACAGCCTTCTCACGCTTCTTCACGCGCAGCTTTGTCCCATGGGCTGTGCGCACATAAACCTTTCTAAACCTCGACGTTCTATATCGTCTCTGAACCATAACTTCACCTCCTTAACTCCTCCAAAGCATCCTTACAGATGCATATGGCCTTATGGCTTTTAATCTCTTAAAGAGGAGAGTTTAAAAGCTTGCCTCCTGTACAGTGCTTGAAAGCTTTTGGGCAGCACAACTTTAGCATAAACTTTAGTAAAGGCAAATATAAAGCACCTACCTAAGGCTTTAAAAGGTTTAAACCCAAACTCTGCCATGCATGGCATGAATGAATCTACCGGCACCGCCAGAAAAGAAAAGCAGAAAAGGCGAACAGAGAGGGCCCGTCTTTTCTTTGAGTTGGGCTCTCTCAAAGAGACACAGCGCTCGGGTCTTTTTCTCTTGGGGGAGAAAGACGGAGACAGTATAGCCGCACACAGCTGGCGCGCAGCAGTCATAGCATTCTATCTAGCGAAGCGTGTTGGTGCAGACCCCTATAAAGCAATGGCTATAGCTGTTGTCCACGATATGCCAGAGGCAAGGACGGGTGACATAAACAAGGTTATGAACCGCTACGTCGTGAAGGACGAAAAAAGAGCCTTCGACGACATGCTTAAAGGCGTAGATGAGCTAGAAGAATTCAAAGCGCTCCTAGATGAGTACAACTCCTCTAAAGCAAACAACGCTAAAACAGACAACACAACGCTCGAGGGCAAAGTGGGCAGAGACGCCGATTTACTAGACATGATATTTCAGGCTCTTGTGCTCGTCGAGAGAGGAAACAAGCTTGCCTTAGAGTGGGCCATAAATGCAAAAAACGCCCTTCAACTAGAGGAAGCAAAGAAAATAGCGGAAGAGGCCTTTCAATTCGAGCACCCATGGTGGAAGGGTGTTAAAAAGCTTGACTAGAATAGGTAGAGCAGAATATAGAGTAGAATACTGGACAGTGCTGGAACTAACCAAATAAATAGTAAAGATAATAAGGCAAAGTAAGGATGAACAATAAATGAAGAAGATAAGAGAGTAAAAAGTAGGAAGTCAAAGAAGCATAAGGCTGAGGGAAAATATGCCTAGAAGAATGAAGAGACGGCGTATAGGGTGGACATCCAATGTGGAAATGTTTAAGCCAGCGGGTATGCCTATGGCAGGCGCCAATCCCATAGAGCTAATGCCCGATGAGATGGAAGCCATAAGGTTGAAGGATTATAAGGGTTTAGACCAACAAGCTGCGGCAGAAGCTATGGGTATATCCCAGCCGACATTCCATCGCATATATATCTCTGCACGTCAGAAAATAGCCACTGCACTCATAGAGGGCAGAGCACTTTTCATAAGGAAAGGTGACACATTTTAAAGCCTTACTCCCCACATAGACACCCTTATATACTATATAGACCAAATAGTATAGACCAAAATTGAGTGAAAAAGCCCCGTAGTCTAGTGGCCAAGGATGCCGGGTTCTGGCCCCGGTGACCCCGGTTCGAATCCGGGCGGGGCTACTCTTTTCTCTGTCTTTTCTCCATTCCGTATAGACGGATAGGCCCATCCCATTAACCACGCCAATCATATAACGATCATGTAACAATCGCATAACGATCACATAAATTACAACAAGCTTTATATACATTCTCCACTAAAAGCAACTGAAAGGCAAAGTGAGAAATGGTGAAAGTATGGGAAGAAAAGAAATGAAAAGAAAGCTAAAGACACCAAATAAGCTGAATAGGGTGGAACCGGCACCATTATTAAGGAGAAAAGAGCTCATAGAGGACAAGATCTTCTACGAAAGTTGTAAACCAGTGGGAAAAGTAAGCGAGCGTGTACACAATGCATTCATAACAGGAAGAGAAGCGTTTAAGTATGCGATTCTTGAAGTAGAAAATGAGCTGGCCAACAAAATAACCCACTTCAAAAATGCATGGCAAGAAGGCTTGCTTCTCCACATGCTACGGTGCAATCCCTCTTCATTAGGAAATGGGCTAGAAGTTAAAGCTATACGAAAAATCAAGCACCTAAAAATAAAGGAGCTTTACAATCTCGTTAAAGAGGAAAATAATGAAGAAAGAGCTAACGACTCCAGTTTAACCAGCTTAGTACGGTGGCTTATACATGACGAAGAAGAAGCGCACCTTGCCCTTATGTATACAGCTAGAGAAAGTGGAGAAACGGCTAACCTTGTGCTTAAGATAGTGGAGCAATGGCTAGAAGTCGTTCAAAAGGTCTCCCCAGCCTTCCAACCCAACCTCTTTCAAAATGCACACTGCACTCCAAGAGAAAGCTTAAGGTTCATATTAAACACATCGTGGGGGGGTTTAAGTGAATCCATTTATGGACTCGTATTCGAGCTCAGTCCTATGGTGCTTGCCATAAGAAACTTGAACTTTGACACAGCTATAGAGTTTGCAAAGAAGGGCGGAAGCCTCCTTATCCCTCACAAAGGCAAGAGCCTTACCCCACAGGATATCAGTTTATGGGAAGGCGCTTTCAAAAAAAGAGGTCTTTACTTAGAAGATGTGAAGAAAAGCGACTCTCCTTTAATGGACATCATGGATGTCGTCATAGAAGCAAGTATAGGCATAGAGGCATATGCAAGAGGAGATCTAAGTGAAAAAAACGTTATAATAATAAATGGCCTAAACAGCCACAAGGTTTACAGTGCCTTCCAAAAGCTCAATATAATGCATTTCAACGAGAGAGGCAAAAGCCCAACAAAGGAAAGTGAAAAGTCGAACAAAGCCAAGATATGATACAATATATAATACAATACCTATCCGTCTTACAACAGCCCCTACTACCCCTACTCGAGCCTATTGAGTCCTCGTGCCACACATCGTGTCACAGTCAAAATCACTTCATAACAACCACTTCTTATAGTCGCTCTATGGGCAAATCCAACTCCTCAGCCAATGCTTTTATTCTCTGTCTTTGTGGACCTCTAAGACCTTTCCAATCAAGGGCAAACCCATCGACTTTAACCGTGCTTTTCTCTACCGCTTGCTTTAACACATCATCTGTTGTGCAGTCCATTGCATACTTGGCTAGTATGTGTGAGAAGGCCCAACCCCGCTCAACGGTGGCCTTTACAAATTTGGGCGCGTAATGCCCCCCTCCGAAGCCGACAAATACGGACTCAGGCTTCGCCTCGCTTCTTAAGGCGAGAGGCACGGCCTTAGCCAAAACCTCTGCTAGATCTTCTCTATTCCACATGCTCTCATCGCTGCCTATTTCATAAAAAACAACTGGACTGTTAATGGTGGGGCCATGATGATCCACTTCGTATGAAAAGTCTAAGCCCAGCTTTGCCTCTTCGACAAGCTCATAGGCTGCCATAAAAAGTCTGTAGCTAAAGATAGGGTCGCTCATATTAAGCGTGAAGCCCTTGCCACTCACCCAAGGCTCGCAGGGATTGCCCGGCACATGCAGCGAGAGAAGAGGTATGTTCTCCTTACTCTTGTGAGGGGAGAGCACAAGGATTTGGTCTGCTTCTGCTTCCCACTTTACTTGATGTTCGACGAGCTTCCAGCTTATATGCCACTCACCTATCGAGCCCATCGGAGACAAATGAGAGGATAGCTCAGCCTTTAGATGCTTAGCCATAAGGCTGCTAGGGGCTCTATCTGTATGGACAATGAGCAGTTCGCGCATACTCCTCTTTAAACGACAAAGCTTATAAAAAGAGAACGTCAAAAAGGCACGTGCCAAACATAGATGCGGAAGTGTTAAAAGCAGTGGGCAGCGCTTACTACGTTAACAACTATACAAAGGATGCCATAGACTACTACGAGAAAAGCCTGAACTATGAAGAAGAAGTAGACACGCACTTATATGTAGGTATAGCCTATTACAAGGCAGGCAGAGAAAGCAACAGCGTCGATTATTTCAAGGAAGCGGTCGAGCACTTGAAAAAAGCTGTCGAGAAATATCCGGGAAAAGCCAATTACTACTTAGCCTTATGCTATACAAAGCTGGGCAACGCCACGTCTGCTATAACGGCATTTGAAAAATTCAGCAAGAGTACTTACATGGAAGAGGCAAATATACTTATAACGTCTATAGAATCTTTCATAGCAAGAAAAGCCAAGAGAATGGAAGACATAAAAGAAGCGTTTGAGAGCTTCTCAGACCCTATTTTAGCAGATGTGTTTCAATTCCTTCACAAGTATCTTGAAGGCTCCGACATAGAGGAAAGGCTTGCTAAAAAATACGATGCCTCGCCGGAGCAAGGCCTAGCTTACGAGATCGAACACTACTATAAAAAGGTGTTTGGCGAAGAGAAGGGCGAGTCGCCTCTCATAAAGCACGTAAAAGTTATACTCTACATCCTTAAGGGGGAGGAAGCTGAGAAAGAATTCCCTCGACTAGGAAAGTATGGCCTAACGAAAAGATTCATAAGCACGCTGCCCGTTCTAACGCGTGCCATAGTAAGCGAGTTCGTCAAGGAATTCGGGGGCAGCGAAGCAGTTAAAGATCTGCCCTATCTTATTATACGCCTTTTCCAGCCCATAAAAGAATTGAGCAAAGCATACAAAGCTGTGCTTAAAGGAAAAAGGATAAGCAGAGCGAAGCTCGTCAGCCGGCTAAAGGACTTGAGCCGTAAATTAAGGGATAAAGAGCTGACGAAGAGGATTAAGTATATAGAGAGTGGTAAGGGATACAGGACGTACATACTTCAGACGATTGTATTAGCTATTCAAAGGGGACTCGGTGCTCTCCAACGAAGGGCTGAAATGTTCTTCGACGAGAGAGAACTAAGGAATGTTATGAAACTCCTTATATCTGACTTAAAGCTTTCACAACAAGAAAAGACAGAGCTACTCTTAGGCCTAGAATAGCCTATTTAAGTTCTGTACATTAACGTTTTAAAGAGAACGTAGGGATATGAGAGTATGGCTATAAAGCGTCTCTCTTCAGCTATATTTGAAATGGAAAAAGAAGGCACAATGAATGTGCCGGCTCACATTATAGCGACGCCAGGTCTGCTCGAAGGCATGAGGCGGGACAAAACACTCTGGCAGCTCAAAAATGTGGCATCTCTACCGGGTATTGTCGAAAAAGCACTGCTTATGCCGGATGGGCATGAAGGCTATGGCTTTCCTATAGGGGGCGTAGCTGCCTTCGACGCTGAAGAGGGTATAGTCTCACCCGGTGGTGTAGGCTACGATATAAACTGCGGCGTCCGTCTCCTTCTGACAGATTTAAGCAGAGAGGACATGGAGAAAAAGCAAAGAGAGATGGCCGAAACGCTCTTTAAGCATATACCGACGGGCTTAGGGGCTGAGCAAAAAGAGAAGTTAAGTGGAGAGGCGTTGGATGAGCTTGTCGAGAATGGGTTAGATTGGGCTATAGAACACGACATAGCGAGAAAGGAGGATAAAGAGCACATGGAAGAGTTTGGCAAAATGGCCGAAGCAGATGCGAGCAAAGTGTCTGCCACAGCTAAGAAGAGAGGAAAGAGGCAAGTAGGCACGCTTGGAGCAGGCAACCACTTCGTCGAGGTGCAGTATGTGCAGCGCATTTTTGACGAAAAAATAGCGAGAGCTTTTGGCCTGTGGGAAGGCCAAGTTGTCGTCATGATCCACACAGGGAGTAGAGGTTTTGGCCATCAAGTGGCTAGCGATTATATACACGCATTCATGCCTCTAGCTCGAGAGAAAAAGCTCTTCTTGCCGGATGAGGAGCTTGTGTACTTGCCTATAAAAGAAGAATTAACCCAAGATTACTTATCAGCTATGAAGGCAGCCGTCAACTTCGCCTTTGTCAATAGGCAAATGATAACAAAAGAAGTAAGAGATAGTTTTTACAAGGTGTTTGGGGAAAAGGCCGGCGGGCTTCCTCTCTTATATGACGTGGCACACAACATAGCCAAAGAGGAATGGCATACAGTAAACGGCAAAAAGCAAAGGCTTATGGTGCACAGAAAAGGTGCTACAAGAGCCTTTCCAAAAGGAAGAAAAGAGCTGCCCTCTGCTTATATAGACGTCGGGCAGCCCGTGCTTATACCCGGATCAATGGGAACGTCTAGCTATGTCCTTGTAGGCAAGGAAGCGTCTCTAGATGTAAGTTTTGGAAGCTCGTGCCATGGAGCAGGCAGGGAGATGAGCAGACGAAAAGCTATACACACATTTAAGGGAGAGGAACTTGTCAAGGAGCTGTGGCAAAAGGAGCATATATACGTTAAGCCAAAGACGTGGAAGGTCGCTGCCGAAGAGGCGCCGCAAGCATATAAGGACGTGGACAGCGTGATTAAAGCAGTAGAAGAGGCTGGGATAAGTGCACCCGTCAGTAGAAACAAACCCCTTGTGGTGGTCAAGGGGTGAAGTGTTAAAATAGTGAAATATTAAAATAGTTAAAATGAATAATATGTGAATAAATTGAAAAAAGAAAGAAAAGAAAGATAAGAAGAGTGGAAAAGAAGGAGTAAGTAATAAATAATAATAGACAAGAAGTACAAAAAAATAGGAGATAAGTGTTTAGGGAAGTACTTAGAGAAGGAATGGGAAAGAATAGTCAAAGAAATAATCAAAGAGATATCAAAAGTATTAGAAGACTATGTGGAAGAGGATGTAGCGCTTCCTTTATCTTCCTCTTTACCTCTTGTTGCTTCTTTGTTTTTACTATCCTCATCTTTTTCTTTATCGTCTTCATCTCTTCCTTCGGGTTTTCCTTCAGCTTTCCTCTTAACATCGTCGGGCACGCGGATTTCTACGAACCTAGAAGCGCCCCTCTGCTTGCTAACGCCAATGATAACATCTGCCTTTGAGGCTACATTCTCTTTGTGACTCACAATTATGAATTGGCTCTGTTTGCTTAGGTTTCTTATGAACTCTGCCATTCTATCGCTGTTTAGCTTATCGAGTGCAGCATCCACTTCATCAAATATGTAGAAGGCTGAAGGCTTTACTGCATTGAGTGCATAGAGAAAGAAGAGAGAAACGAGCGTCTTTTCACCACCAGCAAGCGAGTCTATGTAGACCTCTTTACCTTCCCTTATAACGCGTATGTGAAGCTTTGCTTTGTCTATGTCCTTTGCATTTTCTAAGACGAGTTCACCCACGCCAAAGTCTTTTATGAAGCCGAACATTTCCTTGAACTTTTTGTTGAGTTTCTCGAATGCAGCTAGGAAAGCATCCTTCTTTTTCTTCTCGATTTCCACCATCATGTGGAGCACTGCTTCCTTCTCTTGCTTAAGCTTTTCCAGCTTATCTTTGACGCCAGCTAGCTCTTGTTCTATTCTCTCATATGTGTCCTCTGCTGCGAAGTTTATATTCTGCATGCCTGCCATGAGCTTTTCTATGTCTTCGAGCTCTTTCTTGAGTTTGGAAAGGGGCTCATCTATGAAGTTGAATGCTTGGGTTGCTGCAGGAGAGGATGATGAAGAGGCTAAGGAAGAAGATTGTGTGGAGAGTGTAGACGGAGTATTATTTGGATTATCCCGACTATTTGACATATTTAGACCGTTTAAGCTAAAGCCCATTTTGGAGAATTCCTCTGATAGAGTAGAGAAGCGTTCCTTAAGAGAGGCCAATGATACTTCCAAATTCCTCAACGACTTGTCTATTCTGCCTATCTCCTTCTCAGCTTTAGCCTTTTCACCACCCAAAGACTGCATGTCTCTCTCGATGGCTTTGATTCTGTCTGTGACAGCCTCGATTTCTTTGTACTTCTTGGACAGAGTCTCTTCTAAGTCGACGAGCTTAGCTGAGATAATGTTCTTTTTATCCCTAAGTGTTCTTTCTCTAGATATTAAGGAAGAGATGTGCTTTGCTAGCTCCTCTCTCTTGACTCTGAGCTTCTCTATTTCGCGCTCGAGCGCTAGAGCCATTTCCTGCTTTGCCTTTATACGTTCCTTCTTTGAAGCAAACGCCGCTATTTTATCTTGGACCTTTGCTTCTAGGGATTTTCTCTTGACCTTTTTCTTAGTTAGCTCCCCTCTCAACATGTCGAGCTTGGGCACGATGCCTTTGAGTTCCGCCTTAAGCTGAGAAAGCTTTTCTTTTATAGACGACGAACTTTCTCCGCCTGCTTGCTTTATGATTTTATCCCTTTCTTTTTTCATGGCTTGAAGCCTTGCTCTTTCAGCCCTCAGCGACGAGAGCTCCTCCCTAATGGATGTAAGCTCATTGAGAATAGCTGCCTTTTCTTCCCTCAATGTATCCATTTCCTGCCTAACTGTCTCGACCATTTTTGAACTGGCTAAGCTGCTCTTACTCTTTCCGCCAGATATAATGCCGCTGCTCTCGAAAACCTCACCTTTTAGCGTCACTATGCGCCTGAACTTGCCCTTGTGCCTATTGGCATCGTCAAAATCCTTAGCTAAAACAGTATCGCCGAAGACAAATTTTATGGCTTTCTCAAATGCAGGATCGTATTGAATCATGTCTGTCATTAAAGGCAACTCGCCCTTTGTTGGCTCAGCTGTGCTTTTTATAGCGTCGAGCGGAATGAAGGTTGCCTTTCCTGCTTCTGCCTTCCTTAAGTAGGATATGATGGTCTTAGCGGTGTCGACATTGTCGACTACAATGTAAGCAAGGCGTGAGCCGCCCGCTGCATCTACAGCTTCCGCGAGGGAGGAGCTAAACTCTATAAGGTCAATAACTCTGCCGAATATACCTTGGACTTTGCCGCTCTTTCTAAGTTCATCTATGAGAAGATAGGTGCTGCCCTGCGACGTCGAAACGCTGGCTCTAAGCACAGCGTACTTTTCCCTCAGGTCTATAAGCTTGCTGTCCACTTTCC
This sequence comes from Microcaldota archaeon, assembly GCA_015522475.1. Taxonomy (GTDB): domain Archaea; phylum Micrarchaeota; class Micrarchaeia; order Anstonellales; family J096; genus J096. The sequence goes on from WAMF01000013.1 coordinate 24,994, forward strand.
TTAGGCGCTCGTTGAGCGTCTTCTCTCTGGAAAATAGCTGCGTTGTCTTCGTGTTTATAAGCGAGAGCTCTCTTTCCACGTCTGTGCTTTCTTCTTCTGGAGAGGCTAAAGCTGAGAACTTTTCAAGTTCTTTTTCCACATTGGCTTTTTTCTCTTCGAGCTCTGCAATTTGTTTTTCCAAGCTTTCGATGGCTGCATCTATGGCTGAGAGCTCCTTCATCTCCTTAACTTCCTCGAGTTTAATGTTGGACTCCTCCTTTAGATGGTCGAGTTTTTTAACTTTTTCTGCCAGCTCTTCTTCTATGGTCTTCAATTCTTCTTCAGCCCTAATTCTTTGATCTGTTAGCTCTTTCGTCTGGACTGCTATGACTTTTTCTTCGCCTTTGAGGGCTTCCGCCTTTTTGAACAGCTCATCCCTTTCCTTTATAGCAAGGAGCTTCTCGTCGAGCTTTGCCCTTTCTTCAGCTAGCTCCTTTACGCGTTCCTCTACATCTTGAAGCTTAGCTTGCCATTCCTTGAGTTCAGCCTCTAGTTGAGCCTTCTGCGATTCTTGTCTAGAGAGCATTCTGCCTACGTCGTCGAGCTGCTTCTTAAGAATGCTTGCCTTCAAATCCCTACGGCGCTCTTCTAGATTTCTGTATTTTTTGGCTTGCTCCATTTCCTTCTCAAGGTCGCGGAGTATACGAAGTTTCTCGCCTATAATAAGGTTAGCTTCATCTATACGTGCAGAGACAGCCTCGAGCTCTCTCATGGCCTCTGCCTTTTTCATCTCATAGATGGCCGTGTCTGCAAGTTCGTCGATATATATCTTTCTATCAGCTGGCTTCATGTGCACAATTTTATCTATCTCGCCCTGAGGGATAATGGAGCTCTTCACGTTGCCCATGTTCTTTCTGTGAAGGAATTCCTTGAGGTCTTTAAGCAAGATGTTTATGCCATCCTTTGAATACGTGATCTTCCCGTTTGAGGCTACTGTGCGCGTTATCCTATAGCGCTTATCCCCATCTCTCAGCGTCAGTGTAACGCTCGCTTTTGTGTAGCCAGGATGAAGAAGCTTTTTGAGTGTGTCGACACGCAGACGCTTCTTTGAGCCCTCACCGAGAGCAAAGAGAATAGCGTCGCATATATTGCTTTTTCCTGAGCCGTTTGGTCCCACTATGGCATTTACGGCTGGACTGAATACGACGTGTGCCTTTTTGAAAGACTTGAAGCCCGAAAGGTCGACTGCTTCTATATACACAGAGGAAATGGAGCCCAAGTGTTTTTAAGCGTAGTCTCTGCAGTTTTTAGGCCATTGAATAATAGCAGAAAGAGATGCATGACCTTTCACAATTCACGATTTAATTCACGATTTTTCGGCTCCGTATAATTTTGTGTAGCTTATCCTGTTTTCTTATTTCCCTATTTTTTATTTTATCTTATTATCTTGGTTTTTTGTCTTCCTTATCCCCTTGCGCTTCCCTTTTGCCCTTCTTTGCTCTTCTTTACTTTTTGATACCCTTCCACTCTATAAATTCCCTTTTACTCGTCTTACTACCGCCTTCGCCTTTTTGCCCTTTGTCCTTTAGAGGTCTTCTAACCCCTCTTCAGAAAAAGAAGCCTTTTTTGACGAACTCTCTGTGCTCAAATTGCCATCCTCTTTGCCCTCTCTCGTTTCATGCGCTTCTGTTTCTTTTTTGCCATCGTTGCCATCGATCTTCTCAGCCTTTTCAGCCCTCTCAGCCTTCTTTTCAAGTTTATCTCCAGCTCCAACTCTTCCGGCTTTGCCCTCTTTAACTGCTTCTACCTCTTTTTGGAAATCTTGAACAGCAGTATACACACGCATGAAGAAATCCTCCTCTGGCCCAACAAGATGTTCTGGCATCTCGCCCTTTGAGGCAAAGAACACAATCTTCTCTGTGCGCTTCGCTATAATCTTCTCTATGGAGCGGAGCACACCCATGTACTCACCGTAAAACTCCTCTGGGTTGGTCTTCATCTTGGCAGAAGACTCTGCTTCAAGCTCTGCCATTTGCTCATAAAAGTCATCTGGCACCTCCACCAACTCACTGTTTGAGAGCTCCTCTCGTTCAATCTCGCGAAGCCTGTGATAGTCCATCATAGCCTTTTGGAAGGGAGCTTTTAAAAAGTTGAGTAGCATATGGATGGCATGCCTTCCAATTTTTCCAAGCCATCTTCCAAGCCCCCTTTCAAATCCCCTTCCAAGCCTTCCAGACCATCGAGCGGCCCAAAAAGCACCTCAAGAGACATTGGACATGCTGTGCATACAAAGTGCACCAAGCATGCCCTGCATGCTAAGCATGTTGTAGAAGGAGCTGTAGAAATAGAGCTCTGCCCATCTGTTTTCTATAATCCGCATATGCAGCTCAGCAGGTCACTCAGCGTGCTAGCTGCAAAGGCCATAATGAGCTGCGAAGAGGAAAAGGCGGAACATGAAGGAGGAGCAGCGCGAAAGCAAGGCTCATTTATAAAAGCGCTCGACGCCTTCACTGCAAGTGGTGTAAGAGGGCTGCGCTATGCTAAAGAAGCGGGCTTCGACGTGGATTTCCTCGATTTAAGCAAAGGAGCTGTCGAGTGGTGCAAGAGAAATGTTAAGAAAAACGGCGTTAAAGGTAAGGTTTGGCATAGGGACGTCGTTGAATTCCTTACATCCAACGACGCCATAAACGAGCAATACACGTTCATCGAGCTCGATCCCTTTGGCAGCCCCATACCCTTCCTTTGGCCAGCTTTTTATTACCTCGTGAGAACGGGCGCCAGAAAAAGGCCCGCTTATCTTTCCATAACCGCCACAGATGGGCCAGTGTTATGTGGCCTTCAAAAAGAAGCGGCGAGAAAATATTACAAGGTGGAGCCCTTGCACAACAGCTTCTGCCATGAGACAGGGCTCCGCATCCTTATAAGAGCAGCTGCAGAGACAGCTTTGCTCTTAAACGCTGGTGTGGAGCCCCTTGTCAGTTTTTACTACAGGCATCAATTCAAAACAATCCTACGTGTCCAAAAGGGCGAAGACGCAGCTAGGAAAACGCTCTTCTTTATAGGCAGAGCCATCGACCCCTTCACAAAAAAGGCATATGGCCCTATTTGGCTAGGTCCTCTTCACGACAAGCAAACAATTAAAGAAATGGAAAGAAAAGCAAGGGAAGCAAAGGAAAGAGCTGAACAGGAGAAGAAAGAGAAAGGTGAAAAAGGGGAAGGAGGAAAACGCGGATTGTGGCGAAAAAGCCTTGTATACGTCGAGGCATTCGAGAAAGAGCTGAACATAGATAAGCCCTACTTTTTCTCTCTGCCAGACGTGTTTAAGCGCTATGGCATAAAGGGTAACATGCTTTCTGTAAAGAAAGTTATAAGCCTACTTAGACAGAAGGGATACAAAGCCGAGCCCACACACATAGACAGTGAAGGTGTAAAAACAAACGCCAGCGTCGAAGAGCTCGTTAAGCTCATAAAAGCACATAGACGTTAACGCCCGCACAGAAGACGCTTCAAAGCCTACAAAGGCTTAGAGGAGCCTCAAAGGCTTACAAAACATACATAACTTGAGAAACTTTGCAAAACTTTAAGCCAACTTCAAATGGAGAAAGCCGGCGATGCTCTTCAGAAGGCCATTCATAACGAGCTTCTTAGCTAAAGCTATGAACTCGCGCACAGAAAGCCTGCTTAACCTCTCTTTGAGCCATTTAGTATAGAGGCGCTCAGCTTCTAAAACACGCAAGAGGAGGGCAACACTTTTTTTATGCTCTATGAGCCACTTCAGGCGTTTTTGGGTTAGCTTGGGAAACTTTGGCAAGATGTGCTTGGCAAAGTGCTCTAAGCCATTCTTTTTTATGTCGTCTATAGCCTCGCCATACAGCTTCTCCAGCTCATCCAGCTTTTTTAGGATAGCGGCTTTTCTCTCAGCAGCTTTGTCCATGTTCTTAGGTGTTTCCTTAATTATATCGTCGACATCTTTAAGCACGTCTGTGTCAAAAGATTGGCCAAAAGGCCCTTTTTTGCCGTCGAGCTCTCTGTCAAGTTCTTTGGCAAGCTTCTCAATCTGGCCTTCTACCTTCTTTTTGGCTTTCTCATCGACGAAAGAAGCCGCTATATAATCATCAACGAGTGTAGGGTCTCTATTGGCAACAGATGCCTCTGCAACAATGTAGTCTATGTCCTTTATCTTTATCTTGTGCTTTACAGGAAAAACCTCTACTTTCTTCGTCGTTGGATCTACATAAACAAGGGCAAAGCCATCTTCTATCTCGCTCTCCTTATACACGACATCCTTCTTGAACCGCGGCGACGAAGTTGACGAAGAGGAATTTGCGAGTTTCAAGCCCGGCTCCTTAAAGCGCTGAATCTGAGCCTGAGCCGCTTGGATTTCTTGCCCTTTCACAACGACGGGCTGCGGCAACTCGAATTGTTGCATAGCCACGTTCACTTGAGTAATCTTTAAAGTGGAAGGCAAAGCCATCGCAGCCCCGAACGGCGTAGGTGGTGGATTATTTTTCGGGCTGTTGGTTCTTGTTGGGCTCTCCCCAATAAGGGAAAAAACAAAGGGCAGAACAAGCGCGCTTGTTAGAGAAACACCACCTGCAATCGAGACGGCGGATGCATTTTTGGCAAGAGACGGGATCTCCTGTAAATAAGTCAAGCGCTCTGTTAGGCTAGTAGACGCTTCAAGTTGAGCCCCACCTGCTTGCCCATCTCCACCATTCATAAAAAGATAAGAAGGGCAAGATTAAAAACAGTATCTGTCAGGGCCCGAGTTTTTTAACATTATATTGCGCATGAGATTAATGGAATGTACAGTTGTTTGGATCGTACGTCATACCAAGCATAGCCGCGAGCACTTGAGGAATGATAAGCACTAAAAGCAGACCTATAACTGCGCCAGCTAGTAAACTATGGCTCCAAAGAATAGCCCTAGCTCTCATTTCAGCTCCTAACATCTGGCCAGCAGCATAGGAAATGCTTGAAAGAGCAACCATAACAATGGCAAGATTCCCTATAACCTGATAAAGAAACTTGCAAAGTTGTTGAAGAGCAGTTTGCAAGTTGCTCGTAGCTGCACTCACCATGCTAAACGCAAATATTTCAAAAAGAAGAAAGAGAACAAAGAGGGTTTTTATTTTCATTGCCTGGGCTCACCCACAAGTCTTCTCTAGATCGAGGCTCGGCACAAGCTTGCCTAATAAGTAAGGTAGAATTATGAATAGAATCACACCTATAATTGTATAGACGATAAGATTAAGAGCCCAGCTCTTAGCTCTAGCACCCATTTCTTGGCCAAGCACATGGCCACCAGCATATATAACTGCCGCTAGCACAACAATAGCCACGATTAAAGGCCCAAATATGCTCTTTACCAAGTCATACAAGTCGCACAAAGCGCTACTTATTCTTTGAGCTGCTTCACCACTAGCGCCGGTTGAGCCTCTTCTTGCAACAGCACCAGAGACTAGAGCACTACCTACAAGTAATAAAAGGAATACTGCCATAAGGGTCTTCCTATACATGCCATGACACCTCAATACATTTCCTTCAACAAAATGTTTTTAAAGGGACTACTTACACTCTCTCGTGTAAGGATCACATATCTGCCCCGTGCCACAGTCACTGTCCATGTTGCATCTGCCCGGAAGAACGACACATTTTCTCTCCGCTTGATTGCAATATTCCCATTCTGCGCAATCGTTGTCTGTGTTGCATCTTCCTCTCTGTGGCGTGCATTCGTGCGTTTCTTTAGAACAATATTCCCAGCTGTTGCATTCAGAACTTGTATCACAGTAGCCGGGTAAGGCCCTGCACTTGTGAGTAGCGACATTGCAGTACTGCCAATCACCACAGTCCTCGTCTATATTACAAAAACCTTCCTTTGGAATGCATTCTGTATCATTGCAAACTTCCCATGCATTGCAATCTTTATCTGTAAAACAGCGGCCAGCTATAGGCACACATCTGTGCTTATTACATATCTGCCAAGCAGCTTCACAGTCGTAATCGTTGTTGCAATAGCCGGGTTTTGTCACGCAGACATGATCTTCTGAACAAACTTGTGTAGATGTGTTGCAGTCGAGGTCGCTGGCACAGAAGCCTTTAGCCGGGACGCAGGTATGGGAGCTAAGGTTGCATACTTGCCAGTTCTCACAGTCTGCATCCATAGAGCAAGCTCCTTGCTTCGGTATACAAGCGTGTGTCTTCAAATCGCATACTTCCCATGCATTGCAGTCTTTGTTAGCTGCGCACATACCTTTGGCTGGAACGCATGTATGAGAGCTAAGGTTGCACGTTTGCCACGTCTTACAATCTGTGGCTTTTGAACACTTCGTTATGCCAGAACTCACACAGCCCGAGAGAACGACCGCTAAAAACAGAAGAGCCACGACTACGAACGCGAATAGAAGTTGCCTATCCATGAAACATCACCTTTACTTTGGGCCTATTTGAGGAGGAAGTGTTTTTAATAGTTGTGGATTGTGCGGACAGTCCAGCAAGAAGGAGCGTCTAAAATATCAAGACAGAACGCGTAAGCGTAAGGTTAAAAATATATCCATGCAAGAACAGATTATGCAACTCAAAAGGCTCAAAAGCAAGAGAAGAAGCAAAGGGAAAAGATACGCAGAATACGAAAGAAAATACGGCAAAATGCTCGTTAAGAAGGCATTAGAAAGGTTCAAAAAGCTTGACGGAGCCCACATAACCACAACGCTGATAGGAAGCAGCATTATTTTGAGCCCGTCTGTGGGAACAGCAATAGCCCTCGTAGAAAAAAGTGATGTCTCAAGAGGAGATGTTTTCTGGGGACTTGCCTTTGCACTCCTTGGAAGCAAGATTTCAATAAAGCTGGGAAGAGAAGTGGAAGAGCTCCTCTTTCCTAAAGAGAAGCTAGCAGAGTGGGCACTGCTTCATAGAATATTCTCTCACAAAAAAGACGGCTCCTACTTAATAGAGAAAACCATCGGGTTTGCCGGCGTATGGGGTGGCTTTCTGGCTACACTCACAAACCCGCTCTTAGGGGCGCTCCTAGTCTTGACCTCTACAACGACGCTTCTATATGCCGTGGAAGCTCAAATTTATCAAAAGGGGCTTGAAGACCTTAACGTGGATAAGGCCTTTGAGCTGCTCAAGGACCGTCTTTTATAAAAACTTCGGCCTCTAAGCTCAGCTGTTTTAGCAGCTATGGATTGGTAGCTACCAGCTGCGCACGCCTCCGTAGCTCAGCGGCAGAGCGACCGCCTCGTAAGCGGTAGGTCGAGGGTTCAAATCCCTCCGGGGGCTTGTGGTTTTTATTAGAACGGTGAGAAGATGAACAAAGGAAAAAGTATAGCTCTTGCAGTAATAGATTTTCTTAAGTCTAATGCTGAGGAGAACGAGAAGAAACAATGGCTTAGGACCATAAAGGTTCATGAGGATGTATATGGAGTAAAACTAGCTAGGATTAATCCTATGATCTCTGAATGGACCAGGGATGGTGCCTCTTTTGAAGACGTCTCTTCTCTATGGGAAGATGGAAAGGTGGAGTCAAGAATCATCGCTGCGAAATTGCTGGGAAGAATAGGGAGAAGGGATGTGGAAAAAACGATGAACCTGCTAAATACCTTCTCTAAAACGTTGAGAGATTGGCCCACCACAGATACCCTAGCTACGCAGGGAGTGGGGGCCATTTTAAAGGAAAAGAAAGAGGACATAAAAAAGCTAGCTTTGCGCTCTTTAAAGAGTAAAAACACCTGGACAAAACGCTTTGGTCTTGTTCTTTTTATTAACTTTCCAAAAGATGGAGCTGCAAAGGAGATATTGCTGAACTACTTAAAAAGTGAAAATTACTATGTAAGAAAGGCTGCTGAGTGGTTAAAAAGAAAAATAGAGAGATCATAAAAATAATCCATAGAAATGAGCCACGTTAGTTCCGCTTTCAATAATAAAAAAGAAAGAAGAGAAGGAATTACTTCTCGTAGACTGCCCAAACGCCGCCTATAATGGCTAAGATGCCACCAAGGGGCACTGCCCATGAAGCTATAGAGGGCACATAGTAGCCAAACGCTATTAT
>WAMF01000014.1 GCA_015522475.1 Microcaldota archaeon
CATCCTCTAGTTTTTTAAAGACCGTGGGAGATGCCTAAATGCCCTAATATGTCTAATGGCTTAAGAAGCATAAATGTATTGAGAGGTGGGAATATGGGGAAAGAAAATGAAGGGAGCAATGAAGGCCGAGAATCCCTTAAAGAGAAAGGCCAACAAGCTTCATTGAAGCATAAGCGTGTCGTAGGACAGATTGATGTTGAACCGTCGGCATTTTACATTGTCAATAAAGCGGGCGACATTGTTGAGACGAGGACCTCAGCTAGAGTTGTAGGCCATGTAAAGCCAAAGGCAGGCAAGGCTTACAATGTAGACGAAGCCGGAAGGGTTTGGGAAGTGGACGTTGTAGAGCTAACTACTACAGAGTTCTTCGAGGCTAAGAAGAGTGGGAAGCTGAAGCAGCTCTACAAGGAAGGGGCTAGAGTTGAAATAACTCCAGATCCCAACGCGTCATTAGCGGAGCTCAGCAAAATGGAAGATGAGCTTATGATGGATAAGCTTAGGGGGCATACAATCATAGACGTGAGTATAAAAAAGGGTGAGCATGCTGGCGAGCAGCTCTTCACACTTCTTCTCGACAACGGGGCTAAGCTTCGCCTAAAGCAGGGATTACTCGTCGGTGGCAGTGCTATAGAGTTTGAAGAATAAACAAAGAGGTTGTAAAAACAGCTATGGATATTAAAAACGAACTTCGAATTTGTCCCCTAGCTCTTCTTTTACTTCTTTGTCGTCTATTTCTTTTTCTTCGATGTCCGTATGAAGCACATAGACGCCGTAGGGCTGTTTGAGCTTTGCCAGAGCATCCACGAGCTCTTTCTTGTCTGTGAGAAGTTCTACGCGCCCGTCTGGCAGATTCCTTACCCAACCCTTAGCTGCTAGTCTAAAGGCGAGCTGTTCTGCTGTGAAGCGAAAGCCCACACCTTGCACTCTACCTTCGAAGAACGCATGCCACACTTTCATTTTAATCACACCCTCACTTATTAATTTTTTAATTAGTTTACAGACTTGTTTACTGAGCTTTGTTGTCATTCTCCTCCACAAAGGCCTTTACCTTTTTGAGGGTATAAACCATAACCTCATCAATAGGAGCTGGAGCTATGCAGCCAGCCGCTTTCTTATGGCCGCCACCATTTCCTCCGAAGTGCTTACCTATATCCGCCATCACTCTATTCAGCTCAATGTCTATATGCCTGTTTGCTCTGGCAGATATGCGCGTGGCTTTCAGCTTCTCATCGTCTACGAATGCTAACCCTATATCCCCAGCTTCGGCTAGATACGTCGCTACTTCTCCCTCCCTTAAGCCCGTCTTTGTGTAAGCTATATATTTATCTCCAGCTCTTATAAAACGTGTTTCTGAGAGGGCTTGTAACACAGCTTTCTTTTCAGCTAATGGCTTTGGTGGAAACGCTTCTTTTAGAATGTCGACGTATGTCCCTCCACAGGCTTTGTATAAGCTTACGAACGTGTCGAGCGTCCTTTCTGTGGCGTCTATAAAGCGAGCAGTGTCTGATAATATGGCTATAGCCAATAGGCAACTTCTCTTTTGGTCGAGTTCTTCGGGTGCTATGAGCGCCACTATTTCAGCTGTAGCCTTAGCTTCGCTGTCTATAATGTTAAAGTTGCTTTTTAGGTTGTCCTCTGCCTGTTGATGATGGTCGAATATAGCAACAACTTCTCTGCTAGCAGCTTGGGGCAACATAGCAGGATGACTTGTGTCCACAGCTACGAGGGGGATGTGGGGATCTACGTCGTCTAAGTATTCATATGTTATGTTGTAGTCTTGGGCTAGCTGTTTTGCTTGACTGTTCATTTCGTCTGGGGCTGCAATTATTGATTTGGGAAAAAATGTCGAGAGCACGTACGAAGAGGCAAGAGCATCTATATCGGCGTGTCTATGCATAGCAAATACAAGCTTTTTGTCCTTCCACTCTTTGTAAAAAGAAGAGAAGAGCTCACGCAGAAGTTGGGGGGAGACCGCCATGGCTCATCCTCTCTTCCAACTGCTTGGCGAGCCTGTTGAATTTGTTTTGTAGGGATTCTTCCTGCTCCTTCAGCTTCTTAAGTTTTATGTCCAAAAGCTCGAGGCTTTTTTTCAAGTCTGCTAAGGCTTTATCTCTCTCAACCTTTACAAGAACGCCGCCGACAGACTTGTAAACGGGCTCCTTGCTCTGCTCTATGAGCTCAAGAGCCTTTTGCATCTCAATCTTTTGAGCCTCGAACTGGTAAATCTGAGCCACTACAAGCTGAAGCTGCTTTTCCAGCTTGTTGTACTCCACAATTTCTTTGTCTATATCTCCACCAAGTGGTGGTTGCCCACTTGGACCACCCGGGCTTATACTTCCATCTACCATACTACTCACCCTCCTATTTTTTATTGCTCGTCGGCCGTTTTTTATTTTTGCTTTTCACCCATTATCTTCCTTCATTCTTGGCTTTCGAGTTTCTCAATTACTTGGAGTATACGCAGATAACTATTTAAAGCAGCCCTTAGGGCTGTTGCATCACTTGCCCATATGGAGAGCTTCAATGTTTCCTTCGAGGCTTTTTCTCTTTTGTTTACTTGCTTAATTCCTGTCCGCTCAGTCCGGCTCAACTTAACTGAGAACCGCTTGTTATGTTGAATGGGCAAGGCCTTTTCTATGGCTTTGAGGAGTTGTTCTCTTGCTTTGCCTTCAACTGCTTTGGCTTTGATCTCCAGCTCAGCCGTGTATTCTAAAGGAGAATGGGCTTTGTCTTCGCCTTGGCTCTGTTGGTCCTCATATTTAACGCTTTTGATGTTTTTCACTTTCATAAGCAAAACCCATTACAATAAACTATTACAATAAAAATAGGCAAAGCGAGTGAATCATGGCTTGTGCCACGTCTTCAGTTTATTCAGTCTGTGGA
>WAMF01000015.1 GCA_015522475.1 Microcaldota archaeon
CTTCTCGTTATATCATCAAACATAATTTCGATGACGTACTTAGGCTCTACCCAAAAATCTGGCGTGAGCTTACTGTTAACGCGCTTGTCCTTTTCCTTTATACGTATTTTGTCCAACATCTCCTTAAACTGCTGCATTTCCTCTTCTGTGAAGCCCGAGCCCACCTTTGCTATGGTTTCAAATTCATCCTTTTCATCGTTGTAAACAGCTACAAGCACACCACCAAAGCCAAATTTCGCCCTATGCCCCGTTCCTCTATAATAACCTACAATAACTGCATCAACTGTATCGACGGCCTTTCCGTAGCTCTTCTTAAACTTTATCCAAGCGAAGCCTCTCTTGCCAGCAATATAGTGTGCCTTTAGGTTTTTGGCCATTATACCCTCAAGTTTTTTCTTCATGGCCGTGTCAAACTGACGCTGTATTTCACCTGCGGATTTGGCAATGACGTAATGGCTTTTCCTCAAGTTGGGGCCAAATGGGAAGATCTTATCTAGATGAGCGCGCCTCTTCTTTAAAGGCAGATCAATAAGAGCTTTGCCGTCCAAATACATGATGTCAAAAGCATGCACATGAAGAGGCCATTTCTCCTGAGCCTTATCTATGCCATACTTGCGCCTTCTATGCATAGTTTCTTGAAAGCTGTAGAAGCGGTCTTCTTCCTCGTTGTAGGCAAGGGCCTCTCCTTCGAAGACAATTGTATCGTAGGGTAGCTCTTTGACTGTCTTAACTACGTCGGGAAACATTTGATCCATGCGCTCGAGACGCCTCGAGAATATGCGCACCTCCTTGCCCTTCTTATGTATCTGCATGCGGAAGCCATCATATTTGTATTCGACAGCGCATGTGCCTAACTTTTCAAATATGGCTTCGGCAGAAGGTAGGCGCTCAGCCAAGGCGGGGCGTATAGGCGTCAAAGGAGTTATCGTAAAGTCCTTGAGAAGCTTTACATCTTTCATGGTAGTTTCAGCTATTAAACCAATATCAGCACACAGATTGTAAGCGCGCTCAATCTGCTCCCTCAGCTCTTTTGTTCCTGTCTTAGCCCAACTTAGCGCGTCGAGAATAGTGGGCTCGCCTATACCCGCTCGTAACTTGTTGACGAGTATGCGTGCTATGTAGCGCGCCTCCAAAGGGCTCGCCAAATTGAAGAGCTCTGAAACATACTTTATTTTTTTCTCTATGCTCCCTTCCCCACTTGCAGTCGAGACTTTGTACAGCATTTCATAAACGTACTCAAGCGTTAAAGGCGTAGCAAAGAGCTGTTTTTGCCTTTTCGTCTTCATGAGCTCTTCAGCTAACTTGCCGATCTCACCAATCTTTGCACAGAGTTTTTGTATCTGTTCAAGGTGGTGGCCAGAGGAGAGAGACATAGCTTTGAACAGAAGTTTTTCACCCACACCGATTTCTATATCTTCATAATCTGGAGCCAGTTTGCCCAAAAGAAGATACGAAAGCTTTCTAGCTTCTTCAGGCTTTGTCTTCTTAAAAAGCTCAGCTAAGAAGTTGGTTATATCCAGTCTAGAGCTCACACTTTCCGTCTTGTAAAGGAAGTCTGCTACTTCTTTAAAAGGTAGGGCCATGCCACAGAATGAATAAAGGTCTTTTTAACCCTTACCATCTCATTTTTGTTTCTCATCCCTTCTCTTTACGTCTTTCTTTACCTCTTTATCTCTCGCCTTTTCCTTCTTCATGTCTTCATGGTCTTTATTGGACACACCCAAAAGACGCACAACAAGATGAAGAATAAGGGGCTCCTTGACAGATACAGTTACTTTGCCCTTTCTAGACTGCACTTCAATGATTGCTGGCCCTTTTATGGAAAGCTTGCCTCCAGCTCGTTTAAGCTCCTCCTCATCAACTTCCTCGCCATTTATAAGCAATTTGAAATCTCCTTCCTTGCCTTCTATAAAGATGGATTTCACATCACCTTCAATTATTGTTACAAGGGGGCTCTTCTCTTTGCCGTCAAAAAGGACGATTTTGGCTTTGCCCTCTGCTCTGTGAATCTCTGCCTTGCCCTCGGTAGTCTCAACTACAAAAAACGTATGCTCAAAGGCTTTTTTGCTGTCTATGCGTAGCTTGAAGGGCAATCCGCGCTTCTCTGCCTCATCTATGAGTTTAGCTGCTTCGTCCTTTTTCCCGTTATTAACGAGCTCTGCAATGGCTGCGCCAAAAAGAGCACTTCTCAACTCTTCAACAGGAACAGAGTAAGCCATGCTTATAACAGAAGAGATCTTGCCTTCTGAAATGGCCTTTTCAGCCTCCTGCAGCGTGTAGATGAAGCGCGTTGCGTAATAATGGGGAGCCAGCTTCGTAGGCTTTTTCAGTATCGACGATAAAGAGATATGTGTAGTTTCTCTTGTCCCTGCCTTCTCCGCTTTCTTTTCGAGCAGGGCTTCAGCTTCTGGCTGGCCTTCCTTAAGGGCTTTGAGCACCTCCATTCTGAGCGCCTTTAAGCTGGCTGGATAGAGATGCCTCGAAAGAAGCTTGGCTTTTCTCTTCTTGTCCTCCTCGACAGCTTTAAGCAGCTCAGCCTTGCGTTCCCATTCCTTTATGTAATGCTTTTGTTCCTCTTCGCAGCCATAAGTTATACAATATTCCTTTAATGACATGGCCGCAACTTTAAAGAGATGTCCTTGTATACCCAAAAGCAGGGGGGAAGCGCCTATAAGATCATCTATAGCTTTTAACGCAGAAGGATCTGAAAGTTTTTTAGAGAGCTCAGCAAGCTGAGAACCCAGCGTTTTAAAATCAGCTCCAACTAAAGGGGAAAACCCGTCCATAGCAGAAAGAGAAGGTGCAGCTTCTCCTAAGGACTGAGCAGATTCCAACCTTTGCTCTGGAAAGCTTGTCTCTAGCAACTCTTTGCCCTTCAACTGCTCACTGGGCTTTTCTACAGCACCTTGACTTTCAAGAGAACCTTTCTCTTCAATAGGTTGTTGTTGAATGTGTGGCATTGATTCCTTCCTTTTTGCAAACTGCTTTTAAAGGGCAGCTCTCGCACTTCGGGGCTCTCTTTAGGCAGATGGCTTTCGCATGTTCAACAATCAGTGCGTGCAGTTCTTTAAAGATCTCTGCCAAGCCAACAGACGCGGATGAAAAGGGCAAAGACGATGAAGACGACTGGAGATTCTTCTTTAAGCCCTCTCTCAACCCAGATTCAAAAACTGCCTGTATCTCGTCGTATGTAAGAGAGCAAGCTCCACTTATTCTGCACACTAAACGCTTCGTATAAGCATCGACGACAAAAAAAGGCTTATTGTAGCCATAAAGCAGAATACTATCTGCTGTCTCCTTACCTATGCCCTTAATAGCGAGAAGTGCATCTCGTGAAGGTGAAGAAGCGCCACCTAAGAAAAGATTTGAGACGGCCTTTAGCCTAGAGGCTTTTTGCCTATAAAAGCCCGCGGGCCGAATGAGCTCTTCTAGGTTTTTCTCGTCTATAGAAGCAAGGGCTTGTGGTGTTACTGCGTGGGCTTTTCTAAGATTTTTCAGCGCCTTGTCCACGTTGGCCCAAGCGGTGTTTTGGGTTAGCACAGCTCCTATAACCACTTCAAACGTGCCCTCACCAGGCCACCATCTTGTCTGAGGACCATAATGCTGTTTTAGCAAGCTGTATATTTGCCAAATATCGTCTGTAGAAAAGGGCCAATTGAAACCTTTAACTCCTTTAATTGCAGAGTCATCTTCAACTGCAGAGCCACCTTCATTGGATGTAGAGCGAACTGCTTTTCTGTTCTTCTCTTTATCTGCTCTTGTAGGTCTCTTTTTGGCTCTCTTCTTACCTGTATGCCCTCTCTTTTTCAATGTTCCGCTCTCAGCATTAAAGATTCCTCTCGCCATAATCTCTTCCTCTTATTCCAAACCCTCCTCTGCCATACACGTCATCTAGCAGCCCCAAATATTTTTTTGATATTGACAATAAGTCTGCCATTTAATTACAAAAAACTTGCCTAAAGTTTATCTGAGCCTTCTCTCTTCCTCCTCTCAGCTTAACCAAGATACTTAGACTGTCGCCCAGCTTCCTAAGCCAAACTCAAGCCAACAACCCTCATAGACTACTCCTCATCGATGTACATGATTTTTATCGTATATAGAATGCCTATAATAACAATGAGCCCAATTATGCCGCCAATAATCTTTAGAATGAAAATCCAATCTATACCTTTACCCTTCGGTTTTTGCTTCGTTGAGGAGCTTGTGCCTGTTCCTGTCTGAGCTGCTTGAGCCGAGCCCTGTCCCTGCGAGGCATTGGATGCATTGCTAGAAATGTTTGTATTAGTTCCTGTGGAAGGAGGTGAGGTATTTTGTCCACTCTCTTCAGTCTCTGCCTTAAGAAGAATCTTACCGTAAACAAGCCTATAGTTGCCCCACACATCACTCACGTTTATCATGAAGTAAATATTGTCCTTTTTGGCGTCGTAAAGTCTTGCTACATATTTTTCGCCGTCGAATTTAACGGATGAGGAAAGAGGGTAATCGCTTGCTTTGCTATTGCCCAGCCTATACCTCACGTCTATAGAAGAAATACCCGAAGCTTCTCTGCCCACGTCGCGGGCTATGAAGGAAAGAACAAAAGAAAGCGTGCCCGACTTTTCTGTCTCTTCAGCCGAATAGTTAACAAGCACATTCGACACAAAGGGAGCATGCGTATCAACAACATAAGTGAAGACGCGCATAGCAGGATTAACTGTGGCGTGTATTGTAGAGTTGGCTGCATGCACAGTTAGAGGGTAATCCTTAGAGTAAAGCATAACTGTGAGTGGTTCGCCATTTGATGAGTAAAGTTTGCCGTCCATATCTGCAGTGAAAGGAATGCCTTTCCCTATATCATCTGAAATGCTTATTTGGAGGGGTTCTCGCGTAAAGTCAATTCTTAGGCCAGAGTAATTCTTGGTTATATCCTCGTAAAAGATGCGTTTTATGCCTCTATATGGAAGATAAAGATAACCGCTCAGTTTCCCAAAAGGAACAGTCAAATAGGCTAAAGACCCATTAAAACTGTACGATTGGCTTCCACCATTAGCTGTATCAAAGATAATGGAAAAGGACGATACAGGTTTGCCCTCTTCATAAACCTGAACAGGAATTGTTGTAGCATCCTCTATTTTTACCTCAAACGGTGTTGGTTTATTTTCAAGAGAAAGTGTCGCTGTATAATTCTCGCCGAAAAAATTCACGATAACTCGCACATTGCAGTCAAGCTTATCTGCATTAGGCTCATTATTGTACAGGAAAAAATCTGCCATACCGCCCTTATCCGTGTATCTGGGTCCGCTTAGTGTGTAAACAGCTTCGTATCTGCCATTAACGTACTTTCTGTACGTCGACGATTTCTGGTAGTAAATCCAAACTGCTACATTGGGTATGGCATAACCCCTTGAATCAACAACATGAACAGTAAGAGGCGTCTTAAACTGAGGATAACAGTCATTCTCAGCGAAAGAGAGTGGAACAGCTGCTAGCAAAACAACCAATAGGGAAACAACAAATAAAGATTTCGCAGATGTTATCTTTGCCTTAGCCGCCCCTCTTTGCTCCTTCGTCTTTGTTACCCTTGCTGCCTCTGCCTTGTCTTTGCCATTCCACCTTCCAAAGCTCTCAGAAAGCTTCATGTTAACACCACCACAGAGCTAACTTCGTCATCCTTGACTTTTATGAGACGGACACCTCGCGAGGCTCTGCCATACATGGGTATCTGTTGACACGAAGTCCTTAAAATCATACCCTTTTTGGAGCTCAGAAGGATATCGCTTTCTTTGTGCACATACTTAGAAAAGACAACGTGTTCACCCTCTTTCAGTTTCACATTTATAATGCCAGATCCGCCCCTTCTCTGAACCCTGTACAGCTTTGGAGACGTAAAGCGGCCATAGCCCATAGACGTAACAGTTAGTATACCTCCTTTTTTTATAGGAACGATCTTCTCTCCTGCTTCTCCGGCTTCTTCTGCTCTCTCACTCATTTGCTGTTCTTCACTCAGCCCTTTTTCATCTTTCTCGGCATTCGCCTTTTCACTTTCCTCTGCATCTTTTTCTGCTCTTTCAGCTCTTTCCAGCGTTGCTGAGTCGAACTCATCGCGTGGAATGAGGGACACGTTGACCACAGCATCCCCTTCTGACAAACGAATGGCTCTAACGCCGGCTGCAGCCCTCCCCATAGCTCTAATCTGCTCTTGTGGAAAGATTATGGCCTTCCCTTCTCTTGTAGCGACGAAGACAAGCTCATCGCCGTTGCCATAGGTCACATCCGCTAGCTTATCACCCTCTTTAAAGTTTATGGCCCGTATGCCACCGGCGCGTATATGGTCAAAAGCAGAGATGGCAACTCTCTTCATAAGGCCGCGTTGTGTAACCATTACGACGTAGCCAGCGTCTTTGGCTTTAACAATTGTAAGCGGCTTTTCATTCTCGCCGAGTTTTATAAGGTTGCCTAAATACATACCCTTTGCATAGCGGTCAGCTATAGGTATGGATGAAACTGAGACTTTGTGCACCTTGCCCAAATCTGTGAAAACGAGGAGATTATCTACCGTTGTAGCAGACACGACGTCACGCACGTGCAAGTTTTGAGCGGTTATACGCATGCCCACCCCACCCCTATGCTGAGCCTTGAGAGCAGATGGGTGAACACGCTTTATGTAGCCTTCTGCGGTGTGAATGACTATGGCTTTCTCTACAATTTCGTGAGGTGTGTAATCCTCTAGAATTTCTGTGCGGCGCTCATCGCCGTATTTTTGTTTAACCTCGAGCAGCTCACTCCTTATAACAGCAAGGAGCTTCTCCCTGTTTGATAAGATGGATGTGAACTCCTCTATTTGGGCCTGTAAAGCTCCAAGCTCGTCTTCGAGCTTCTTTCTCTCTAAGCCCACAATCTTCTGCAACTTCATGTCGAGTATAGCTTGGGCTTGTTCGTCGTCTATGCCAAAGCTCCTCTTTAACAGAAGCTTTGCTGCAGTAACATCCTTTGCCCCCTTCAATATAGCAACGGCTTTATCTATGTCTTTCAAGGCCTTAAGGAGTCCCTCGAGGATATGAGCGCGCTTCTCTGCCTTGGCAAGCCTGAACTGCGTCCGTCTCTTTATAACTTCCTCTCTAAAAGCAAGGAACTCTGAAAGCAAATCATAAAGAGGAAGAAGCCTCGGCTTTCCTCTTACCAAAGCTATAGAGATAATGCCATATGTAACACGAAGAGCAGTGTGCTCGTAGAGCTTTTGCAAAACATTCTGTGGATTGTAGCCTTTTTTAACGACCACTTCGAGATGGAGGCCGCGCTTGTCACTTCTGTCATGCACATCTACGATGCCGTGTATGACGTTATTTTTTACGGCTTTAACTATATCATCGATAATACGTGTCTTTGTCACTTGATAGGGGATTTCTGTAAACACAATTTTGTTGTCTTTGATTTCTGCCTTAGCCATAACGACGATTTTCCCCTTGCCCGTCTCATAGGCCTTTCTTAGGCCTTCTGTATGTGTGACTATGCCGCCCGTAGGAAAATCAGGCCCTTTTACGTATGAAAGCACTTCTTCCTTGCTTTTCCCGTCAAGAGTAGCTAAGAGAGCATCAGCTACTTCTGTCAAATTGTGAGGTGGAATGTTTGAGACCATGGCAACGGCTATGCCAGAAGAGCCGTTTATGAGAAGCTGAGGAACTCTCGCCGGAAGCACTGCTGGCTCTTTAAGTGTGTTGTCGAAGTTTGGCACAAAATCTACAGTATCCTCGCCGAGTTCTTTAACCATTTCCGACGAAATTTTGGCCATCTTTACCTCTGTATAACGCATAGCTGCCGGAGGATCGCCGTCGATGCTTCCAAAGTTTCCTTGACCGGCTACTAGAGGATAACGGAGTGAGAATGTTTGGGCCATCCTCACAAGCGTATCGTATACAGCCATATCGCCATGAGGGTGGAACTTACCCAAAACTTCGCCGACGATTCTGGCGCTTTTCTTGTATGGGCCGTCAAACGTGTTGCCTATTTCATGCATTGCATAGAGTATGCGTCTATGCACGGGCTTTAGGCCGTCGCGGACGTCGGGGATAGCTCTAGCAACAATAACACTCATAGCATAGCTAAGGTAGCTCTCTTTCATCTCGTCTTCGATGTCTCTATCTTCTATGGAAGCGGCTATAGGAATGGAGCTGGCTTTACCTTTAGCCTTTGCTTCCTTTGTTTTTTCTCCCTTCCTTCCCTCTTCCTTGCCTTTTTCACTTTCCTTGCCTTCAACCACGTTTTTAGCAATCTTCCCATCCTTTGCCTCTCCCACATTTTTACCTTCTCTCCCTTCTTTTGCTTCTTTTGCATTCTTTGCGTCCTTTCCATTCTTTTCCTCTATCATAGCCCAATTCACCCATTTCCTTCCTTTGCCTTCTTCCACATGCCGAATTTACCCATTCACCATATTATGCACGCAAATCCAAACTGAAGCCTTGAAGCCTCAGGGGGTGTAAGCTGTGCTCAAATATCGAGCTCCGCTACTTCAGTAGCATGCTCTTCTATAAAGTGTTTCCTCCTTTCGACATCTTCCCCCATAAGCGTAGAGAAGAGGATGTCGGCAGCTTCCGCATCTTTAACCGTTATGCGCTTAAGCAAACGAGCATTGGGGTCCATCGTCGTCTCCCAAAGCTGTTCTGGATTCATTTCACCCAAGCCCTTATAGCGTTGAATAGTCACTTTTTTCTTATCATCCCCTTGAGTCAACTCTTGTACTATTTTGTCCTTAGCTTCTTCTGTGTAAGCATAGCGCACGACCTTGCCCTTTGTGATCTTGTAAAGAGGTGGTTGAGCAGCATACACATAACCCTTTTCTATGAGGGGCCTCATATACCTGAAGAAAAATGTGAGCAGCAGCGTCCTTATGTGATTGCCATCCACGTCTGCATCTGTCATGATTATGATCTTGTGATAGCGGAGCTTCTCGAGGTTAAAGTCGGCTCCAATGCCCGTGCCTATGGCCGTTATGAGCGCCCTTATCTCGTCGTTACGTAAGACCTTCACTTGATTGGCCTTTTCCACATTTATAATCTTGCCCTTCAGAGGAAGGATAGCCTGAAAGTAGCGATCCCTGCCCTGCTTAGCCGAGCCGCCAGCTGACTCACCCTCGACAATGAAGAGCTCTGCCTCTTCTGCTCTCTTCGTGGAGCAATCAGCTAACTTGCCCGGCAGAAGGTTTGTTTCGAAGACCGTCTTCCGTCTAACAACTTCCTTTGCCTTCTTAGCTGCGAGCCTAGCTTGAAGCGCCGATATGGCCTTTTTGGCTATAAGCTTTGCCTCGTCCATGTGCTGCTCGAACCACTCCTTAAGTTTTTCGTACACAAACTTCTCGACGAGGGGTTTAACTTCACTGTTGCCCAACTTCGTCTTAGTTTGGCCCTCGAATTGGGGCTCAGCCACCTTTACGCTTATAACCGCAGTTAATCCTTCAAGCACATCGTCGCCGCTGACGCCGCCCTCCTTAAGCAACTTCTCGCGCTTTATGAAGTCGTTTACGGCCCTAGTTAAGCCCGCTTTAAAGCCTACGACGTGCGTACCTCCTTCATCATTGCGTA
The DNA here is from genome assembly GCA_015522475.1 of Microcaldota archaeon. Lineage (GTDB taxonomy): Archaea > Micrarchaeota > Micrarchaeia > Anstonellales > J096 > J096. Next base: position 9,555 of record WAMF01000015.1, read on the forward strand.
TGGTGTTCGTAAAAGCATAGATTGTAGGATAGTATGTCTCATTATACTGGAGAGCAAACTCGACACCGTAGAAGCCGCTCTCGTCTGTCTTAGAGCCAAAAATCACAGAAGGATGTATGGGCTTTTTTGTAGAATTAAGGAAACGTACATACTCGACAATACCCTCTTTATAGTAAAATTCTTCTACCAAAGGCCCGCCTTCGCTTTCGGCCATCTCAGCCTTTTCAGCTCTCTCAGCTTTCTCAAGCAGTGCAGCTTCTACTTCAAGCTTGATGTGAAGTCCTGGGTTGAGATAAGCGAGCTCTCTCAGCCTAGAGCGGATGAGCTCCACATCCCACGAACGTTTACCGAAGATTTCTTCGTCGGGCTTAAAGCGCACAGCCGTTCCCGTCTTACGCTCGTCAGTAGGAGGAACCTCTCCTAAGACATTCAGTGGAGAAGTGACCTTTCCCCTGCTATATCTCTGCTCGTATATCTTGCCGTTGCGCCTTACTCGCACGACCATGTATTCGCTCAGTGCGTTCACGACGCTTATACCCACACCGTGAAGGCCCCCAGAAACTTTGTAGGCGTTCTTTTCAAATTTGCCGCCTGCATGTAACGTCGTTACAACAAGCTCTAGAGCACTCTTCTTCTCTTCTGGGTGAATATCGACGGGAATGCCCCTACCATCATCTACTACTTCTGCTGAACCGTCTGCAAAGAGCTTAACCACAATATGTTTGCAATAACCAGCCAACGCTTCATCCACTGCATTGTCGACGATCTCCCATAGGAGGTGATGGAACCCGCGCTTACCTGTGTCGCCGATGTACATAGCTGGCCTTTGCCTTATGCCTTCCAGCCCCTTGAGTACCTTTATCTGACGTGCTCCGTAGTTTGTTTCTGCCAAAGTTTTCACCTACACCTTCAGTATTTTTGCATATTTGTCTATAATATCTGCCACTTTCTCAATATCATCACGCTCGATTAAGAAGAGAACAAGTTGGCCATCCAACTTCTCTGTATAAAGGAGAAGGCTCTTAAACATAACGATGCTTTTAAATGAACCTGCTGTTGTCATGCTGTCTGCGAATATGGAGAGCAAGTTATTCAACAGCGTCTTCTTGACAGGCATGCCAAGCTTCTCTGTCAAAATCTTGCCTCCTTTAAGAACAAACGCGCCCTTCACAGAGCCCTCTGCCTCTTTCTCAACATACTCAACGAAACGCTGAGCTTTCTGCTCGGGTGTGAGCTTTCTCTTGACAAGCATAACGCCATCTAGCTCGACGAACTTCTCGGGATATGTTTTTATGTATTCCTTGGCTGCCCATAGGCGCCATTCGATAGGAATGGAGATTAAAGCACTGAGAGGGAGCTGATCAACCTTCGAGAGCTTTTTGTCAATATAGGCAAGCCATTCCTCTTTGTTTGTTTTGGCAAGCCTTGCCTTGCTCTTTACACTGTCTATAATGTCGAGAGCCATCTCCTTATATCGCTTAAGCTCCCGCATGACTTTCGCTTGATTGGGCTCGTTGTATATGGACTCGCGCAGCCTATCCAAAGGAATATTCATGAGCTTCGACAGCGCTTGGCCAACATCCATCTCCTGCTGAGAATAATCTTTAATCTCTTCTTGCCCTTCCTCGACAATCCTCTTAAGCTCTTTCCAAAGAAGCTCATTCTTCTCAGGTGTGGCTTGAGCTTCCATTTCATCGTACTCTGAACCTGCTAACAAGCGCTTCAGCCTGTCCAATATAGACGAGGAGAGGAAAAAGCTGGAGGCAAATATAAGTATGATGCCTATAGAGCCAGCGATGTCCTTAGAAGCAAAGGTTGTGAGGGACTTGGAGTCCAATTTTGGCAAAGGCACATTTGTCGAGAGGAAAAGGTCAAGAGCATATCCGGCTCCAAAGAGAAGCAGCCCTATAACAAAGTCCCATCTCCAGCTAGGACTAGCGAAACCAAAGGCCTTTTTTGTAGCATAGCCTACGGGCTTATTCATACGCAGAATCTTCACAAAGCGCACCACATAGACAGTTATTCCATAGGCGAGAGCAAATAAGAACCAAAGTACAGCTAGAGATAAACCCAAAGCCAATTTAGGATCAGACGTCTGCACAAGCAACGGCATGTAAAGCATATCCTCTATATCCTTGAGGGCGTGGTTCAGCCAGCTGAGATCCACAGTAACGATTTTGACACCCATATCGATGTTATTCCAAAGCTCAAAAGGTGTGCTTGTCCTCGATAAGCTACCTTTGGCTGTATACACAAAGTAAACCTTACCGTCGTGAGAAAGACGGATGGAAGGATAAGCAAGTGTAGCTGGATGGGCACCCAGCTCTTGAATGCCATTGTAAAAGGCATAGCTCTCAACATTTGAATCAATGGCATCGTCTATTCTCTCCTTGAGGTTGAGTTCAACACCAGCGCTGCCCACATGCTCTCCTAGAATAGAAGTACCAACAAGTGCTTCTCTCTCAGAGGGATAATAAACACCTGTATAAACCATTAGTGGTGTTGTGCCCATAGAAAAATGGCAAAATCGAATCTCCTTTATAAGAGGGTGGTTTTCCATAGCAGAAATCTCAACAACAAGCCTCGTTAACCTATCTGAGTAATCCTTAAGGCTATCTCCGGCTTTTAATGCCGAGGCAAGAAGGGTTAAAGCACGCATGTCTTCATCTCTAGCTGTCATGAGCTGCTTATAGTCCCATATAATCGGCCCTATACCCTCTTGTTTACACGTCTGAGGGTCAGAACATGCATTGTAACAGTTTTGAGGGGATGTACAGAGATCAAAATTCAGCTTACTCCTACAGTCCACGTCTGCCTTTGTTATATCGTCATCGAGATTTGACGTGAGTGTCTTCAAGAAAGCAATAGTGTCATTTGTAAGTGTGTCCTTTCTTGCATCGACAGTGCCGTCAATAGGATAGATATAGAGGAAGCGCGTGATTGTTACAGATGTTTGGCCTGCTTGAAATGTTACGGGGCTGAATCCTACAGTGAACAGATCCATCTGGCCATTGCCATCAACGTCTACGGGCATATACGTCGAGGTTTTTAGGGAGTTGGCCAAATTCTCTTGCCCACTATATATACAGCCGGCAAAAAGGAACAGGAAGCTAAGCATAAATAAAGCTAGGATGGGGAGTTTTCCTCGCATGGTATCGCTTTATGATGTAATATTTAAAAAGCCTCTCTTTAAACGGCACCCAATTAACCACAAACAGCGACGTAGACCTTGTGGGTAATTTAAGTGGCTTTGCACGGCCTTGGACAAGTAGGTTTCGCTTAGTGATGTTTGCTGCCTTTGAGCTTTGTATAAAAAAGTTCTTCTCTTGCTTTTGATAAATAGTTTTCGACGCTGCTGTGCCTGGCGCCCTCAAGAAGCATGTTGACGGCCTCGCTCGCCTTCTCCATAGAGTAGAGAGGAGCAATTATAGCCACTGTATGGCCATAAACGCTTATATGACTGTCCGTAGCGCGCTCTATCTTCGTCTTTGCACGGCCTTCCTTACCGATGACTCTACCTCTCAGTCGGACAACACAGTTTTCTGTATTGCAGAAATTGTGCAAATCTATAAGACGAAGTTCATAGTCCTCCTTGAGGAGAAGTAAAGCAGTGTCCAATGAAAAACCCCTTGCAATGGCCTTAAGCACGGGCAGTGCAAAAAACACGTCTTGACTTTTTCCACGAATGACGACGCTGCCCTTTCCGAAGGAGAGTTGCGTATGTGTAGCTTGCTCAAACCGTTCTTTATAGCGCTTACGAATCAGATTCATGCGCTCTTGGCTTACGCGCACAATCTCCTCGACAACATCCTCTTCCATATCGACAACCTCCTTACTTTCCCTCATAGCCTTTATAGCTGTGCATCCCCACCACGTCTACTCATATCACAACTTATGTTTTGTGTCTTAACACAACTTAAGGCCTTAAATTGGCCCTTATCCGTTTTGTCAAACGGTCATTAACCTTCACCCATATCTTCATCCATAAGGCCTCCAAGAACATCATCCACCTCTTCTTTTATATCCTTGGTTTTCATGTTGTTGTCCTTCTCTTTTTTACCCTTCTTTTTGACTTTTTTTGTCCGCTCTGTCGTTTCTTGCTGTGCTTTTCTTTTTGAGCCTTGGCCTTCTTTCTTCTTTTCTACCTTCTCCCCTCTAGAGGCTTCCCTCGACTCTTTCTCCATAGCTTCAGCCAAAACATCTTCTGCTTGAGCTTCATTGCTAGCTCTTTCATCCACCGCAGCTTCTTCATTCCTCCCTCTAGCTTCCTCTTCAGCTTCCTTTAATCGCCTTTTTATCCTCTGCAAAATCTCCAAGTTAGCTGGCTCATCCTCTTCCCTCAATAGACGATCGACAAGTTTCTTAACGCGGGGAGACGGTGGCAAATCTTCTATGGCAGAGAGTGAAATGAAACGCACTTGAGGATCCCAGTCGTCGGCAAACATGAAATAAAGCTCCTTAACATCCTCCCTGTCCATGAAGCGCTGAAGAAGCTCTAAAGCCCTGTATTGGACGGTGCCAATTTCATTCCTAGCCAAATTGTAGAGAATGTGAACAAACTTACCAAGACTCTTCCGAGACATCATGGCAAAGAGCTCCATCAGCTCACTCGGATGCGATTTGACAAGCCTGTTGACGAATTTTACTTGCTCATCTTCGGAAAGCTCGTCTAAGAAGTGCTCAAAGGCGAGGCTCAGCGAGAAGTTTTCCTGCAACTCTTCGACAATCTCTCCAATGCATGACATGCAGCCCAAGGTGTAATAAAGTTTAAAAGCAAGATAAAGCACGTCTGAAGGCGAAACATCTACGAAGTTTACATAAGTGCCCCTCTCAAAAGCCGAAACAAGGATAGATGGGGTTAGCTCTGCATAGTCTTTTATGGGTGCAATTGCCGCCTTAACTCGCTCTTCGATGGGCTTTTGTTCCTCCTCGACGTTTTCCTCGGATTCTTCAAGACGCTCTCCTTGGCTCTCTACTTCCTTCCCTTCTGCAGCCTCGGTCTTTCCCCCTTCAGATTCTGCTGCCTTCCCCTTGCCTTCGGCCTTTTCTCCACTCTCTGTCTCCTCAGCATTGCCAAAATAGATATCATGAAGTTTAGCCATGGCCCTCCAAAAAAGTTTGGGGACGTTCTCCTCTGTAAGGCCCTCTTTGAATTGCCACTCTGTTGCCCTCTGATCGTCGACCATATAAACATCACCTTCAAGTTTTGGAAGCCGCAAGTCCTACGACGTTTGGACCCCTATCCCTGTAATACATTGCGAATGTCGTTTCTACCAGCCCGTAAGTTTTCAGCCTTAAAAGTAAGGGCCGAACCTAAGCTTCTCTAGGTAATGCCAAGGTACAAATTCTTTCTTGTTATGAGAGAGAAGCAGCTTACTCAGGCGCATTTTATCCTCATCGAGGCCTCTAGCATACACGAGCCGCGACAGACGATAAGCCTCGTTGTCCCTTCCTTTTTCAAGCAGCGCGCCTATGAGCTCAACAACTTTTGACGAGGTAAGCTGCCCTTCTTGATAAGCGTTGTAAACTTTGAGCACGGTCTCGGGTATTGCCATGACTTTATATGAGATGTTTTATTTAAAAAGCTTGGCATGGGGATCAATGGACAGTAAGGGCATAAGAGTACATAAGCATAAGGAGAGGGGAAGGGCAAACACAAAGAACAGAGAGTAAAGAGCCATAGTTTACACATAAAAACTATTACAAACACTTAAAAACCTTTCCACTCATAATAGATTAACATGGTATTAAAGTTCAACGGCAGAGATGGTAAACGTGCAAACGGTGGCAAGGAAGGCAGCGCAAAAGATATTTTTCGGGAGCCTCCAGACCCCGAAGGAACATTAACAAAGAGCATAGAAAGTGGGCCGGGGCATGAAAACGCTAATCGCAAACCTAGAGGCTTCTCTAAAAAGTTTGTAGAGGAAGAGTTATCGCTGATTTCGGAAAAGAGAGCTCAGGAAAGCACGATGAGTGAAGTGCCAAGCAAGCCGCTTGAAGAAATCGAAGATCTTTTCGAAGATTTTGAAGAGCCCATGGAAGAACCTGAAGAGAACAATATAAGGAGCGCAGACAGAGCAACAGAAGAGGTAGAGGCGGAAAAAATAGAAGTCGAAGGCAAAGTTGAAGGTAGAATTGAAAAAGGCGACGCCAAAAAAGAACCAATAAGAGAAGACAAAAAAGATGAAGAAGATGAAAAAAACGACGGCGGAGACAGTGGGGATGGAAGCAGAGGAAAGCATAAAAAGCGCGGATGGCGCAAAGTGTTAAAATACGTCGCATTAGGCTTAGCCTTTATTGCAGATCTAGCATTTTTTGCACATATAGGTGCTATAGAAGGGAAGCGGAGAGCTGAGCAAACAGAAAAACGTCCTGCTATAGTCCAAGTAGACAAGAATAAAAAAGGATTAGAGGAACAGAAGAAGCAACCGCAGCAAAAAAAGCCCCAAATGAATGAGAAAATTGGATCGGGGCCTCAAAGTACTTCGAATCAAAATGGTAGTCTAACAATCTTTCCATTAATCGATAGAAGTCAAAGCCCATGGTATAAATTACGACCTCCTCTTGCATCAACTTTTAATTTCCCACCTTCTTCAACTCAAAAACCAGCTCAAAAAAGAGGAGAAGAACAGAAGAGGAGTGCAAATCCAAAGCATAATGAAGAGCAAGAAAATGAAGAGATGAAAAGAAATAAGAAAGAAGTAATTAAAGAGTATACCCATCAAATATTTGCATTTATAGATTTCTTAAATGTTGTTTCAAATGGCCCTATAAAAGTTGCCGCCAGGCTTGAAAATGGGAAAATTGAAGAACTTACCCTACAAGAAATAAAGGGTCAAATTGATATAGGCGAGAAGGGACTAACAGCAACAATAAGAGGAGTCACAAAGAATAATTCAAACAAGAAA
>WAMF01000016.1 GCA_015522475.1 Microcaldota archaeon
AGATAGAGGTAAGCAGGGGCAAAAAGGCGAGAGCACATTCAAAGCTCTTATATTAACGCCGACGCGTGAGCTAGCCAAGCAGATAGCCCGAGAAGCAAGGCGTATAATACCTTCTAAAAAGGTTGTAACACTCTATGGGGGGATTCCCCTTGAGCGAGACATGGAGCGGCTGAAGAGATGGGATATAATTGTTGCTACGCCGGGGAGAATGCTCGATCACTACAGAAGGGGCAACGTTGGCAACGTCGACACGCTCATAATTGATGAAGCAGACAAAATGCTTGACATGGGTTTTATAGACGACGTTAAAGCCATTGTCAAAGAGGCGCGGCCAAAACAGATTGGCCTCTTCTCTGCTACGTTGCATCCGGAACTTAAGAGGGTATTTCCTACGGCGTTTGAGGAAGTGGCGCTGGAGGAGGACAACTTCAATATAAAGCATAAGTATGTGCAAATAGAAAGGCGAAAGAAGCTTGGCCTACTCAAGAAATTTTTAAGAGAAGGCAAAAAGACAATCATATTTATGAATACACAGAAAGGTGTAGAATGGCTCTCTGGCAAGCTAAGACAAATGGGCATTCGGCATGTAGCCATACACGGCAAGATGAAGCAACGGAAGAGAGAATGGCTCATGGATAAATTTAGGTACAACGAAGTAAAGGTTATTATAAGCACTGACTTATTAGCAAGGGGTATTGACGTACAAGACGTAGATTTAGTCATAAACTACGACGAAGCAATGGACCCGAAAACGCACAAACACAGAATAGGCAGGACTGCCCGCCTCGAAGGAAAGGAGGGGAAAGCCATAACGTTCAAAGAAGTCGAAGAAGTGCCCAAGCCGAAGAGAAGATGGATGGTAGCTTAGCACAGAAGCGCTGAAATGTTAGGGAGGTCTTCAAAGGAGAAAAGATGACCAAAAGATAAAAGGATCATGAGAAGGATATGAAGCCTAAACAACTCTCTTTCCTCTTAACTCCTTTGTTCTTCCTTTACCTATTTAGTTGTATTTAGATGGTTACTTGGCCCGTCTACTTGCTTTATCTCTTTAGTTGACTTATACCTTACCTATTAGCTCACCTATTAGATTAGTAGGCTTATATGCTTCCCCGTTAACTTTATTATCAAAGTACTGGCTTCAGGCTCTCCCTTTACTTACTTCACATTTATATGCAAGCCGTCGCTTGCTATAACAACCTCGCCAGAAAAAACATCCTCTGCTTGCTCTTTAAGAATGGCTGCTGCCTCACCACTGTAACGGTTACTTATGTGAGTCAAGACAAGAGTTTTTGCTCTAGCCTTTTCGGCTAGCTGAGCAGCTTCTTTAGCCGTCATGTGGCCGCGTTTGTGCGCCTCGTCTTTGAGCGCCTCGTCGAATGTAGCATCCGCTATAATAAGAGTGGCGTGCTTTGCCTTCTCAACAAGGCCATCAAAATAGAGAGTATCTCCAGTATACATGAGTTTAACTCCTTGTTCGATATGCGAAACATCATCCAGCCGGATATGCTTTCTGTTGATAGAGAGCTCGCCCCTCTCCAACAGCATCTTAAACATCTTATCTTTCAGGCCAGCATGCTTCGCCTTTTCTTTCTCAAATCTTCTTTTGGGCTTTTCTTGGAAGACGAAGCCATAGGATTCACCCCAATGCTTTACAGGGAAGGCTTCGATAGTGTATTCGCCAAAATCGTATGTGGATGGCGAGAGCTCATGGATGCGAGTAAAAGCTTTTCTATTGAAGAAGATGGATGAAAAACGGCGAGGCGCATATACATCTAAGTATTCTTTGTTGTTGCTTTCAGCTTCTTTGCCAGCTTTTTTGCCCTTCTCTTCGATCAATTCGTCCTTGTCAGCCCCGTCGAGCTGCCATGCCTTGAAGGCAGAGGTGAAAGAAAGCGTCTCCACTAGGCCAAAGAGCCCTAAAAAGTGGTCAACGTGAAGATGGCTTATGAAGACCTTTCTTATGCTTCCATAGTGGACTTTGTTAATCATCATCTGCCTTTGGCAGCACTCGCCTACATCGAACAGAATAGGCTCGCCCTTCCATCGCACCACTATGCAAGGCAAAGACCTGCTAGGCGAAGGAACAGCAGCGGAGCTTCCCAAAATGAATAAATCGAGCATAGCATACTAATAAAAGAAATGTTTAAAATATGAGGCAGATGCAAGAGTAAGCACAGACAGATATGGGCGCGTATAAGCAAATAGACACGCGCGTTAGCTTTAAAAAGACTTCTCTGCCCAAAGATAAGCACGGCGGCCATAGGAAGGGGGTTACGCCCGTTCCCATGTCGAACACGGAAGCTAAGCTCCTTCACGGCGGCACAAGTACTGGGCTATGCCCGGGAACGTCCGCTGCCGCCATTTCCCGAATACCACTTCGCCCATAAGGGTAAAAGTGGGAGGGGTAAATATGGAATTGAAAAGAGACCAACTAGTTAAGGCCATAGAAGAGGCCTTGAAAGATAAGGGCAAGAGAAAGTTTAAGCAGAGCGTCGAACTTGTTTTTAACTTTAGGTCCATAGATTTTTCCAAGCCCGAGAATCGTGTTAACATCGAGGTTAAGCTGCCAAAGGACAAGGGGAAACCCAACAAGCTCGTCGTCGTAGTAGATGAAGCAACATCCTATGAGCTCAAGAAGAAAGACGAGTTCAAGGACTATGTCAAAGCATTAACATTGAACGACGTCGAAGCCATGGACTTAAAGAAAGTAAAAGCCCTAGCAAAGGATTACTTCTTTTATGCAGACCCTAAGTTCATAGGACAGGTGGCAAAGAAATGGGCCCGAACGCTAGGCCCAAGAGGTAAAGCGCCCCGTCCACTTATAGGAAAGGCAGAAGATGCCATTAAAAGAGCTATGCATGTGGTTAGAATACAAACGAGAGGTAAATACCTGCCAACACTCCAAACTGTCATAGGTAGTGAAGACATGAAACCAGAGGATTTAGCTGAGAATGGGCATGCAGTTATAGAGGCTATAACAAAGAAGATTCCCATGGGCAACATAAAGAGCATGTATGTAAAGCTCACAATGAGCAAACCCGTCAAAGTATAGATCAAAACGAACCGTGAGTAGGAGTAGAAGATGAAATAGAAAATAAAAGGTAAAAAATAAAGGAGGGAGAATATGAGGAAGAATGTCGAGAAAAAATCGAAGCAAGCCGAAGAGCTGAGCTCACAGATAAAGAAGTACAAGACAGTTATACTCATAAACCTACGCAAGACGTCGACGCGACTCTTGCAAAGGATAAGAAAGCTGTTAAAGGAGAAGTACAATGCATATGTAAAAATACATAGAAAAGCAGTGCTTCAGCACGCGTTTAAACAAGCAGGATTACCGGAGGAAGTGTGGAAAAACATCGACTTTCCCGGCGGTGTGGTGCTCATAAACGAGTCGCCCTACAAAGTGGCGCTGCTCTTCATGAAGAATAAGATGGACACAGCTGCTAAACCGGGCGACGTTGCTCCTTTTGATATTATAGTACCGGCTGGCGAGACGGACTTGCCACCAGGTCCAACGCTCTCGCAGCTCAAAGCAGCGGGCATAAACGTCAAGATTGACAAAGGCAAGATCGTCGTGGCTAAAGATTCTGTTGTAGCTAAAGCTGGCGACGTGATTACAGACGAGAAGGCAAGCGCTCTCCAGACACTGGGCGTAAAGCCCTTCAAAGTCGGGATGAATGTAAGCTATGCATATGACGGCGAGACGGTGTTTACACAGGAAGTTCTCTCGCTGCCGCCAGAAGATGTTGAAGAGGGCTTAAGACTAGCTATAGGGCAAGCTCTCAACGCAAGCATAAATGCAGCATATCCAACGAGGAAGAACATAGAGTTTTTACTAAAGAAAGCCCTAAAGCAAGGACTGAACGCCGGATTGAACGCTAGCTTTTATTCCGAAAGTACTATAAAGTATTTGCTGCAGAAGGCTTTAGCCCAAGGTAATGCTCTTAAACACTTAGAGGGTGGCTCCCAATAAAAAAGGTAGAGATAGAAATGTAAGTGTGAAGGACGGAGGAATAAGAAGGAAGAAGTATGGAAAAATAAAAGAAGAAGGTGAAGAAGGAATAAAATAAGTATGTGAAAACTGCAAAAATAAAGAAGGTAAAATGTTTAATGAAGAGGTGGAAAAATGGTAGATGTAGATCCTTACCTACATGCGGTATTGGTGCTCTTCGGAGCTGGCAAGAAGGAAGTTAGCGCTAGCGATATTGTAGCTGTTATTAAGGCAGCTGGCCTCGAGGCAGACGAGGCAAAGGCAAAGGTTTTGGCTGAAGCTGTAAAGGGCGTAGATGTAGAAAAGCTTCTTCGAGAAGCGGCTTTGCCAGTAGCAGCAGCTCCAGCAGCGGCTGCGGCTGAAGAAAAGAAGGAAGAAAAGAAAGAAGAGAAGAAGGGTGGAGACGAAACTGCAGCAGCTGCGGGCTTAGCTAACCTCTTTGGCTAATAGCCAAGGGATTTCCTTTTATTTTTTATCCACAGACGCTGAACTGACGAGAGAGGCGTTAAATTTTAAAAAATTTTCCGCAAAAGGTGAAGGTGCGGATTTTATGCTAAAACCCTCGCTGAGGGAGGTGGAAAAATGGCAAATAGGATAAATTCTGAACCCTTACCAGAAGGTTCCCAAAGAGTAGTGGGTAGAGATGCCATGAGGCTGAACATAGCCATAGGGCATGCGATATCCCAAATAATAAAGACAACACTTGGCCCAAAGGGCATGGACAAGATGCTGGTCAGCGACCTGGGCGACATCATAATAACAAACGACGGCGCCACAATCCTCGAAGAGATGAATATAGAGCATCCAACGGCCAAGCTCATGGTTGAGGTAGCGAAAACGCAAGACAAGGAAGTGGGCGATGGCACAACAACAAGCGTAGTTATAGCAGGCTACCTTTTGAAGAATGCAGGCGTCTTGCTAGACAAGAACATACATCCAACGACTATAATAAAAGGCTTTGAGCAGGCTGAGGCAGAAGCGGGCAAAATCCTCGATGAGATAAGCGAAGATGTGTCCATAGAAAACGCCGACATCTTGGAGAAAATAGCCCTTGTCTCTATGGGCTCAAAAGGCATAGGCAGCGACGAAGAGAAGAAGCACATAGCTAAAATCGTAGTAGAAGCAATAAAGCACATTGCCGAAGAGAGAGACAGGAAAACAGAGATCGACATGGAGAACGTCAAGATAGAGAAGAAAGAAGGTGACAACGTCATGGCAACCCAGCTCGTAAAGGGCATTGTCATAGACAAAGAAGTAGTGCATCCGGGCATGCCAAAACGCGTGGAGAATGCAAAAATAGCCCTCATCGACTCACCTCTAGAAATAGAAAAGACAGAAACAGATGCAAAGATAAACATAACGAGCCCAGACCAGCTCGAGAGCTTCTTAAAGCAAGAGGAAGAGATGCTCAAAAAGATGGTGGAGCAGATAAAGGCAAGCGGCGCAAATGTCGTCTTCGTACAAAAGGGTATCGACGACCTAGCACAACACTTCTTAGCTAAAGCTGGCATATTGGCTGTACGCAGAGTAAAGAGAAGCGACATGGAAAAACTAGCTAAGGCCACAGGAGCAAAAATAGCAAGCACCCTCGACGATTTAAGCAGCTCAGACTTAGGAGAAGCGGGCTTAGTCGAAGAGAGAAAGGTAGCTGGCGAAAGCATGGTCTTCGTGGAAAACTGCAAGGATCCAAAGAGCGTCACAATCTTTGTAAGAGGTGGCACAGAGCACGTCGTAAGCGAAGTAGAGAGAGCCATAAAAGATTCTATTGGAGCCGTCACGTCTGCATTGGAAGACGGTAAGTATGTAACGGGTGGAGGCAGTGCAGAAATGGAGCTTAGCAAAAGGCTGAAAGAGTTCGCCACAAAGGTAGGTGGAAGGGAACAGCTAGCTGTAGAAGCGTTTGCCGAAGCCCTCGAATCCATTCCAACGACGCTGGCAGAGAACGGCGGCATGGATGCTATAGATGTGCTTGTAGAGCTAAGGAGCAAGCACGCTGAGAAGGGCGGAGAGCACTACGGCGTGGACGTCCTTGATGGCAAAGTCGAAGACATGAAAAAAACAGGTGTGTTTGAGCCTGCAAAGGTAAAGAGACAAGCCATAGCCTCTGCAACAGAAGTGGCTAGGCTCATACTCCGCATCGACGACATAATCTCAGCAAAGGGCACAAAGGCTAGCAGTGGAGGCCCAGGAGAAGCTGGTGGCTTTGAGTAAGCGTAAGTTTAAGACCCAGCCTTCCTAGCTAGTAGCTTCCTAGGTTCCCTAAACAATCCAAACACTATCCAAGCCACCCAACTAAGCCGGCTTTGGCTAACTCTACCCTTTTTTATTCTTTCTCTTTAAATGGGTTAAGATGGATAAAGTTTTGCTCAGCTTGTTCCTCCTTTCGCTCGTCGTGCTGGCATACGTGGCGTTCGAATACATAACGCTGGACAAAAGTTACAACCTCCTTCAAGAGAATCTCCAAATAAAGGACAACAGTCTTAAACAGTGCAGAAACGAGTTAAACACAACAAGGCAGGCGCTTCTCGTCTTAAACAATCAATACAACAAGCTTTTCTATAACTACACAAAGCTGCAGGCAGAGAATGAGAATCTCACAACTGAAAAAACGACGCTTGAAGCAGCTGTAAAGGAACGCGAGACGCGCATAAAAAATCTCAGCCAACAGATAAACACAGTGCTTAGCGAAATAACAAGTATGGAAGAGGAAATCAACGAGAGCTTTGCATGGTTCAAGCAGAACTCTGGTGTTAGTCAATATGTGACAAAACTCATGTTCAAGTGTGTCGGCGATAAAAAGCTAAACATAGCGTGCATACCCGCTTACCTAAAAGAAAATGGCTACTTCACATACAAATCAGATAAAGAAGACACGCTATACAGCATAGATGCTATGCTAAAGAATAAAGGGGGTGATTGTGAGGATTATGCTCTTCTTATAAAAGCATACATAAACACATTCTCACCCTATATCAACGACATCATCATGTGGAAAGCATGCAAAGGGTGCAAACTCACCGTCTACAGAGAAGGCCACACAACTTACTATTTAGCAGATGCACAGAAGTTTACTGTAGCAAAACCCAAACATGTTTATGTTGTATGCTATACAGAAAACACAACACCTCTTTCTGGACATTGCATAAATGCGCTTTCCGACAGTCTCGCCCCAAATATAAGTGGAGCTACACTCCTAGAACCTCAAACAGGTGAGTACCTAGGAAAAGTAGGCACAGATCTAGGTTTATGTGAGCCCAATATGGAAGATTGTAAGTACATGTCGGGCAATATATGGCTCATAATCGACGACAAACAGATATACACCTTCAGAAACAACAGGTGGGAAAGTTATTCTTTTTATTACAACAAGCTCGACACAGTAGCGCACGAGTTAGACAAGTTAGAAACGCTCGGAGCTGAAGGGCAATAAGTACAAAAAAGCGTGGCGAACATAAAATAAAGCAAACAAGAACAAAAGGGATGGAAGAAGGCAAAGCCAGAACAACAAGCCCCAAATCCCAAAAAATCAAGTGCTCAAGTCTACTCCGCTCCTGGCTTTCTCCTAGCCTTGTTCCTTAACTTTCCCCTCATTTCCATTTCTTCCCTCTACTATCTTTTATTCTTTATTATTTCATTTAACTTTTTAACTTGGCTTTAGCTTTCTCTAATATAAAATCAAAGCACGCATCTTTATCTAAGGCTGCAAGTTCTTCTTTGTACTCATGGAGCAGCTCCCTGTAAAGGGCGAGCTCCTTCTTAAGCTGGGAAAGCACAGAAAGGCCTGGATTGCGGATTTTAAACAAAACCTTGGAATGAAAGGGGCAGGAGGCGCTCATATTAAGCCTGCCCGAAAGTGTATGGGGATAGAGCTTGCATGCAAGGGGCGCTGCTTCGAATATAGAGCACTTGCCATCTTTGAAAAAAATACAAGGCCGCGACTTTAAAGCTAGCAGATATGTACCATCTTTACAATCTAGAGCGGTTTCCCAATCTACATTTAATATGTCGGGGTAGGCGAGTTCTGCAAAAGAACGGGCTTTTTTGCCTGTGAAGGATTCTATTCGGAGAACATCAAAAGGTGTCACAGTTATGAGAAAATCTCTGCAGCACCGCTTATCGCATAGAGAACAGGCTAAGCTCACCTTGCTCATTCAAGCTCACCATAGCCTTTTAGCTTTTCACAAACCCCTGCTCTTTCCACAAGCACAGCTAAAACTCGACACATACCTTCAAGAAGACCAAATGCATAGTCCGCTGCTGCGATAGCTGAGAGATAATCTGCTTTATTTACAAAAGCATGGGCATCTAGAAGGTAAGAGCGAGCTTTTTCGGCGACCCTCTTGACAGCCCTATCTACAGTTTTATTCCCTTCCTGAGAAGAAGAGAGTGCTCCTTGCATTTCTTTGATCGCCTCTTCAACCTCTTCAAGAAGTGCCTCACCCGCTTTTATAGCCTTTAGAACTCTCTGTCTTTCTTCATGCCGCTCTCCTTGCCTCTCTTCAGCGTCTTTTTCTTTGCCTTCTTTCTTCCCTTGCATGAACTCAACCTCTTTTGCTCTTGCCCTTTAGGATATCCGCTGCTCTCTTCTTCTTTACAATGCGAACCATGGCCTTCTCAGCCAGTTCTTTGTATGTCTTACGCACGCTTCTGAAACGGTTGGCATATCTCGCCAACGCCATCCTAGCTGCTGAATAGGCATCTCTGGCATGCACGTCTGCTATTATATACCTATAGCTGTCTTTCTTTGCTTGAGATATATTTTTACGAGGCACGACGAGCGTGGCTCCGAATCTCGCGGCTATAAGCGATACAAGGGCTGGCGGCTTCTCCACGTCCGTCGCTATAATAATGAGCGTCCCGTACTTCTCCAACGTTTCTACGACGAGCTTCTCACCCATCTGCTTCCAGCTCTTAGCCAATAAAAGCCTGCCCTCCAAGTCTAAAATAGCTATACCTGTATACAAACCGGGGTCTAAGCCTACAATAATATATGGCTTTTTCTCGCCTATGCTTCCACCTCTTCGTCGTTAGAAGAGATATATCCTTTGACAACCGTGCCCGGCAAGACTTTTGTATCTTGCTCTATAACGACGCCCGGCATCAAAGAAGCGTTTATACCTATGCTTGCATTCTCACCTATGATTGCACCCAGCTTTTTTCTACCTGTGTCGACAAAATGACCCTTTGCATACGCCTTGACGGGTTGCCTGTCCAGGCGAAGGTTGGCTGTTATAGAGCCCCCGCCAAAGTTCACATTCTTAGCAACGACGCTGTCGCCTATATATGAGAGATGCTTTGCATAGACGTGTTCCATAAGATAGCTCCTAACAACAGAAGTGCCTGTGCCTATGTATGAATTTGGGCCCACCATGCTTGCGTGAACGTACGAAAAGGGGCCTACATGAGCATCCTTTCCTATATAAGCGGGGCCTTCTATAACACTGTGTTCGACGACAGCGCCTTCTTCAATTATAACCTTCCCCTTTATATCTGAGTCAATCACTTTACCATCTATCCTGGGCTCTAGCTGTCCCATGATAAGGGGAAACGCATCCAAGAGATGCCAAGGATACGCCACGTCGAGCCACGGCTTAAGCACAGTGAATGCAGAGAAGCCCTTAAGCACATCCGTGAACTCGTATTCTCCACGCATGGAGCGCCCAACTTTTGAAAGTTTGTCGAAGATAGAAGGATTAACAATGTATATGCCTAAATTGGCAAAGCCTTCCTTCACGTCCTTAGGCTTTTCTTTGGCTGATGTGACCTTCCCACACTTTATATCTATGACACCAAACCTCTGCACGTCCTTCATGAACTTCACAGCTATTAAGTCCTCACCCTCCCACACGTCGACGAGATCTTTGTAAATAGAATAATCCATGACGTGATCGCCAGAGGCTATAAGGGAGGGCTCCTTTATATAGCCTTCTGCCATCAACACCGCCTTAGCTGTGCCTTCAGCTTCTTTTTGGAAGATGAGCTCTATACCCTCTGCCTTAAGATAGTTGTTGAGCTGTTCCATCTTTGGATTAACTACGGCAAAAATACGTTCTATGCCCGCTTTTCTAAGGCCATCTATAATCCAGCCAACCAACGGTTTGCCCGCTATGGGAACATAGGGTTTTGGCATAGCTTTTGTCGTCAGAGGCAGAAGACGTGTGCCATTACCTGCAGCTAATATAAGAGCTGTTTTAATAGGTTTCTTACTGTTCATAGTTCTCCTCGTCTTTAAATTCTATTCTTACTTGAGCCAACACTTTATAATAATTTTTGCTTTTCTCCTTCATCCCCTCTAAAAGGTCATCGAAGCCTGCCCAAGCCAAATACCACGACGGAAAGAGAGCGAAGTCGTATACAAGCTCAAAGCTCGTCATCCAAGATGTGAGAGCAAAGAGCGCCAGATAAAGTATAAAGCCAAGGAGAAAGAGCCATATTCCTCTTATTATACGATGCTGAGCAGACTCCTCGTGGGCTTCGGTCCTCATTTTAAAGAATGTCCTCAACCTACGGGCAACTTTGGGCTCTAAGTGCTTTCTTCTTCTGTAATGAGGAAGGGTGAAGATGAGCCTCGTGGGCTTCGGCACGCGGCGAAGACGCCATTTGAGCTCTTCCAATAGATCTATGGAGATAGCCCTCACGTTGTAGCTGCGTATGTCAAAGTCTGAAAAGATATCGTCGTAATCATCTAAGGCTAGAAGTATAGCAGAATCCCCTGCCTTCTCCTGCCTTTCTGAATCTATTCTCTTATCCATCTCTCTCTTTCTGTTCACGGTAGACACAAGTAAAAATGAGGAGAAGATTAAAAAAGGTGTGGGGTGGGTCGCTTTTTACTTTTGTACTTTGCCTCTTATTTCTTAGAGGAATCTAGTGTATATGGCGGAACCCTTTTTTCTGCTTCGCTTTATTTATGTCGCGGAGCTGTTGCATTCTTTTCTTTTTCAGATTTAATCTAGCTTCGAGCTCTTTTATATCTCTCATGTATTTAGTGTATTCGCCAGTCCTCTTAACTGGAACAAGCTTCATCGCGAGAGGGTGACGATCCTCAATTTTCATACGGTAAAGCTTGCCGTCTTTCTCTACTATCGGATCAATATACCCTGGAAGGTATGTGGATATTTTAAAGAAGACTTTGCCATTTTCTCCTTCCACCAATTCTTTGTATGTTGCGCCGTCAACTACAGCCACCTCTGGCTTTTTACTTTTGTTTACATCATCTGCTTTCCACTTTAAGATGCCAAAGTTTCCCAACACAAACACTGCGTACGTTCCCACAAGGAAGGGGGTCGCGAGTTTCACGAGCTCCTTGAGGCTATTATATACCTCTCTAGATATCCCCTTCACGATATCCACTACATTATTTTTCTTATTCTTAGCATCTTCTGCCATATTATCATTTGTGTATAAAAGTGTTTAAAAGGTTTATGTTTGTGGCTTATTGTGTGTTCAGCCATAGGTTAAGTTGTCTTGTTCTCTGTGATGTAATGCTTAATCTTCTCTGCCAGCTCGTCGATGGCTACGCGTTCCTGTTCTCCGCTGTCACGGAAGCGGATCGTTACCGTGTTATTCTCTAAGCTTTGGTGATCTATGGTTATAGCATAGGGAATGCCTATCTCATCGGCTTTGGCATAGCGCTTGCCTATACTGCCTCTTTCCCTGTAAAGCACGTCGAGGCTCTCCATGCGCAGCTTTTCGTAAGTGGCTTTGGCTTTCTCCACAAGTCTTTCGTCGTTACTGAGGAGAGGACCTACTAAGGCATCGTAGGGCGCTACAGCTGTAGTAAAGCGGAACCACGCCCAGCCCTTCTTACCTTCTTCTTTGTTGCCCTTCTCTTTGAAGCTGTGTTCGAGCACTGCAAAGAGCGTTCTGTCTATACCAATAGAAACCTCGAAGACGTGTGGTATAAGCTCTCTGCCTTCTAGCTTTACTTTGAATCCCTTGTCGTTGGTGTGTTTGTAGTGCTGGCCCAAATCATAGTCTGTCCTGTACGCGTTGCCCGCTATCTCTATGATGCCGTAGCTTGTCTCCACTTCCATGTCGATGTTGCCGCCGGAGTAATGCGGCGTCTCATCCTCGCGGAGGTGCCTAAACCACATCTTCTCCTCTTTTAAACCCAGCGTCTTAAAGAAGAGCCATTCCTTCGCTAAGTGGTAGGCGAAGACCTCACTGCATATGCCCTTTTCAACGAGGCTCTTGGGTGTTTCCTTCACAACCTCTTTACTACTCCTATGTTTAAAGTTGAACTTTCCCTCTGCAAGTTCGTTAAAGCGCGGATGTGCTTGTCTTTCTGGGTCCATGAAGTATTCGAGCTCCGCCTGCGTAAATTCCCTGAGTCTGACGAGGCCTCTTCTTGGGCTTATCTCGTTGCGGAAGCTCTTCCCTATTTGCCCCACGGCCATGGGTAATTGAGCGCCCGCCAGCTTGAAGAGGCGTGGAAAGGCCGTGAATATGCCTTGGGCTGTCTCTGGCCTTAGATAGGCCTTTGTGCCGTCGTAGCCTATCTCCGTCTTAAACATAAGGTTAACCTTGTAGGGCTTGCCCAACTTTCCCCCGCAACGAGGACACTTCAGCTGGGCCAGCTTTTCCTTTAACTCTTCCCAATCGCCCTGCCATTCCATGCCGAATTTCTCCTCTATGAGCTTATCAGCCCTAAACTTAAAGTGGCACTGCTGACACTCGACGAGGGGGTCTGTGAACTCAGCCACATGTCCACTCGCCACTAAGACGGGCTCGGGTGTGACAATCGTCGACTGCACTTCTAGGTTAGCTTCGCTCTCTATGAAGAACTCGCGCCACAGCTTCTCTATGTTGCGCTTTATGCGAATACCTATTGGCCCGTAGTCATAGAAGCCGGCTATTGTTCCATAGGGCTCGTTACTCGGGTAGAATATTAGCCTAGTCAGGCTTATCTCGAATACACGCTCGTGGAGTTCCATGCATGCCTTTTCCACAAAAAAGTTTTAAAGGGGCATAGAAGGAAAGGCAAAAACAGCAGAAGTGTAGAGATTGCATCTGCAGCTACATTAATTTGTTATTCTATTGTGAAATCTGGCTCAATCTTCCGCCAATCTCCGTTAAGAAATTGCCAAAGTGTTTTTGTAGTAGGATCATAAACTAGATTGTGCTTATTGGCGCGCTCCAAAGGCATGTTTATTTCGATGAAAGGAAAGCGGAATGTCCAACCAAAGCGCTCTCGGAAGGGATTGGGTTCCATGAGTGAAACACGCTTTGTTTCCTCCCTCCGTTTCTCGCACCACTCTATAACCTCGTCGATTTCCTTCTTTGCCGGCACAGGCTCACCCATATCCAATGAGAGAACCTCTTTAAAAGGCTTAACCCAAACTTCTCAGGACCTTCTTTGGAAAAGAAGCTCCACTCAAACTTCTTAGAAAGAAGTTTGATCAAGAAGGGATCTTCTTAAGAAGAAGCTCCATCAAGAAATGAGCTCATAAACACCCAAAGTTTTTTGATGGAACCTTTTTGTGAACTTCTTAAAAAGAAGTTCAATCAAGAAGATGAGCTTATATGTGCTCAAAGTTTCTTTTGGTTGAGCTTTTCTTTAAAAAAGAAAAGCTCATGTGGACTCTGGGGGATTTGAACCCCCGGCCTCCCGCATGCCAAGCGGGCGCTCTACCAGTC
>WAMF01000017.1 GCA_015522475.1 Microcaldota archaeon
ACAATGCCTTTTGCAGCCATATAAGCGGCTTGGGCCTCTCCTTCAAGGCGTTATGTAGAGTAAGCACATCGTGGGAAATGTTGGCAAGTGTAGAGAAAAATCCCGCCATCTCACAAAGGCTTAACCTAGCTGGCTTTGGAAAGCTTAAACCCTTGTTGAATTATGGAGAGGACATTTTCAGATCGATGAAAGAACTACTCGGCGAGCGCAGATATCCTTGTCCCAGAGAGGAGAACAAAAAGAAGAGAAAAGGTAACATAAAAAGTGGTAAGGCGAAGGAAGCACTGCGTTTTTAAAGCTTTTAACCACCATGGACATACACACAACCTAAGGTTCTACGTATAGAAGGAGAGACGACTGGATAAATACAACATCACAAACTGAAAACTACGAAAAGGTGAATAAAATGGCTCTATCCCAAATACCTGAATGGCAATACCCTCTTTATAAACCCTCTGACAAAAGGGCCTACGAAGTAATGGTAGGACTAGCCCGTAAAGGAGAGTGGCCCATTCTTAAGGGGAAAGCCGCAGCCATCGATGAATTCCTCAAACTCCTTATAATGAGCCAAAAAATGAAAGATTATAGAGCTTTCAGAGATAAAATTATAGAGGAGCTGGAGAAGAACAAGACCTTAAACATAGAGGAATTAGTTTTCTATGGAAAGAGGCTTAAGATACCTAAAGGGATAGACAGCTCGTGGGCCATCTTTACCCAAGATAAGCGGATATGCACTCTTATAGACGAAGTTAGAGAGAAGCGCATCCATTTTGAGGGAAGCTCTCGGGAGTTAGGTGAATTCCTCCTCCGCTTTCTTCTCTCCCAATTGCTGTTTGATTGGAGAGGACCACTTATGGCAGTGCTCTTAACCTGCCTAGAAAAAGAAAGAGTGAACGTTAAAGAGCTCAACAGCCTCTTAAGTAAGTGGGATTACACGAGTGTGTTTAGGAGATAACTCTACTACTCTCTTTTTTAAGCCTCCCCACATTTCCGTCGATGATCGTAGGGTTCATAGCCATTACTTCTTCATAGTATGGCAAAGCAGGGCTAGGCTGCTTCCACAAAAAGATAGGCTTGCCTAAGTAGTAGGCTATAGCCATCTCCATGAATGTGTTCCCGCCTATGTAGCCGCTTATTCCATTTTTGTCGAGGTTTAAGATGAGTACAGCGTCGCTCTGCTCGATGTTCTTTATATGTTCATCCATGAGCTGCTTCTTTAGAGCTAACATTTCGCTGGTTAAACGCTGCTTTCTCAACTCGTTGAAATGATCTACTTTCAACTCTTCTCCGTTTAGCTTAACTTTATCTCTGAAGACAAGGATGCGAAAGCCCTTCTCTTCCAACTGGGCCTTTAGCTCATAGGCCTGCGCGGCAAAGGCTCCTGAAGCGCAGATCGTTATCGTCTTAGCCATCTTACCTACCCTTTCTCCATCTTGGAAACAATGTAATCTATGACAGCTCCATAGATAGCTCCAAAGATGGAAAAGCCCAGAACCCCACCAAGGCCGTAGGGCAAAGCCAAAGGCGGAGAAACAATGAAGCCCAGCACAGCCCCTCTAAGCAGAGGATGGGCCGAGAAGGGCTTTAAGCCTATGAAAAAGCCAGCTAACGTCCTCGTGTAAACCGCTGCCACCAATACCCAAAAAGTAATAGGCACTGGTTGCCAGATAGTGGCCATATATGCGCAGAGCAACCCAGCTATAAGCCCTAGCAGAGTAGCCACGACGAGGCGCTTCTTAGTGTAGGTTTTGGGCATGAGGGGAAAAGAGAGGAGGGGTTTAAAAAGTTGCTCTCATCCTTTCTCTTGGGCCACCTCAACCCTCTCTTACGGCAAGGATCTCAGAGCTTAAAGGGAAAAACCCAAAATAGAGGGGTTTTAAAGGATTATTTGTCCGTGTCAGTCGTGTCAGTCTCTCTTTCTTCTCTCTCTTCTGTAACACCTTCCCCTACAAGGAGACCAAAGAGGAATGCAAGAACCATGCCACTCCCGACCAGAAAGAAGAGCATAACTTCTCTTTTGGCCTTGCTGTGCACCGCGACTACAGAGGAAGAGGTATAGGTAAGGCATTGCTCAAGAAAGGCATCGAAGTGGCCAAGCGCCTAAAAGCAAAGAACATATGGATTGAATATTTAGATGGCAACAACGTAGCTAAGCATCTTTATGAAAGCCTTGGCTTCGTTGAGTGGTGCCGCTTGCCGAAATACAGGAAGCATTACGGTAGATATGGAGATTCAGTGAAGATGCTTTATGTTGGAGATGGGAAGAAATAACAAAACCTTACCAACTTTTTTAAAATATTGTAGAGATATTACCTCATGAATTGCTCGGAAAAATATGAGATGGTTAAAAATAATGCCTTCGCTGTTCTGTGGCTTTTAAAAGAATGTCCAGAGCTGAATAAAAACATCCCTGCCATTATAGAGCAGCTCATTCAAACCAAACAGATTGCTTATATTCTCAATTTTTTAGATGGAGATAAATTTACCCCCAAAACTAAGGGGCAATTATTGAAAGTAATTAAGGATCGCCATGATGATTTAGCAGAGTCATTAGTGCATAGAGGCGACATAGATGAGATAGAAAAAGCATATAAGATGAATTTGTTCACTGAAAAAGAGATCGAAAAGATTTTAAAGGCAGTAATCAAAGCGCATTCTATAACATCTGTTGCAGATATCTGGAGGCGCTCATCATTCCCTTATAGCATCAGAGAATTCTCTTTGAAGAAAGTGGTTAAGGATTTGAGCGAGAATACTCTCAAAGAATGCATAGAATCTAGTGAATACGAGGAGGGCTTGAAGAAGATTTGCTTTGTTGAATATTTAAGGCGGCAAAAAGCTAATCTCTATTTTGGCATAGATGAACTCCTATGGTTAGAGGAGAATTCAAAGAAGTTTGGTGTTTTAGCAAAGTATGCCCCGCTTATGAAGAAGTATATATCCATACTTTATAAAGAAGGTGAGATAGATGCGCTCTTAAAAATAGCCATGAGCGAGAAATTTCTAACTCAAACCAGAGAAGCTGCGAAGAAAGCTGCAATAAAATTGATTAAAGAATTAAGATATCTACCTAGTGAGTTTGAAGAGTATTTTTTAACATCCCAAAAGTTTATGAAAGATGTCGTGGAAGCGCATGAGAAATATAAGAATCTATATGCTGAGAAAGTGATAAATGAATATTACAAAGATAGTGATATCTCTTCTATTGTAGAGGAGTTTATCTTAGATGACATATGGGATAACGATGTCAAAGAGATGGCTTTGGAAAAGGTTTTAGCTCTCATTCCTAAGTGCAAGGAGGATGAATTAAGAGGGTTGTATAAATATAAAAAGGAGGGAAATCCCTTCATGGAGAGGATTCTGGGCGAGCTTGAGAAGTTAAACATAAAATGATGTTTTTCAAGGGCTTAAACCAATATTTTTACAAAATTCGGCAATATGACGAAACTCACCCAAATAGTTTAGCCTTTAATCTCATCTGGCCATAAATTAAGCAACAAAACCCTTAAAGCCTCCGATGGGATTTGAACCCACGGCCTATCGCTTACGAGGCGATCGCTCTACCACTGAGCTACGGAGGCTATTTATTTAACTCTTTAAAACTCTTTATAAAATATCCTCCTTGAAAATTTCGAAAGCTTTTTCTGTACTTATATCCTCAAAGGCCTTTTTAAATATCTCTTCTTTTGTAGCCTGTAACAATGTTGTTAACCCGCTTATACCTACAATTGCACCTAAGATTGGCCCGTGCATAGATAAAATAAATCCACTAATTAATGCGCCATATCCTATACCCTTATATAGTCCATACCCCCATTTCGTTCTATTATCAAATACTTCATGCAACAATGCAAATTCAACCATTTTTCTCTTGGGAATTAAAGTTGATTCAAGTATATTAGAAAGCTTTAATCCAATTCCACTCCCTATTATAGCAAATGCTAACCCTCCCAAAGCATTACTACTTGTTTCCTGTCCGGGCTTAATTATATTTGAGGCTACTATAAAACTTGGGCTCAGAATTAATGAGCTGGTTATTAAAGTAACGGCTGTGTTAAATTCCTTTGAATCTTTATACCTCTCAAATGTTTTTTTAACAAGTTCCCTACCAAATCGCTTTTCATATTCTTCAATTTTTTTGTTTTTGAAGAGCATACTTAATATATGTACCAAAATGTTAATAAATTATAACACTAACTTTAGCCAAAATTAAAAAAAGAGAAAAACAACATGAGGATGTTTGAGGACAAAGGTAGGCAATTACCAGAGAAATCCCTTTAGTAGTGGCTGGCTGAACACCTCGGAGTTTCCCCCTTGGTGCTTACACCACCACCCTATCGAACCCATCTGCTGTGGGCGGGCTTAGGAGCCTAGTCTTGGGGGAGGCTTCGACCTTAGATGCTTTCAGGTCTTATCCCCTTGGGGCGTAGCTGCTCGGCAGTGCCAGTTGACAACCGATCGACCAGAGGCCCCGGGTCCCTGTTCCTCTCGTACTAGGGGACCCTTACCCTCAGGCTCCAACGCTCCCAGTAGATACTACCGTACTGTCTCGCGACGTACTGAACCCAGCTCATGTGGGTCTTTAACGGATGAACAAACCGACCCTTGGTGGCTCCTGCACCACCAGGATGACCCAAGCCGACAGCGATGTACCAAACCGCGGGGTCGATGTGTACTCTCGCCCGCGACAAGTCTGTTACCCCCGGGGTAGCTTGTCTGACAGAGTGAGCTCCCACTAAAGGAGCATCACTGTTCGTTAAGCCACGCTTTCGCGGCTGCTTCCCACGCTTTTAGGGAAGCAGTCAGGCCGACATATGTCTTTATCCCTCTTCAGCGGATTTCTGACCCGCCTGAGTCGACCTTTGGGCACCCATGTTTCTTTATCGTGGGTGTACCGCCCCAGTCAAACTACCCACCAAATGCTGTCCCTCATCAAAGGTAAACCCCACTAGCCGGGATAGGTGGTGTTCCATTGGCGCCTCCACCGCCCCCGAAAGGACGGCTTCGAAGGCTCCCACCTACGCTCTGTATCCCGGCCAATGAGATAACATCTGGCTGTAGTAAAGCTCCACGGGGTCTTCGTTTCCCACTGGAAGTCCCCGGCATCTTCACCGGGCAGTGAGTTCACAGGGTCCCAGGCAGGGACAGTGGGAGAGTCGTTACGCCATTCATGCAAGCCGCCAATTAAGCGGCGAGGTATTACGCTACCTTAAGAGGGTCAGAGTTACCCCCGCTCTTTACCGGCCCTTCTTCCCCTTGAAAAGGGCTTTCAGGTACCGGCAGTGAGCAGGCGTCGGCCGCCGTACTAAGCGTTTCCGCTCTGCGACGACCTGTGTTTTTGGTAAACAGTCGCTCTCCCCTGGTCACTGCGACCTGGACTCTCACGAGTCCAGGCACCCCTTCTAGCAAACATACAGGGCTAATTTGCCGAGTTCCCTTGCCTGGGTTCTCCCTACAGGGCTGAGCCTTTTCAGCTAGGGGCACCTGTACTGGTTCTAGGTACGGTCACGAGGGCTCGTTCCCGGTCCCTTTTCATGGGCCCCAGGCATCAGCCTACTTACGCCATCAGAGTTTACTCTTCTTCTCCTCACAATGAGACTCCGAAGAGTTGTCCTCCTTAGACCTCCGAAGAGGCTAGACCTAGCCCAAGGCGTCAGGACATGGGCATGCGTTACCGAAGCCTACCCTCGTGGGGCAGGAATATTAACCTGCTTCCCGTTCGCCTTCAGGAATTACCTTTAGGCTTAGGACCGCCTAACCCGCAGCTGACGAACATTGCTGCGGAAACCGCGCCCTATCAGCCCCCTGGGATTCTCGCCCAGGTATGCTGCTACTAACGCCAGGATATTCATTCCAGGCAGCTCCACACGACTTTACAGCCGCGCTTCTATGCTACCCGGACGCCCCCCTACTCAATGAGCCATTGGCTCTGGTAGGGTATCGGGAGCCGGCTTAGCCCCGTCAATTTTTGGAGACTGCCCTCTCGGCTGGTCCGCTGTTACGCGTTGCTTAGAGGGTGGCTGCTTCTAAGCCTACCTTCCAGCTGTCTTAGAGAGGAGCCTCCTTTGAGATTGACACTTAGCCGGCACTTAGGGCCCTTAACCCTACGTACGGTCGTTCCCGTAAGGGCTCTCAGGCTTACCCCAGAGAAACCCCACTGCCGCCTTCTACGGAGCCTAAGGATTCGGAGTTCGATAGGGAAGTGAGGGATTTCTCCCCCGGGCTTCCCAGTCGGTGCTCTACCCCTTAGGCGTCCTCCAGCGACGCTGTCCTGAGGGACATTTCGGGGGGAACCCGCTATCGCCCGGCTCGACTGGCCTATCACCCCTACAGCGGAGTCACCCGAAGGGAATATACCACCACCGGTTGAGGACCTCCACCAGCATTCCTGCTGGCTTCGCCCTGCTCCGCCGTAGCTCGCACGGGCTTCGGGTCTCTAGGCAGTGACTAAGCCCCCGTTAAGAGGCCGTCCCTTGCAGAGCTGCGGACTTTCGCTTTCGCTTCGCCTTTCGGCTCGCCACTACCCAGAACTCCCTGGCTCTTGCTTCGAGAAGAACGCCCGGACCCTGGATCACCCATTTCCTCGAAGTCGTTGCCTCCTCCGAGTTCCATGGGCCAACCTTTCGGGCCACGGGCCGCCTGTCCCCACCTAGTTTCAGGTTCTTTTCACCCCCCTGCCGGGGAACTTTTCAGCGTTCGCTCACGCTACTAATTCGCTATCGGTCTGCGGTTGCTATTTAGACTTGGGAGTTAGTGCTCCCATCTTCCCGCCCTCAGCCAGAGGACGGTACTCATCCGGTTCGCCCCTCCTGTCTTCGCCTACGGGGCTTTCACCCTCTATGGCGTCCCATTCCAGGGAACTTCGACTCAACAGAAGGGTGCTCCCCCACACATCTGCCCTAGCATTACTGCTAGGACATTCGTGACGGCCTGTCCGGGGTTCACTCGCGTTACTACCCGGATCGCAATTGCTTTCTTTTCCTCCCGGTACTAAGATACTTCAATCCCCGGGGTGCTTCATGCACAGCTGAATGCCATGCATACCGCCCGATCTCAGGATTAACGTCTGCATGCGACTACCCTGAGCTTATCGCAGCTTGCCACGGGGCCGCGCTAACCGCAGCCTAGTCATCCACTAAGTGGGTTGCAACATACCTGGTAATTGCCTACCTTCATCCTCACTTAGCCCCCAAATAGAGGCCGCATAAACATCGACTCATGTGTACCTCAAATCCTTCAAAGAAGAGTTTTTAAAACTAGCGGTTTGTCATAGGCGAGGACTCCTCCAATTGCCGCCTTGTTATAACTATATCGCGAAGTGTTTTTAAAGCGTGCGGGTGGCTTGATTGAGCTTACCAAGGCAAACCAAGGCCAAGGCAAAAGTAAGAATTCTATCTAAAACTTTACTGTTCTGTTAGGGCCTTTTAGTACGAATTATTCTTAATCCCATCCTTTATCTCCTATATGCGCATTTACCTCTTTACCTATTTATATAAGGCCACCTCGCCAATTCAAAACATAAAAACGCAACATTCAAGAAGGCCAAGACAGCCAAGACAGAAAAGTCTATAAATTTTCACACGGAAAGATAGGTATGGTAGAATTGTACGATAGGCTAAACCAAGCGTGGAAACAGACGTGCAAAATAGTGTTGGGCGATGAAGTAGGTGAGTTGAAAGATTATGAAGATCTGCTTAGAAAGCCCATAGAAGGTGTGATGGTAGAAAAACCCTCCTCAATCAGCGGTGAGAGTGTATCCGCGCCCTTTGAATACAAAAATCTCCCTGTGGCATCTCTCAATGAATTGGACAAGTTGACGAGAATCAAATTAGGGATAGACGAAATAAAGGATATAGACACCATTGTGGAGAGATTGAAGGAGGAGTTTGTTTACGTTGGTAACATGGCTTTAGGCAAATCGCTCTCCGTAGAGAAGAGTACTAAAGTAATAGATAGTCAATACGTCTATGAAAGCTATGATGTGTTTAATTCACGCTTCGCAGCTTACACCGCCCATATACGAAATCAGCATTACGCCTTTGGGGCTAGAATAGGTGGAAACGCCAACTTTGTCATTCTATCAACAGGATATGGTGGAAATGAAAAGAACGCCTCTTACAGGCTTTTCGAGAACGTTGAGGTGGCCTTTGCCAATGATGTATACTACAGCGTTAACTGCATAAGCTGTCAAGAGGCTATATTTACATTTTTCAAATATGGCGCGCGCTACACCATCGGCAATCTCCAGCTCAGCCCCGACAAGTATAAGCGGATAAAAGCTGCGTTGCTCGAAGGCGTCCGCGACAACTTAAAAGCTAAGAAGCATGTAAGCATCTTCGACCTATTTATGGAAGGCACAGAAGAAAGAGAGGAAGCAAAGAGGATTGTGCAGGAAAAATTGAGGGGCCAAGCGTATGAAGTGCCATTCGACAAAAAGCCTATTCAAGAAGCTTTTACAGCCACAAGTAAGCTTCTCTTAGGCAAGCCGCTAGAAGGAGATATAGACGAATACAGCACATGGCTCGATAAAGAAACACCCTATTATGATTATACGCCCGTGAAGAGTGCGTTTATGGGATATCCTAGCCACATAACATACAAGCTCTATAAACTTCCAAAGGACCTCGTAGAAAAAACATTTCTCACAAAGAAAGAAGGTGACATTCTGAAGGATATAAGCATAACACCCGAGGAAGCAGAAAAACTCTCATTTAGTGATTTGGACTACCTTAAACATAAGATCTCTAGAATATACACCATAACTCTCCACTTCATAGACGACCAATCTTTTAACTACGATGATATCGTGGTCATAGCTGGCTCACGAGATGTGTACAAAGCACCACTCGCCATATTCAGCAAGAAGGTCGCGTATAGCCTCTTTCCAAGACAAAGCGCATACCAATTCGGGTCTTCCCTTGTCCTGCAGAGTGAGTTTGGTATAAATGTATATATGAGCGACGACATCAAACGCGGCTTTGAAGTCGATAACTCCGCTCACAGCAGCGATATTTATTTCAGCCACAACTGCGAAGGCAGCTCAGACGTCATGTTCTGCTTTAACGGAAAAGGCCAACGAAATAGCATTGGCCACAATCAGCTGCCGAGGGAGAAATATTTGGAAGTGAAGGCCGCTCTGCTCGAGCAGATATGGAGCGAGCTCAACGCCAAGAAGGACTTTAGGTATGGCATCTATTCGCTGGTGCGGGAGTAAGTGCAAGAAATGGCGGAAGAGAAGAAGAAAGGAAGAAACAGTTACTATTTGCTTAACTTCTCTTGAGGCAAGGATTTTAAACATTAGGTGAGAGAGGAAATAGAGAATATGTTTGCATTTAAGCAAGTCATCGTCGTAAATGCGGATTTGAAGATGGGAAAGGGCAAGGTTTGTGCACAGGTAGCTCATGCATCTCTTGAAGCTTATTTGAAGGTGGATAAGCGTCTTAGGGAGGCATGGCGTGCAGAAGGGGCCAAAAAAGTCGTGTTGAAGGCCAGCGGAGATGAGCTCAATGCATTGGTTGAGAAGGTAGCAAGGGAGGGTGTACCTTTTGCCATTATAAGAGATAGGGGTTTAACACAGATTCCCCCCAACAGCTTAACCGCTGTTGCTCTTGGGCCAGCTAACGAAAAAAAACTGGATGCCCTAACTGGCCATTTGAAGCTGCTTTAATTTTTTGAGCTGAAACTTGCTACACCAGGCTTCTCCTTCAACTTCGCTCAGCGCGCATAGAAGAAAAGCGCCCCTACAACCGCATAAAGAATGAGGAGGAGCAGGCCTTCAAACCAATTAACCTTTCCATCTTTACTTATCTCATTGACGAGCAAAGCTGTGCCTATAAGCGAGGCAATCTCCAAGGGCGTAAATAGAAGCGTTACTGGCTTGCCTATGGCATAACCCGTTATCACGAGGAGGGGCATGACAAAGAGCGCCACTTGCAACGAGCTGCCCACAGATGAACTTAGCAAGAGCGCTACCTTATTCTTTAAGGTAAGTTCTATGCTTACGATGTGCTCGGCTACGTTGCCTACAAGGCCTATAATCACAACACCTATAAAGAGGTTGTTCCAGCCGAAGTTTTTGGAAAGCTCTTCAATAACGCCAACGAAGCTTTCGCTCACCACAAACATAAGAATGCTCACAACAACGAGAAGAGCGATGCTTGCGAACCTTGACAACTCAGCCTTTACTTCTTTTTCTCTGGACAAAAACCACTCTTTATGTGTTACGAACGAGAAAAGGAGGCTCGCTACGTATATAAGAAGCATGAGCACACCCACGTAGAGAGAAATATTCTCTTCGAATGCCACCTCGTGGAAATAAGGCAAAAGCGAAGGGAATAGAAATAATAAGACCGTCGTCAAGAGCAGCGTGGAATTTGTGTCGCTCATAGCTGAGGGGAGTTTTTGGCTCTTGTACTTCAAGCCAGCAATGAGGACGCCGCTGCCAAACACAACGAGGATGTTGCCTAAAATCGAACCTGTTATAGATGCTTTAACAACTTCGCCCAAACCCGCTTGAAGAGCAGCAAAGCCTATGACGAGCTCTGCAAAGTTGCCGAAGAGTGTCATAAGAAAGCCGCTTGTCATATCTGAATAATAATAGGCTAAGCTCTCCACAGCTTTCCCCATGTACATAGAGAGAAGGGTAAGCGCGACTAACGCCGTAGACGAAATGGCTAAAACATCCCTTGACAAGAAAGGCACGACTAACCCAAGAAGTATGAGCCCCCAGAAGACGTAATCCCAAGCGTTGAGCCTAAAAGCAGGTATCTCTTGCTTCCTGCTTGGCGTTTTTTTACTAGCTCTCCTGTTTACTCTTTCTCGTCTATGTTGTCTTCCTCTTCCTGCCACACCTAGTCTAGCTACAAACATATAAAAAGGTTTCCTCAAACAATTATATGCAAGGCATCAAACAGAGGCCAAGGCAAAGCATTGGGGATAGTGACAAAAGGGCTATGAAGGAAGGCAGCAAAGTTGGCAGGTCCAACAACTCTTTTAATGGTTTTAGGCCTTTAAACGAGAAGAATCCAAATAGCAAAGCAGATGGCTCAAAAACCTCTAGAACTCATAAAGCAGCAGGCAAGGAAAAGGCGACGCCTTCTTATCCTTCCTACCCCATAGTAAAAACTGCCTTTAGCATAGTGAGCTTTTCTAACAAGGAGAAGTTTTTTCTTTCTTTAGATGCATTCATCTCTCAAGTGGAATCCAACAAGTCTTTGCTCTCGCACAGAGATATGGAGGATTTTGCAATTATATGCAAAACTTTGCTAAAAAACTTAGGTGAAAAAGACGAAGAAACAGAAGAGAGCTCTCCACAGAATTTGAACCATTTGACTCGCATAAAACAGCATGCCCTTAGCCTTCTAAAGCATTTTAAGGAACGGTTGCTGAAAGACTTGAAGGAGAGGCGAATAGCATCCCTTAAAGACTACCCATCTTTAGCTATCTTGTATTCTATGGATGAGGCTGAGCTGGCTAGAGAGTTTATAGGCCTCGACGTGAAAGGGGAAAATTGATAACTGATACAACCGATGATACATTCTTTAAATTCTCCTCATTTCTTTGTCTCTTTGCCATGGCACATGGTAGTCGACTTGGCCAGCAGCCAGTTTACTATCAAAGCCAAACCAAGCGAATTTTTCCAAAAAGAACAGGATAAAAAAGTGGAAAGCTGATGAAAGGGTTCAGAAAGTGTGAGGATGTGAAAGGTTTAAATACTATTTGGTTCTACTTTTATAGAGGCAAAGAAGATAATGGAAGGCTACAACAGAAAGCAAGCACAGTTTTACTTTCCATGGCCTCTACAGGTGGTATAGTGAAAGATGAAGATAAAGTAAAAATGCAGGTAAAACCACAAACTCATTCTGCTTCAGCCTTTCGCAATGCTGCTGAAAATACTTTACGTGTGGAGCGCTTCAAGAACCCACGAATGGTAAACAGGCGGGCAAAACATCTCATTCAAAAAGGTGAGCTCGATGAGGCACAATCCCTTCTTTATGATGCTTTAGATCTTTATCCTAAGAACCCCTTCTTTATCCATCTTCTCCTCACTATCTACACTAAAAAAGGTGACGAGGAGGGTTCAAAGGCATTGTACGAAAAACATAAAGAGGGGTTTGATGAGTTTTCCTATGGCACAGTTATTCACTATTACCTTTCAAAAAAGGAGCTGGAGAAAGCTAAACAGTTGTATTCAGAGATGCTTGAAAGAGGTTTTTGGTGTGGGTCCTGCGGTTTTGATCTGACGGAAGAGCTTATTCAAGCGGGTAAGATAGGCGATGCCTTTGAAATGGGAACGAACATACCCGAAAAAGTAAGGGATGTTCGCCCCGCGATTCCTTTATCAGCTTTTTTCTTCGATGATGAAGAAGTGTTAAAAACACTCTTTGAAAAGTTCTCTTCTGAATTACAAATCTCTCTTGCAAAAGGCACGCTTGAGCATCTTAAAGATCCTGAAAAGCGCAAAACTTATTTACAAAATCTTGGTTTTTTAGATGAACAGGCAAAGAATAAAGCATACCTTCTATTTCTTCAAAAGGACGATCCTATAAGTGCCGAAGAGCTTGCATCCAACTTTTTGCCTTCGGAGGAGCTCATCTTTTTCAAACGGCGACTTATTCATACTTATCTTCGGCAGGAGCTCTTCTCGCGTGCAGAGGCCTTATCTGAAGAAATATTTGACACACTTACTCCAAAAGAGCTGGCTAAGTTGCTCAAACACTATGCAGACGTTAAAAATTATGAGAAAGCTCATGCCATATTTGATATAATGAGAAAGAAAGGCTTAGCAGATATTAAGGATTATACAGTTATGGTAAGACTTTGTGCAGAATCACTTAATGTGGAAGAAGCAGAAAAGCTTTATGCCGAACTTCCTGAAGAGCCGGATGAGATTTTCCTCACTGCTTTAATGTATGTCTATGTAAGGGCGCATCAGCCTGAGAAGGCAGAGGAGATCTTCAAAAAAATTCGCTGGCCCGGTGAATATGCACATACAATTCTCTTGCAAGCCTACTCTGAAAGTGGTCAAATTCTGAAGGCGGTGCGCTTTTTTGAGAAAATGGAAAAGAGAGGCTTGCTCGACTCAGCTGCGATATCTATTGGTCTTCAGATATTTGGTTCTTTGGGCCTTAAGGAGAAAGTTGAAGCGTTGACTGAGTTTGTGCCAAAAGAAGATAAAGCACTGCGGACTGCTCTATGGAAAGCTTACATGTACATAGGAGAAGAAGGCAAAGCACAGGAAATCCTTGACACGATAAAGGACTATGATGAATATGATACTTCTTTTATAACCACATCCATAAAAGTATATTTGGATCTCGGCAGAAAGGAAGATGCTAAAAAGCTGGCAAAGGAGCTTTTCAGCATAGAAACAGATGAGACCATCCTTTTTCTGGTGTCAAATTGGTTGAAGGATGTAGATGCCATCAATAGCTTGATTGCTAAAGGCAAAAGAGAGGAGCTAAAGCAGCCTCATCCACCATCGTTCTGGTTCTATGCTGCCAATGCTCTCTTAGATGTGGGGCAGGTAAGGGAAGGTATCAAACTAGCAAACACATATCTACACAAACAGCCTATGCTATATGCCGCCCTCCTGTTAAACGCCGCCAAAGCCTACTCAGACAAAGGATGTGCAGATGAGATTTTAAAGTTAAGAGAGGTGTTGTTTAGGATTCAAGGACAGAAACAAAAAAATCTCCTTAAACAGATGAACACCCTTCTGTTGAAGGCACATCTAGAAGGGGGACAATTAGCTGCCGCGGAATCCTTTTATGAGCGTATGAAGAACGAAGAGGGAGAGGAAGTAGAATCAAAGGTTTATGGTATTATGTTATCCTATTTCCTCAGGACAAAAAAGATTGAGAAAGCAGAAGAGTGTTTAAACGTATTAAAAGAAAGGAGCGTGCCACTCACCGCTTACTATGAACAGTACCTCAATTATCTGTACGTCACCGGCAAGTATGAAGAGATACTCCATCTTGAAGAACCCATGAATCTTTTGGATAAGTACTTCTATTGTGGCATTCGTGCCGAGGCCTTGAGAAAGCTTAAGCAATATGATGCTATGCTGTGCTACATTGAGAAACTGAAGAAGGAGCTTTCTCCACCGCGTATAGAGAGTTACAGAATGGCTTACGACGATCTTATCCTAACGTTGGACGTTGTAGAGGCATACACATATCTCCATATGAAGGGAGAGCAAGCAAAAGCCATAAGTCTCTTTAGGCAGCTTTACAAGAAGCTCTCCTCAGATAATCCCCACTATGTGCGTGTCCTTGTTGGCTTGGTTTTTTCAGGTGGCTACTTGCCGAATGAGAAAAGTAAAATACGGCGCCTTTTGAAAAGAGCATTGAAGGATCCCCTCCGTTCTCCTCAATCCAAGAAAGATGTGCAAAATGCCTTAGACCTTTTAGGATAAGGCCACAGTGACTAAGGGCATGAGCTATTTTGCACCACTGGTTTTAGTTTTGCATTGTGACCATTAGCATAAATAGGCAATTGTCTAAGGTTTTGTTATTATCTTTATAAATGGCACTGATCCAGAATGTTTGGTGATATTATGGCGGCAAATTCAACACGATGGGGCGGATGGTTAGCGGCCCTCGGTGGAATAATAGCGTTTGGCTACTATGTGCCCTCTATAGCTTCATGGGCAGTGCCCCTTGGTG
>WAMF01000018.1 GCA_015522475.1 Microcaldota archaeon
CATCTAAGCTGCCTTTGAACCAGTTTAAGTCCTTTGCTATGATATAGCGAAGAATTAGATTTTTTTCTCTTTCTCTTCCACCCATCTCCTCTATCCTTTCTTTCTCTTCCTCTGTTATAGTATTTCTCTCTACGAGTTGATTGAGCAGCTTCTTTTGATGATTTTGGTAGTAATAGTAAACACTGGAAGCAAAGCGATCCCCTATAATTTCTTTGTAAGAAACGCGAATGAGCGCTTTCAACCTCTCTTCATAGCTTAGCTTTCCATTCTCTAGCTTAACCTCATCAGGATGCTTCTTAGCCCAGTTTGTGAGGAAGCTTTCTAGAGCTTGCTTTCGCCATTCCTTATCTGAGGGCTTATTTTTGTCAACGGCTGAACTGGGTTCATTTACGTGCATAAGGCTTATTGTGGTTAGAAATGTTTAAAAAGAGTGGTGCAACGTGTACCTATATGTATTTGTATTTATACATAATCGCTCATATCTCAAATATGTGTGACATGTAAATGACGCCGAGTTAAGCTAATTATGTTAAGCTGCTGTGGGCAGGAGCCTGCAAACTACTTGCCAATTAGAGTTAAAAACCCTCCTTGAGAAAGCTCACTATGCTTATTGTACTTGAAGGTCTCGACGGCACGGGTAAGTCAACTCAGGTAGAGCTGTTGAAAAAAGCAGGGTGGAAGAGCTTGCGTTTCCCCAACTACGAACGCGTCCCCATAATTAAGCGATTCTTAGCGGGGGAAGTGAGCTTAGACGAGAGAAGTGCCTTCCTTTTCTTTCTTGGCGACATATATGAAGGGGTGAAGAGCCTAAAGGAACTAGAAAAGCACAGCTCTAATAACAATGCGCCAAATACGGTCATAGACCGCTACATCTTCTCAACGATAGCCTACGCTCATACTCTGCCAATAGAAGATGCCATGGAGATTGTAAAAAGAATCGACTTCCCAAAGCCAGACGCTGTTATATACTTAAGCCTATCTGTAGAAGAGGCGCTCGAGAGGCGGAAAAAGGCCAATGCAAAGCAAAAAGAGGGGCTAAGCATAAGAGAGGCAAAGGAAAGCCTTGAGGAAACAGAAAAACGCTACGAAAGGCTTTTCACAGAGGGCTTTTGGGCAAAGGAGTGGTATCAAGTAGATGCTTCCAAAAGCGTCGAAGATATACACAACGAGATAGTCTCCTTTATAGGGTGGCTGCAAGGGAAGCAATAAGATGCAGGAAACAGGGAGCAAGCAGAAGCAAGTTAAAAGCAAAGCCATAAAACAACTGCCAAGCTGCAAAAGGCCATGAAGGCATAGGAGGTCGTGGACTCCAAAGGGGGTTGAAGGATTGAAAACGGGCAGGGAGACTGCAAAAATAGAGGAAAAGGCTGCCAAAGAAGAGAAAAATGCAAGAGAGCAGGCAAAACCAACACTTCATGAGCCTAGGCCTTACCAGGCTGAAATCATAGAAGCGGCCCGCAGATACCAGAGGACGATGGTTATACTGCCTACAGGCACGGGCAAGACGCTCATAGCCTTTTATCTTCTAAAAGACATAGGGCAAGAGAACAAAAAGGCTCTTATGATGGCGCCCACAAAGCCCCTTGTAGAACAGCATTACAGGAACTTCACAAAGATTTTTGGCAAAGAGCGCGCAGCTTTAATCACAGGCGAGGTCCCTGCCAAAAAAAGAGCTGAACTCTACAACAAGACATGGATTTTTGCCACACCTCAAACAGTAAACAACGACGTAGAAAAAGGCCGGCTTGACATTGGGCAATTCTCGCTCATTGTATTCGATGAATCCCACCGAGCTGTTGGTGACTACGCCTATGCCAAAATAGGCCGCGCCATAAAAGACCTTGACATAAAAGTGTTGGCTTTAACAGCCTCACCGGGCAGTAAAAAAGAGCACATAATGGAGGTTGTGAAGAACTTAGATATAGATCACATTGAGATAAAAACAGAAGAAGACCTAGAGGCGTTTCTGGCGCGCAAATCCTTTAGGCGCATATACGTGCCCCTGCCAGCGACTATGATGAAGATAAGACTTCTGCTTAAGCAGCTATACGACGAATATAAGAGCAAGCTGCAAAAGGTGGGCATACGTGTGCCCTTCAGAAAGGGCGAGCTCATAGCCTTGGGCAACAGAATCATGAACATGCAAGGCCCAGCAAAGTTCGGCCTTATGAAGCTGTACGTGCCCCTTATTCATCTTCAGCACATGCTTGAGTTGTTAGAGACGCAAGGATTAGGCTCATTTGTACGCTATGCTGAGCATTTAAGGGAAGAAGGCAAAAGCACGACGCAGTCGCTCATAAAAAGCGAGGCTTTTTTAGAAGCGCTTGTTCTTGCAAAGCAGGCCAGGGAAAAAGGCCTTGACCATCCGAAGATGGAAAAACTGCTCGCCATATTAAAGGAGCTAAAGGGCATGCAAGCCATCGTGTTCGTTCAATACACAGATCAAATAAAGCGCATCGTCTCTCTCCTAAAAGAAAAGGGTTTCAAGGCAGAGGCTTTTATGGGCAAGAAGCACGGCTTCAACAAGAACAAACAAAGAGAAATTATGGATGCATTCAGAAAAAGGGCATTTGACATACTCGTCTCATCCAGCATCGGAGAAGAGGGTATAGATGTGCCATCCGTCGATGCAGTTATATTTTACGAGCCCATACCCAGCGAGATAAGGAGTATACAACGCAAAGGCAGAACAGCTCGTGTGAAAGCGGGTGAGATCATCTTCCTAATAACAAGAGGCACAAGAGACGAAGCCTACTTCTACGCGTCTAGCAGAAGTGAGAAGCGTATGAAATACATTATAGAGAGCATAAAGGGCGAACTTAGAGGAAGAATAACGACGATGAGCAGCGCGAGCAGTGCAAGTAATGACAAAAGCAGTAGGGTCGGTACAAGCAGCGCTATAAGTTCAGAAGAGAGGGTAAACAAAAGGAGTAGTAATGAGGGGAAAATAGCTGAAGAGAAGGAAAAAGAGGATAAAAACAAGGGGCAAGAGGAAAAGCAGGGTAAGAAGAAAGTCAAGCTTAACTCTCTCGACAAGTGGTTATGAAAGGCCTGGAAAGATTAGGATTGTTTTGCCACGAAGACACGCGTGGACTCTGTTAAATGAAGGCTTCTCTCTTTAGCATTGAAGAGGACACATAAAAGTATGAGATTTCTGCCAGGCACAGGAGAAAAAGGCAAGGGGAACTCAAAGGGATTTGTTGTCTGAAGAAGAGGCTTATTTAGAGAACAGCCAAGGTAAAGGGGAAATGCAGCATCTTTGCCTTTTAGATAAAATTGGCTCTGTTGGCTGTGTTTACTTTCGTTAACGACGTTATCAACGTCGCTATAGCTGGATTGGCCAACGTCTGAGCTTGTATTTGAGCTTAAGTTTAAGTTTGAGCTCGGGCTTGGGCCCAAATAAAGCCTTCCTTTTACATTTACTTCAGAATAGATAGAATCAGCAGAGTTATTTGAGGCATTTGCATGCAGTAAGAGATCGGAAAGCTCATCTACACTGTATATGCGCGCTGGCTTCTCTACATCGATAATGGAGAATCTATTAACGACAACCCTGCCCTTTCTAAACGAGACGTTCCTTAGTGTTATTAGATCACCTTTCTTTATACGCGTTATTCTGGTAGAATCTTTGTCAAAGAAGAAGACGCGCAAAGAAGGAAAGTTCTTGTGCTCCGGCACAATAGTTATAACACGATACTTGCCAGCCATTCTCTCTTCGGAGCTGCCTTTCTTGCTGTGGCTGCCGACGTGATTAGAGTGACTTCCGTTGTAGACACGTTCAGAGGAAACGTCGATGACACGGACGTGAGGGATCGTTATATGAGAGAGAGTTGATAAAGGCGAAGCTGCTTTAAGCTCTTCAACTGTCTTAACGAATTCAGCGGCTTTAGCCTTTGCATATAGTTCTCGCAGCTTATCGTCGAAAATTTCGTTCCATATGCGCGGGTCTGAGAAGGGCGAGCTCGCTACTTCCTTTCGCGCATTTGTGCCTTTATGTGGTTGAGCTGGCGGTTGCTGTGGTTGGTCTACACTCACATTTAAATAAATTACACTACATTCTTTAAGACTAACGCCTCTATGTAACGCCTCTATGCCTTTAATTGGCCTTTAATCATTTATTCGTGCCGGGGTGGCGTAAGTGGCAGCGTGAGAGGTTGTGGCCCTCTA
Organism: Microcaldota archaeon; assembly: GCA_015522475.1. Taxonomy (GTDB): domain Archaea; phylum Micrarchaeota; class Micrarchaeia; order Anstonellales; family J096; genus J096. Next base: position 4,168 of record WAMF01000018.1, read on the forward strand.
GATCCGGGTTCAAATCCCGGCCCCGGCCCTCTTATTCTATCAGCAGGCTCGACCATTTAGAAAAATTCTAGCAGAAGAATTGCTAGCCCGCATAAACGACGCGTACAATCTCAACGTTATCGCCATCTCTGCATATGTAATCGTCCGGCACGATGCTGCCGTTAACCTTAAACATCACTTCTTGTAGAGAGTAACCATAGCTAAAAGCTAAGCTGCCCACTTCTGTGCCAGCTTTGCATGCCAGCTCTTCGTCTACGGCCTTCTCTTCAATAATAACATGAATATGAATCTTTTGCTCTTTGGCCTTGGCACTCTTGCTGCTCTTGTTGCTCTTGCTGCCAGAGGCCTTTTTTGAGTTCCTATCTGTCCTCTTATCAAGTCCAGGATTTTTGTCAGCCATTTTTTCACCTCTTCCTTTTCTTCCCACAATAATGCCACTATAGTTTTGGGAAAGATTAAATTATACCTCCAATGTAGAGAAGAAGACCAAATAAAGCTGCCATAAAGGGCACCAAAATGTTGTCATTTATAGGAGAGAAAAGCTCTGTTAAAGCGACGAGAAGAGCCAAAGTTAGAGAGAAAAGCGGTGAAAAACCCAAAAAAAGCAGAGCTAGGAAATAAGCTAAGAATCCCCAGAGGGTCCCTTCGAGCGTCTTATTGCCGAAGAGCTTTTTCTCGCCAAACGTGAGGCCAAAAAGTGTGGAGAAGCCATCTTCTATAGCCAAAGCCAACGTCGCCACTATAATAAGCGAGAGTGGAAGTTCCTTCCAGCTAACTAAGAAGAGCAGGCTAGCCAAATAATAAAGAAGGCCAGCTCCTATTATAGGCCTCTCTGCTCTGAGAAGGAAAAAAGGGCACGTCTCCACATGACATGCGTTAACAAGCAGAGCAGCTAGAAGAAGAAAAACAAGAAGCATACCTACATTATCTACACGCGAAAATAAGAGCAGCGTTATGAAGATAAACAAGCCCAAACCTATGTGAAAGAACTGCCTAATGAGTTCAGCCTTTGACCTTTCCACTGTAACGCCTCCATAAATACCTTAAATGGATGAGAAGGTTTTCGCCTCCCGACCAAGCACATGTCCAACCCAAAAGCCTGTCTACCTCCAAGAGAAGCGCTGCCAAAGCAAAGCCTGCAGCCACCTGCGACAATGAATGTAAGCCCAAATACACGCGGCTGTACGCCACAAGCAGTGCCAAGAGTAAGAGAAGGGTAAAGTGCTTCCGTCGAAGCTGAGAAAAGGCCAAAGCAGCTGCAAGCGTCGTATGACCACTGGGAAAACCGTAGTCTGTTTCGCATGAAGGAGAAGCAAAGCAGGGCCTCGGCTCAGCTATAAGAGGTTTGAGCACAAGGACAAGCACAATCGCAGCTATAACAAAGTAAAGAGCGCGCTTATTGAGAAGTGCCGCTATAACGAGGATTGTAGGAATAAAAAGCATGTCGTTGTTGACAAGAAGAGAAAAGCCTGTGAGCAAGCTGTCCGCATTTAATGAATAGGCCAAAGCCAACGCCATGAATGAAAAGAGAGGGAAATGTTTTAAAGTCTATCTAGTAGTTTGTTGGGAAATGACGGGTTAAAGTAGTGTAGTTAGCCCCCACAATTTGAGAACAACAATTTGCAGATAATATAAGTGTCTATCGTTCACCTTTTCTCCTTCCTCTATTCTACCTTAACTTTATTTTATTTCTTACCCTGACTTCTTATGTAGCTTATTATATCATAGCCGGCGATATGCGCAAGTTGAAGTAAATGAAGAGAGTTAGAAAGACAAGCACAAAGAAGTATATGAGCTCCTCTGTGCGCTTGCCTTCAAGACTTGTAATGAATATGGCTGTGACTGCGCTCATAATAATAAGATAGGCAGGCACAACGCTTTCCTCTATGCCTTGAAGGGAGACACCCTTTGTAACGCCCAAGCTTGATATGATGGAAAAAGCAGAGGAGACAATGAGTGGGACAAGGAGCATACCCATAAGAAGGGAGTACTTCTGTATAGAAATCATAGAAATCTGCTCGCGCTTTAGCTCAGAGAACATGAGAATGTCTTCAGCTATTTCGGATATCTTCTCACCCACGTTCTTGCCGGACTTGAATGCATAGTCCAAAATTTCTATAACACGCTCAAAGAGTTTGCTAGGCACTCTCTTCTTAAGGTCATCCATAACGTTGGTTATGTTCATATTGTTATCGAACTGTCGCTTAGCTATGCAAAACTCTTTGCTTATATAACCCAGCTTTTCCTTGCAGAGCCTCTCGAAAAGCTCCTTCATATGCACGCCCTTTGGCAGAGTAGATGCCACAAGAAGGGCATCGCCAAGCTTTGCCTCCAGCTCATCTACACGCTTCCGCTTCCTGTATTCCTTTACAAACTTCGTCGCAGAGAGAAGAAAAGCTAAACCTATAATGACAAAGCGCCACAGTTGAGGGATAGGCAAGAAGAAAAGCGCAGCCAGAGGAATAGCGACGTAGAGTGTAAGCAAGCTAAGGCTCTTAGATGCAAATATAACAGAGGGGAAAAGGCTTATACCCACTATAACCAATAAGAAGGCAAAGAGAGGGATAGCGATGTCCAAAACAAAGATGCTCTGTATGAACAAAGCCTTATTAGCCACATTCAAGGCAGACGAAGCAGATGCATTGCCATTAAACGAGCCTGCCTGAGATGCATTCAATGCATTGCCCACAACTTGGGCCACGATGAAAAAAGTAGGCCCTACAACCGCTAAAACAATAAACAGCAAAGCCATAAGCGAGCTCTTAGCAGCGTACTGTTTTATCGTGTGCCTTTGGCCATTCAGCAACTCGTCGCCGAGCCTCTTAAGCTCATCTCCGCCGCCGTGCTCATAGACGGATATGATCTGTGCTATAGCTCTTTTTGTCGTGGTTGTGCCAAGCTTCTCTGCAAAGTCAAGAAGCGCCTTGGGTATGCTCACACCCCTTTCAATCTCCTTTATGACAAAACCCATGTGTTTGGCTAGGTTGCCTTCTTTAGACACAACCTTCAACGCCGTCAAAAAGGGAATACCCATCTTAAGCAAAGAGCCCATCTGCCTAAGGAAGAGGGGCATCTCAGCCTCGATTTCCTTCTTGAGAGAGCTTAGCTCTAAATAGGGGAGAGTATATATGAAGGCGCCTATGAATAGAGCAAGCAAGCTAAGCAGAGAATTGAAGTAAAAGAAAGGAATAAACAGAAGCAGCGTCGTGAGCAAAGAGAAGCTCACCCAAGAACGCGCATCTACGAGAAGGCCTAGAGCATAGAAGACATGCTGGAGGCCATCCACTTTCACCTTTATGGGAGGGACCTTTTTAGCTAGAGGAAGAAGCGTCTCCAGAAGCATGGTATACCTCCTTTTGAACGAAGTTGAAGAACGCTTTATAATCTTCGGGTGCCTTCTCCAATAGCTTTTCTCTTCTCTCGAGCTCCTTCTTAACCGCGGCTTTTCTTAGGCCCATCCTCTCAGAAATGACTGCCAAAGCCTCGTCGAGGTGCTTAACTTCCCATGTATCCTTGTTGACGTTGTATTTAAGCACGGGTAAAGGCTTACTCTCTGCTACGAGGGCAAACTCAGTCATACGACGCAATTCATGAAGCTCTTTCTCTTCGCCCTTGTATAGAAGCATACGCCTTTGCACTACAATGGCATCTATACTGTTTATATCAAGGAGAGGTATGCCAAAGCTCACAAGCCTCTTTACAACCTCATCGGCACTCTTACCATGAAACGTAGCATATGCACCTCTTGCCTGTCCTCCTAGCAACACGTCGAAGAGAGCTCTAGATTCTTCTGCATTTCTCACTTCGCCAACAATAACCCTGTCTGGCCTCATACGCAGGCTGTCGTATACAAGGTCCATAAGAGAGACGCCCATGTCCTTATTCGCCAAAAGACGAATGGTGTGGGACTGAAGAGGTTTTATTTCTGGTGTCTCTTCGGTTATGAGTATGCGCTCACGCATAGGAAAGAAGGCAAAAAGCGCGTTGAGCAGCGTCGTTTTGCCGCTGGCTGTGTTGCCGGCTACAATAAGGGAAAAGTCACCCTGAATGAAAAAGCTAAGCAGAGCCGCGGCGTTGCTTGGCAGGGCCTTGAAGGATATGAGCTTCTTCAGTGATAATGGCTTTGATTTGAACTTCCTTATGGTCATCTCGCCTTCTGAAATGGGGGGCAAGGAAGCGTGAAGCCTGGAGCCGTCTGGCAGCGTCGTATCTAGGCGGGGATTCTGGAGCGTAATGCGCCTACCGAGCGTCTTTGCCATCTTGTTTATGATCTCAGCTAAAAAATCTATAGACGTCACTTCCACGTTAACTGTGAGCCAGCCTTTTCTTACAATGTAGACGTAGACTGGCTTATGAAGGCCTATAACCGCTATCTCTTCTATGTCGTCGTCCGCTAACAGCTCCTCAAAAAAAGCCAGGCCGTATATTTGGCTATAAGCTACTTTGACAAGATATTTCTCCTGTTCTTCGTCTATAACCAAGCCCTGCTCATCGCACACCCTTAAAAGCGTGTCGTGAAGCAGACTTTCCACTTCTTCCCTGCTTTTGAACTCATATATGCGTGTGATCTCCCTAAAGTAGCGCTCGACGAGAAAAATAAGGCTTTCCTCCTCAGGCGTAAGCATAGGATATGAAAGCATGTATTCGCCGCTCTCTCGGATATGCCAGCCAAGAGATTGAGCCGAACCCTCCTCTTTATTAAGTCCCGCTTGTATAGAGTCGTCTCCAGCTTCTTCAACACCTTGAGCTCCGCTGCTCGCTTCTTTGTCATCTGCCACGCAGAGCTTTGCCCCGCTGTATTTAAAAAAGTTGGGGCGCGAAGCGCGAGAAAGTAGAGAGTCTAGACGATAAAGAGATTAAAAAAGCAGGGCTCCAAGATAACAAAGATAAAAGCAAGAGACGCCTATAATTTTCTACAATTGCCAAATATGGAGTAAATTAGACACACATAAACATTTATAAACATAGAATGAGAAAAATATATGGGGGATGGCATGTCTGGTACAAAACAAAAGAAGCCCAAAAATGGGCAAGAGCAGAATAGGCAAGACAACCAAAATATGCAAAACGGGCAAAACGCACAAAATAATCCAGCACAGGAAATAAAAAAGGCTATAGAAAAAATGGGGGCGTCCTAGAAGAACCCAATAAAGACACAGAGAAAAAGAAAGATGGAAATGCTGACAACGCAGTTGAGAAGTTCATACCGCCTAACTTGAACGAATTGAACACGGTTGAAAGTGAAAGCAAGGGTAAAGTTGAAAACAAGGAAAGTAAAGAAGCCACGGAAAGCAAAGAGAAAGACAATAAGGAGGAGAAAGACAAGGACAAGATTGTTCTCGATATAGAAAAGGAGAAAACAAAAAAGGAAAAGAAGTTCTCACTGAAGTTTCAGATGAGCTTAGGCTTCCTCACCGCCATAAGGAAGCTCTTAGAAAATCGTATTGTCCAATGGATCGTAGCTGTAATTATAGGTGGAGCCGGAACATTCGGCATAGACAAAGCTCTTCCAAAAAAAGCTCATACGCCGCCTATATCACAACTTCCAATTGTAGGCACGCAAAACGAACAATCATCTGGCAATGAGCTGAGCATGAGGCTTACTGCCCTACCGTCTGCCTTCAAGATAGGCCAAACCATGACTATCGACAATTATGAAATTGAAGTTGTCGGCACGAAGACAAACACTCAGAAAGGCCTGGGAGGCGTTTACTTTCATATAAACAAAAAAGAGAACAAAGAGCTAGGCTCTGATTTGTTCGTAGAGGAAGGAAGGACAGCTCTATACGTAGACAACAAAGCTGGCAAGGGCATATTCATAAGCGTGAACAAAGTGAAAGAAGAGGTTCACACAGCCGAAAAAGAGTGCTGCTCCGTCAGGATAGGCCTCGTGCAGCTGAAGAAATAAAGAGATAAGATGGTAGTTGAAATAAGGTTAAAATAAGCAGTAAGTAGTGAAGACTAATAAATTAAATAGGCTAATAAGATATGAAGGAAGTAGAGAGTCAAGGAGAGCATCTAAGAAGCATCCGAGAATGCCAGAAGCAATAAAGCAAACGTTGAAATAGGGAAAACTTATTTAATATGTCGTCTCATTATACCGTATGCCATCTCGTGAGTCATCTAGCTCAGCTAACTTAGCTAACTCAACAGGCTCCTCTCGGCTTAAACAACCTCTTAAGCAACACTCCAAACAGGAAAAGAAGAGAAACTCCACGAATAAAGCAAATAAAGCAAATAAGGAAATTAGCATTTTGGGTTTGGATACTACAGGGTTTCTCTCGGCATTAGTGGTTGGAGGTATTGTATGGTACTTTGCAGGCCTCGCCTATCTCACGCTTCTATTCACCTTTCTCTTATTAGCTCTCTACATAACATCTATAGGCTATAAAATAAAGGTCCGTTACGGTGTATTTGACTATGCAAGAGGTTGGCAAAATGTAGCGTCAAACGGGCTTATTCCATTCATAGCTGCGCTTCTCAGCCCATATATAGGCTCGTTACCGTTCATAGCAAGTGTAGCTGGGGCAACGGCAGACAAGTTTGCGTCTGAATTGGGCATACTCGGAGGAAAACCCATAGAGCTTTTCACATGGAAGCGCGTTAAGCCCGGGAAGAGTGGAGCTATCTCTTTGTTGGGCACATTCTTTTCCTTCGTCGGCGCGCTCACAATAACCTTTGCTGCCAAATTCCTTTTTCCCATCTCTTCTTACACAGCCCTTCTTCTAGCATTGGCAGGTTTCACCGGCAGCTTAGTAGACAGCATAGCCGGCTACTTCGAAGAGCGCGGCCTGGGCACAAAAGAGACAAGCAACTTCATATGCACACTCACGGCTTTCTTGTTGGCGTTTCTTATAAAGTAACAAAATAACTACAAATGAATAGAACGTATCTAAAGCGTGGCCACCCAAAACACAAATGCATAGGGGGAACAAAACCATGAAAAGGTTAATAACCCTTGCCTTCATAATGCACATAACGTTCATACTAGGAGCGATGCTCATAGTCGCGGGAAGCGCGGGCTGCTTAAACAAAGCTCAGCCCGCGCGTAGAGCCCAGATGGATGTAAGCAAGCTCAATGGGGAGGTGAGGAATGTGAGCACAATAAATGTAAGTTCTGTATTTAAAAATGGCGAAAGAATACCTTCTAAGTACACATGCGAAGGTGAAGACGTTAATCCGCCTTTATACTTTGAAGGCCTACCTACAAACACGCAGAGTCTCATCGTGATTGTTGAAGACCCAGACGCACCTATAGGCACTTTCACCCATTGGATAGCATGGGACTTACCTCCACAAAACATAGACGAAGGAAAAAGTCACAGCATAGGTAAAGCAGGCAGAAACGACTTCGGCAGCCTAGGCTACGGCGGGCCATGTCCACCTCCTGGCGCGCCCCATAGATATTTCTTCAAAATATACGCGCTCGACACAACCTTGGAGTTGCCAGAGGGTTCCACAAAGACAGAGCTCCTCCAAGCCCTAGAAAAAGAGAAAAACCATATTGTAGCAGAAGGAGAACTTATGGGTGTTTACTCGAGGTAGAGCCATATTCCTTTTTAAACATTTTTCCACACAAGGGTATATATGAAGAAAAGAGAGAGGGGTAAGCTTTACCCAAAGAAGATTTTTGAAAAAAAATTGGAGAAGATGAAATCCCAAATAGGGCGTGCTTTCTATTCAAGAAAAGAAGGTAAGTTATTAGGGAACTTCGTCTTTAGATGGTACAAAGAACGCTTGGAGAGCAACCTAGAGGCATGTATAGATAAGATAGAAAAAAGGTGGCTGTTGTATAAACAGCTCAACGACAAAAACCTATACATAGACAGCAGCTCTCTGCAAGAGTTAACTAAGGAATATGGGAGAGAAACACGTGCTCCTTTGAAAATATATGAAGTTTTTTGGAAGACACCCATACGCATTTTCATAGGTGATGATTGGGACTATAGAATAATCGGCTACATGAAAGAATTGATTGACGAAGCTCAGCCCATACTTTTAGAAGAAAATAACCTCCCTCTACCTCCTTCAACGAGGTGGATTGTAGCAAAAGCATTAGCGAACACAGAGAAGAAAATGAAAAACGTGATACAGTGGAATTTTAAGACCTACACACCTGCTTATTTCAAAGGGATACCTTCAATGAGAAAAACAAGAGCGAGTGCAAAATACATCTTTGTATTACATTATCTGCTCCAGGACTTATCCTACAGATTTATGTTTGAAGGTGCAGATAAAGGTCTCCTTTCAGAGGCTGGCCTTATATTTGCAGACGGTATAATTGAATGGCTAAGTCAAAATGAAGCTTTTTATAGGTATGTAAGGGATATAAAGCAATGGAGAGCTATTAAGAATGAGGAGTATGAAAAAGAATGGATAAAAGAACTCAACGAGAACAATAAGTTCTTGTCTATGTATCTAAGCCTAATGAGTGGTAGCATACTTCGAGGATTCAAGGACATTATTGAAAGTGTAGCAGAGGTATACACAGGCAGCGGAGAAATTTTGAACGTATTCATAAGGACAAATATATATCAAAATGTGATATACTTATTTGAGAGTGATGGACGCTACGATGTGAGGGTTCTAGAAGAGAGAGGTAAATACAAAGAGGATGAAAAAGAGACCACATAGATCTCCAGATTGATGAATTAAGATGACAATAAAGACAATAAAGAGTTAAACATATTGAAAATCTACTACCCAGCGACTGAGCGTAGGAGAATAGCTACCTACTTCCTTAGTTAAAAGAATGTTTATGGGCCTTCGGGTGGCCTTTTTAATTTCTCTCTCGGATGCTTCTTTATCCTCTGCAAAGATGTATGCGTGCACTATGGCAGATGGCTTAGCTATATATTCTGCAACGTCGAAGAAACTTAAAACATCCTTTGGCAAAGGCATAACGATTCTATCTGCCCAGCCCTTAAAGCGCTCTTCTTTAAGCAAAGCTCTCACATCTGCATTTATCACTTCCACGTTGTCAACTTTGTTAAGCTTGGCATTTTCTTCAGCATACTTGCTGGCAACAGGGTTGATTTCGACGCTTACAACTTTACATGTAGGGCAACGCTTGCCTATAAGTATAGAATAAGGGCCTACACCTGCAAACAGCACAGCTACATGTTCACCCTCTTTTACAAGAGAAGCAATTCTCTGCCTTTCTGTGGAGAGACGGGGACTGAAATAAACCTTGTCCACATTCAGCTTCAAGATTATGCCATTTTCTTTATGCAAAGTCTCTGTTTTGTCCTCTCCTGTCAAGTAGGTGGTTTTCCTAACCCGATATGTCCCACTGACCGCAGTTTCCTTCAAACGGACAGTTTTGAGATGTTTATGGCAGTTCAGCAAATTCTCTGCAGCTTTTTTGAGTTCTTCTTTGGAAAAGTTTCTCCCATCTATAATGGCTATATCCCCTATTATGTCGAGAGGCACGTCAATCATATTGCAGCCTTTTGAAGGATGGGCCTCATGTTCTCTTTCGACAATTTCAAAGTCCTCGGTTATCGAAGAGAGGGCCTGCTCTATAGCATCATAATCTGAGCAACTTAGAGGTATGAATACATAATCTCCTTCTCGCTCTATTTTGTAGTTGCCGTCTACCCAGCCGCGTGTTATAAGCTCATCCCTTGCAATAGCAGCGTACTCCTTATTTACTTTCAATGAAAGCATTTTATCCCCTTTCTCCTTTTGTTGCCCAAGTATTGCCCCAAGCCATCACACCATTAGCAAACAAAACCCCCTCATCTCACCACTTTTTTACGCTATCCAAGAGGTCGTAGGTATTTGTATAGAAATCACGTATGTCTTTTCTGCCAAGCAACATCATAAGAGGCCGCTCTAGGCTAAGCCCCCACGCGAGCACAGGATATTCAGCGCCAAGAGGCTCGACGACCTCTGGCCTAAATATGCCAGCCCCACCTAACTCAACCCATTCTTTTTTAGGCTCATACCAAACCTCTATTTCAAGACTAGGCTCTGTGTAGGGGAAAAAGCTTGGCCTGAAACGTATCTTCTCGAAGCCCATACGCTTGTAGAAGACTTTCAACATGCCTAGCAAGTTGGCAAAGTTCACCCGCTTATCCGCTATGATACCCTCAACCTGATAGAACTCCGCTAGATGCTTATAATCCGTGGCTTCGTTTCTGAAGACTCTGCCTACAGAGAAAAACTTCCCTCTTTTATACTTGTAAAGTGTTCTAGCAGATAGCACGGTTGTGTGTGTTCTAAGCACCATCTTCCTAGCTTCCTTCTCACTCCATACATAATGCCAGCCCTTTTCATGAACAGCCTTGATTTTTTCCTCAAGTTCCTTTGGGAAAGTCCCTTCGTACGAGAAAGGTAGGAAAAACGTGTCTGCTAGCTCCCTGCTTGGGTGGTCCTGAGGCTGAAACAAAGCATCGAAGACCCAAAAAGACTCTTCGACGTAAGAGCCTGCCATCTCTCTAAAGCCCATGGAAAGGAAAATCTGACGTATTTTTTCTATGGCTCTAGCAAGAGGGTGCTCTAGGCCAGAAGACTCAGCAGGAATATCTTCTGCCTTAACAAGGTACGGCTGAAAACGCGCCTTCTTCCACGCACCACTTTCTATGAGCTCTCTTGTCAGCTTTCCCAGACCTTCGCTAGACGCGCCTTTTGAGAGCTCCTCGGCAACTTGCTTGCCTTTTTCTGTAAGTGTAGCAGAAAGCTTTAACTTAGACGACACTTTTGCAAGGCCACGCTTCTCCAAAGCATGCCTTTCTTCTTCAGACAAGGCTTTGCCTTCTCTAACCCTTTCTATCGCTGCCAAAAGTTTATAGTTAGATGTTGTGGGCTCTGCTTCGAGCGTAAACACGCCCTTTTCAACCTTAGCTAAGCCCGCTTCTTTCAGCTTACCGACGAAGGACCTAAGATCAGCCGGAATATCCTTCATGGCTTTTCCGCTATAGTTCACAAGCTTCTCTTCTTCAAGATGCACATCTGGAGAGATAAGCTCCACTCTCATGCTCTTATCAGACGTAAATGTAAGAAGCCCTTTTTCACTTAGAAAGTAAATACCCCGCCTAACACCATCCATAGAAAGGCCTGTTGCCTCAACAAACTCCTCATCTACCCAAGATTTGCTTGGGTTGGAAGCCATAGCTTTAAGAATAGCTTTTTCATTCGATGACAAAGGTTCTTGCATCATCTCGACCTCTTTTCATACTTTCCTTTAGATCTGCTTCCATGTCTGCCATGAGCACCATGTGCATGCTTAGCATTTCCCACGGCCCTATTCTTTTCCCTACTCAACTGTCCCTCTGACTGCCCCCATTGCCTAGAGGAGGGTTTAAGCGAATGGGCTTTTGTAAGTACATAGAGGTAAGCCAGTAAAAGGAAGAGTGCTATGCCCAAAGTTATTTTCCCCTCTTCTGTAGTCATAAGGCTCGTAGTTTTCTTAGATAAACTTTCAAAGTAGTCTGAAATTTCCATAGGGATGGTTTCCTCTATATAAACTTTGAGCCTGAAACCCACAAGTATCATGTCCCTCCAATAGACCATGCTTGTCTTGAGGGGAAACTGGACATTTGTCATGCCCTTTGGAATAGGGTTGACATCAACAATTTCAGAGTTCTTTGGCAGCTTTATAATAAGAACAAGACCGTTGTTTAATATGATGTTGCCAGCGTCTGTCCTCTTATAGCTAAGGAGAGAGGAATTAAGCTCGTATATATAAACGCGGGGCTTTATCTGCTCCTTTGTGAAAAGTGGCAGGCCATTCTTCCCTATGTCATAACTAATGAGGATTTTCCCTATATAACGAGAGCTTAGCCCCGTCCTTACAGGTTGGGGATTAATCTGCAAATTTTCCACATCGACTTTTGACGCATCGACATGCAGCTTGACATTTTCATTGTTGAGCGTCTTTATCCAACCCTCAAATGTGTTCTGCTCGGCTGCTTTATTGTATGTAACTACGTCGAGCTCGTTGCTCATGACTATGTTAACGCTTTCCTCTACATGCACTTCTCCACGTGGAGATAAGGTGATAGTTGCAGTTATACTCGTGACATTTAAAGCTGCCCATAAAGGTGAGATAAGAATAGATGCAGCGAAGAGAACAAACACTAGCTTAGCCACTAAGGAATCCATGGCACATAATGACTTATAGGATTTTTAAACGTTCCGTCTGAAATAACAACATGTTGGTTAAGACAGAACCATTTCATGATTATAAAGAGGGTGAGTGGCTCGTCATAATAAGCGCTTTTTTGGCAGTGTTGGCAGGATGGTTTGCATTTAAAGGAACATGCCTCTTAGGTGTACCGCCAGCTTATGTTCCTATTGTTGCTCTAGCAACGCTGCTCCTCATGCTCGTTGACATATCCTTCGCCTATTCAAATATGATGAGTTACGAGGGTATTATGAGCGCGGGCAGAGTTGTACTTTATAGCTTAGCTTATTCTAGCCTCTTGTCAAGGCATCTTACAGCATACGTAGCTGTCTTCATAGCATTTGTGGCCGTGTTCTTCATGGCGGACGCCTACAAAAAGCAGCTCATAGCAGCCAACAAGCGAAGAAGAACAAAAAAGTAACAAAGCAAAGAAAAAGTAGAGTGGAATAGCAAAGTGTAATCAATAGAAACACGACGAAGGTCGATTTATGTCAAGGGCAGTTGATCGTGTTTAAAAGCGGGTTTAGAGTGGAGTATTTAAAGTATTGATTGATATTGGTTGTATATTAGTTGGCACAGATTTATAGAGTAGAAAAAGTCTGTGGCTGAAAAAGAAAAACGGAAAAAACAAGAGGTGGACAAAGAGCGAGAGTGACAAGAGATGCTGAAACCACCAAGCTAACTATACATACTTTTTGATGTCTTCGTTGCATAGCCTCTTGAAACGCTCATATCCCTTTTTGAACATTGTAACTTCGACAGCATATTTCATCTCGCCGCTTGTATACTCTTTTATAGCATCATAGGCCAACTTTATGGCCTCCTTTGCTGATATGTCCTTCTTATAGTGCTTCTCCAAATAAGCATCCACTTCCTTCTTGTTCTCGCCTATGGTATCAGCATAGTAGCCTGTTAAAGCTCCGCTTGGCTCTATTTCATAAAGATGGGGTTTTATATCGTAACCCGCTACAAGCAGAGAAACACCAAAGGGCCGTGCTCCCCCATATTGAGTATATGCTTGAACGACGTCTGCAACATAAGCAGTTACACTTGGCACACGCGGAGCCTCGTCGTAGAGAAGGCGATGCCTCTCTGAATAATCGCGGGCGAGACTGACGAGTTTTCTGGCATCTGCTATTAAGCCAGCTGCAACAGTCATGATGTGCCTATCCACTTCAAAGACCTTCTTAACGGAATCTTCGACCATGAGGTTGCTAAACTTATACTTTACAGCCGCCAATAGGACACCATCTTTGAATACAACACCCACACTTGTAGCCCCTCTTTTCACAGCCTCCTTAGCATATTCTACTTGGAATAACCTGCCATCAGGACTGAATACAGTTATCGCCCTATCATAAGCCTGTTGTGTTGAACCATACATTCATTCCACCTCTAGTGAGTTTGAGAAGTAAGGTTTTTAAACATGCCGACGGTTGCCGACGAACGAAAGAAACGATTGAGAACCCCATAGTTTTTAAACACACTCAGACATAATAAGTACTGTGACAAAAACTGTAAGAAGGGCTAATGAGATCGATGAAAAAAACATATCAAAGAAGTCAAAGAAGTTTGCAAGGTTACCAAGATCTCCAACCTTCGCAGACGTCTATGTGCAGAAGCTGAAGGAGAGTGAAGAGAAGGTTGAAAAGCTGAAAGCACAAGAGCTTAGCCCAGAAGAGAAGCAAAAGTTGAGGGTTTTGGAAGACTTCGTTAAGAACAAGATTATGAGTGTTTCTACTTATCCTCCTTTCAAAGAAGTGGAGCCCTACTTAAACACAATGCTTAAGAATCCGACAGTTCTTGTTCATATGGATAAAAAGCTGCCTATGAATGGTACGAGCTTTTTAGACACTTTTACTTAAAATTGGCACACTATTCGCACGTGCCCAAAAAAGTAAACGATAAGTTTAAGGAATACGCTGAGCTCTTCGCTAGATACTTGCCTACAAGAGAATTAAGAGCTAAAGCAGAGATGTTGGGCACCGCCTACGGCGAGCTTAAAGCAGAACTAATAAGAGAGCCTCGAGGCAGAGATCCAAAACCCTTTTGGTAGTTAGAAGAGCTTCAAAGAAACTTCAAAGAATAATTGTAATTTCCGGACCAAGCCCCTTCCTATCTTATACCGTCAAACGTAGGTGGCAATGGAAATAAAGAAAAGTAGAAGATGGAAAAGAGAATAAAAAACAAAATCAATTAGCCAGCCGACAATTACATGAGCTGCTCGAAGTCCTTGCTTAGGTCGCGCTTGAAGCTCTGTTTAACCAAGGGACCATCGGCGAAGGGATGCAGGTTTTCGTAGAAAGCGGCGTTTTTATCCGTCTGGTAGAAGATGCCAATGGGCAACTTTTCATACTTCGTCCTGTAAGGCTCCATTGCCTTGTCCATCGCGGCCTTCCAATCGCTCGTGTCGTGATTTTCCTTCTGCAAATCATAGACGCGCTCTTTATACCAGTCATAGCTGTAATTCTTGTTCCATGTGACACAGGGCTGATAAATATCAACGAAGGCGAAGCCCTTATGCTCTATCGCCTTTTTCATCACGGTCTTCATGTGCATTAAATCGCCAGCGAAAGTGGCAGCGACGAATGTGGCGCCGGCTGCGAGGGCAACGGCCGTTGGGTGAAGAGGCTCTAAATAGGAACCGTTGAGGGTAGTTTTCGTCTTCCTGCCCTTTGGCGTCGTTGGGCTTACTTGGCCCGTCGTCAATGCGTAAATGAAGTTATCTTGCACAAAGTAGTTGACGTCGTTATTCCTCCTAACAGCGTGTATAAAGTGGTTTGTACCCTCCGAAAGGCCATCACCATCTCCGCCTACGGCTACAACTGTTAACTTGTGATTAGCCAGCTTTATACCTTCTGCCAAAGGCAAGAGCCTGCCGTGTATGCCCTCATAGCCATAGGTGCGTATGTAGTGAGGCAATTTACTACCACAGCCAATTCCGCTAACGACGACTGTCTCATGGGGCTCTTTGTCCAGCTCTGCCAGCGCCTGCTTCAAACCCATTAAGATGATGTGATCGCCACATCCAGGACACCACTGAGGCTTTTCAGCCACGTTAAAATCTGCTAATCCTGCCATGTTTCCACCTCAAAAAGAGTAGCGCCAAGGCGTGTAGAACTCATACTTGTCAAAGCTCTCCGCCTGCCTTACTTCGGCCTTTATGCCGCTCTTCAAAGCATCTTTAACAACAGCTGCGATTTCCTCGGGAAACCACGGTCTTCCCGTATACTTCAAAGCCTTGCCCTCGGGTTTAAGGCCCGTCTCCATGAAGAGAAGTTTTGTGAAGAGCCCCGTGCTATTGTTCTCGAAGAATATCGTCTTGTCCTTCCACACGGCCTTAATCTTCTCGGGGTTAAGAGGATAAAGCCAAGAGAAGTGCAAAACCCTTGCTTTAATGCCTTCGGCTTCGAGGAGCGCCTGAGCATCCAACGCAGGGCCGAGTTGAGAGCCCCATACAGCAATAGTAATATCACCGTCGCCATAAACCGTTGGCTTCGGCTGCTCTTCGTAAAGGCCTTTCAATTTCGCCAAGCGCTTCTCCACCTGCTTCTTTCTCATGTCGAAATCCTCAGTTGTGAAGCTGTCCTCCCAGTGCTCATAGCTTGTCCCTACATGCATGCCGTTCTTAACGCCGGGCACGATCCTAGGAGAAACGCCGTCCTCTGTTAAAGCATAGCGATGGAACCTCTTACCCATGGGCAACTCCGGTTGGTCCTCTAACAAAAGCTTCCCTCTCTCTATCTTCGGCTGTTCTTTGGGCTCGTCCATGGTAAAGTGGCTCTCCGCCAAAAACTTATCGCTGAGCAGAATAACGGGGAGCTGCCATTTCTCCGCTACGTTCAAAGCTCCAGCAGCCAAGTAATAATTCTGCTCCAACGTGCCCGGAGCCAGGATGACGCGTAAAAACTCGCCCTGACTAGCCCCCAACATCTGGAATAAATCGCCCTGCTCAGTCCATGTCGGCATACCAGTGGAAGGCCCAACACGCTGCGCCACGTAAAAGACAACGGGTGTTTCAGCCAAAGCAGCCATACCTACGCTCTCTGTCATCAAGGCGAAGCCTCCGCCGCTGGTCCCTGCCATAGCTCGAACACCTGCGAAGTTAGCGCCAATGGCCATCTGAGCAGCGGCTATTTCATCCTCTGTCTGGACTACGACTACGTTGTGGCCATCTTTCTCCATCTTAGCGACGAGTGTATGCAGAACAGCGCTTGCCGGCGTCATGGGGTAAGCTGCATAAAGGCCAAGACCACCTGCAAGAGCTCCCAAAGCCGTTATCTCGTTGCCGCTTGCGTATATCCTTTTCGGCGCACCCTCGACAGGTTTAAGCTGAATCTCGGCCTTCTCAGTACTCTTCTTGTACATGAGCTGAGCAACCTTCTTATTCAAATTGAGAATCTCCTCACCCTTCCTCGAGAATTCCTCTTCGAGCACCTTCTCCAAGTAGGAGAGGGGCAAGCCAACAGCTGAGAGGGCAGCAGCCATAACAGCAACGTTCTTCATTATAACAGGAGCACTGGCCTCTTTAAGCACATCCGAAATGGGCAGAGGGGCTAATTTTACGCCCGGCTTAAACTCCAAACCATCAGTGGAGAACTGCTTACTGTAGAAGACGATGGCTTTATCTTTGAGGCTGTCCTTGTGGAACAAAAGGGCGTCTCGGCTCACAGCCAATAATACATCTACGTTCTGCCTCGGGCTATGAACGGGTTTATCACTGACGACAATGGTGTAGGCGTTGTGTCCACCTCTAACCAGCGACGGATATTCGGGATAGCCGTTCACATAATAACCGGCTCTGGCAAAAATCTTGCCCAACGTCCTTCCCATAACAAAAGCACCCTCTCCGGCGAGGGCCCCTATACGAAATACTACTTCCATTCCATCACCACCTGCCATTGAAGGCATATGTATTTAAAGCTCGCTGCTCGTCTTTCGCAATACGCCAAACGATTGGTAAGTAGAATACAAAAGAATAAGAGAGATATGAATAGATATCAACAAAATGACGGACAAAACATAAAAATGGCAAAAGTAGGAAAATAATTGTGCAGCCAAAAGGGCGCCTAACCAAGAATTAGTAAATTAAAAGGGCAAGCGAGTGCGTATGAATGCTGAAAGCCCCTCACAAGAAGGTGGTAATTCCAAAGCTGCCACATACCTTTTACTCCCGCATAATTGGGAGAGATCGTGGGGCTTCATCGTGTAATACTCTGGAGAAAACATCAATCGACCCTCCACATCTCGTTCTAGAAAGAAAAGCCCCACTGGAAAGGACACGTTGGCCATCCAAAAACACATATAGTGTGGCTTTGATGCTGTGAACAAAATAGGCCTGCAGTTTTTCGGCTCTTTGGAGAACATAAAGCCTTTCGCCTTTGCTAACAGGTTATCGGCAACGAGTAAGGGGAAATCCATTTCTAACCTAGGGCCATAAACAAGCCCCTTTGCCTCTAAAAAAGGAAAATGAGTAAGCCTATTTCCAAGCCTTTGCCAAAAGCTATGAGGGAGAAAATATGATAAGTATAACGCCACAATAACACCTTATTTACCTTCTTTGATAACACCTTTTTATTGCGTTTACCCCATTACTACATACATGTGACATGAGACACGATTAAACCAAGAACAACATACTGATAATTCGCTTAATTCGCCTTAGCTATTCACCACCCTCTATTCATCACCCTCCTTACTACTTTTTACTATCCCTCTGTTATCTTTCATACTCACATACCATCTTATATACTTTTATAACATTAAAACATCCAATCTTCCGTCTCATTATCTTCTCTACATCCTTTTGTTCTCCTTTTGTTTCCACTTCCACATGTCTTCCCTTTATGCCTTCTTAACCATCCCTTTAGCAGCAGCTTTTTTCTCTTTCTTATATTGGGCTAGACCCTCTGCTAAAAGCTTGGGATAACGCTCGTTCCAAATGGACATAGCTTTAACAAAATCAACATTACCCTCTTTATCCTCCAGAGAATCGACGATTCTATTGGCTAACGTATTTGCTCTTAAGAAAAAGTCTAAATGGACAAGCTCCTCTAAATTGTTGTCAACAGCTGCTTTATATATATCGTAGAAAACCTTGCCTTTAAAGAATGCTTGCAAAATGTACTGCTCAGGTTTTATACCTGTGTCTTCACTTCTCTTTGCTAAAATAGGTGGAACAAATTTCACATCGAGCTCTCTCACAATCTTAGCCATGTCAAAATTACTCCAGTCGCGCATAGATGCCTCTTCATTGCCCAAAAAGAGGCAAGAAATGGTTGAGCTGTCGATATCTATACCTCTCTTGAAGTCGAAGATTTTCTTAAACTTCCGTTGTTCCCTATCTGATTCAAATTCATAACCAAGAACACGGTAGACTTTACCTCGTCTGCCGAACTTTATCTTTTTAAGGAAAGTATAGCGATCAGTGGCAAACATGCTCGCAGCAGGAATACCAAAGACAAGCTCTAACCTATCACGTATATCTTCTAAGCTTTCGGCATGAAGATTGTAGAGAAGGAAGACGCCCGGCTGTGTGTTAAGCAAGTTAATAATACCCTGCATAGCAACCCTGCTTCGAACCTCGTTGACAATCAAAGCAGCGTCACCCATACGAAGAAGAGCGTTCGCCATGCTAACAAGATCAAGCTCTGGCCCTGTAGGCCGCTCTAAATCAGAAGAGGCAACTTTGGCGGCGCCGACATGAAAGCCTCTCTTTCTATAAGCTCTGACAGGGATTTCCCATATATCCTGAACAGGAATTACACGCCTATTTGGCCCTATAGCTGCGATTTTAGCGGCTGTGAAGCTCGTCTTACCAGAACCCTTAACACCCAAAACAGCTTCGCTACAGCCTAGCGTGACCATAACATCGTCGTAGCCAGCAAAAAACGGTGTGAAAGATTTATACCAAAGGTATTGAGCATATGTAAAAGGCTCTTCTGCCAAAAGACGGAGAGCTCCCTGCAACTCGCCGAAAGTAGCGGGTGGCCTTTGAAGATGAGCCCTCAAAGCTAAGCGCTTAACAACAACATCAACCACCGGGTGCATCTCGTCGAACTTTTTGCCTTTCTCGGTAAAAATGGCATTCTTAAATGCCCTATCCAACAGTTCGTGGGGATAGCGATAAAGTGTGTGAAGTATACCATACTCCTTGTGATCTATATAGATAGGTGCATTTTCAGCATCTACGTAAATATCAGTGACATACCGTCTATCAAGAAAGATGGTTTCAAGAGGGCCGCCCATACCAGCAACCCAATCTGCAGCCTCCTTAGCCATTATAACCGCTTCTCGGGGCGTTATCTGTATGTTGCGTTGGAAAGCTGTCTCCATGAGCCATTGTTTGTATTCGTTAAGCTTAAGCAAGTAAACAACATTCAAATCCTTACCCACAAACACATTTTTTATTTCACGAGCTATAAGCTCTTTTAAGAGAGTTTTCGCTTCCTTTGAAAGTTTATCAAGTGTAGGCCTAGAAATTACATAGTAGCGCATATCATTCTCTGCATCTTCATAGATTTGAACATGGTTGTCATAAGGAAGGTCATAATGGGCTTTTGGGCTGTCGATGGGCTTCGCCTGTTTGGGCAACTCCATCTTCAACATGTCTATAAAGAACAAGCTGTGTAAGCCAATAAGTGTTAAGAATGCTGTGCGGAGATTTCCAAGCTTCTCCACCAACTTAAAGAGCTTCGTCGCTTTATAGCGTTTCAGAATACCCCTAAGCCAGCCTGCAAAAATCTCTTGTCCTTTAAGAAAGATGCCTTTAGAAGGAGGTGGCTCATGATACTCCTCAAGCACACGCGCAGCCGTCAGAGGCTGAGTATAAGCATAGCCTAAGAACTTCTTAAGCACAGCAACCCTGTTAGGATATTGGGGGTCTGCTGGATTGCCGTAAATATCGCGCCGCATGCGCAGCGCCTCGACATTGGCAAGAACACGCGCGTACTCTAATAAAATAGCTGTCTTTTGTTCGTCGAGCTCAAATGAGAGCTCCTCTTCATAAACAATACGTTTTATAGGCCTCTGAAGAGAAACAAGATCCCTTATATGAAAGTCAATAAATTCGGATGTGGCAAAGCCGAAAGAGCAGCGGCCCATATCCACTACGCCCACGTCGCCCCTAATTTCTAAATTACACATTCAGCCCACCACTAAGAGTTGAGCTTATGATTTTATATAACTATCGTGAGTAATGAAACAGAGCAAAAACAACTAAAACAACTAAAGTTTATGGCTCTCGTTATCTATGAGCTTAGTGCTCTTCAATCTAGAAGGCTCAAAGGCCTTGTTAAGCTTAACAATCTCAATGTTTCCCACACCCTCTACGGATATAGAGAAGGGCTTTTGGTCATAGCCAAAGACAACTACGTCGGGCTTGACAAGGCTTATGCACTTAGACTTATCCTCCTTTCCCAATACAACTACATCAACGACACAAAGAGACGAGAGGAGCTCAGCTCGCTCTTCTTGTGTATGGAGAGGAACTCGCCCTTTAGCTTTTATATGTGCATCTCTTGCTACAAAGACAACAAGCACATCTCCTTGTTTAGATGCAGCTTCAAGCGTTTTCACATGACCAAGATGAATGCCGTCGAATACACCACCCGTTGCTACTACTTTTATCAAAGACCTGAAGGTGGGTTTAAGGTGCCATTCACCACGAGCTTCATCTTCTTTATCTAAACCCTTGGGCTGCTGTTCAAGCATGGCTTTTTCTTCTTTAGAAAGCGCATCTAAAACAGCTGAAGGCAATGCACGCTCATATTTAAGAAGAAGTAGATAAAGCTGCTTCACTTTCTCTTTGACACCCTCTCCCTTTTTAGCGTTCAGTTTAGAGCTGGGCTCACGACGAACGTGAAAGACACATTTAGCTCTGCTCCCTTTCCCTATCTTTGACTTACCTTCCTTTTCTCTCATCCCCATACCTCCATAGCCACGTTCCACAAGCCACCCCTAAGTTGCCACATTCTAAGCCTAGATAACGACGGTTAAAAAAGGTTGTGCCCTTACCTTTATATAAGTTTCCCTTCAGAACGGGAAGAATTCTGAAGGATGTTTGAATGGTGAGAAAATGGGTATTTTAGAAGAAGATGTGAAAAAACAAGTTAAAGACTTCCTTAAAGACCTTGAAGGAGAGGTAATTATAGGATTTTACAACGTAAAAAACGGTCCATGCGAGTACTGTGGAGCCATAAAAGAGCTGATAAATGAAGTGGCGGAACTCAACCCAAAGATAAAGGTGGAGATACGCGAGCCAAAGGCTGGCGGCGAGATTGAAGACGCTCCAGTACTTTCAATAGAAGGCAAAGTAAAGGGCAAGGTTTTATACTATGGTATTCCTGCAGGCCATGAATTCAGCGCCTTCCTCGGCGCGATTAAGATAGCTGGCTCTGGCAATCCAGATATACTGGACGAAGACACAAAGAAAAAAGCTGCCAGCATAAACAAGCCTGTAAGAATTAGGGTATTTGTCACGCCAAGCTGCCCATATTGCCCAACAGCTGCGCTTATAGCATACGGATTTGCAGTCGTTAATCCCAACATACGCTCAGAAACAATAGAAGCGCTTGAGTTCAATGAATTAGCCAACAAATATAGAGTTAGGGCCGTTCCAAAGATTGTGGCCAACGACATCGTCGAGTTTGAAGGGGCTATGCCTCCGGACATTTTCCTAAAGAAGATTATGGATGGCCTTGGACTCCAATAAGGCCAAAAATGGTAGGAAAGGTAAAAGGTTGAAGGCAACGATGGCACCAATATACAGGATATATAAGAACATATGAGTTTAGTTTCCGAGCTCAACTTGGCATCTTTTTTATTCTCTTTTACTACACTTATTACACTTTCGCCCTTTTTCATCCTTTTCTTTTATTTTTCTATTTGCCGTTTTGTTTTTGCTTTTTGTTTTTGCTATGCCTATTTAGTTTATTGACCCTCTAGCTTTCTTTTTGACTTTATGTATTTTTCCCTAATTTATCTCCGTCGCGCTGCCCTAGAAAAAGCGCATCTCGCCCCTCTCTTTTTGGACCTTGTAGGCGTATATGAAAATCACGTCGCTCATCCTGTTAAGGGCTTTAATGAGTGTTGGGTTCGCATGCTTAGAAGTGCCTTCTTCTCTTTCCTCTTCCTCTTTTAACTCTACAGCTAAGCTCTCCGCTTGCCGTACTTTTGTTCTGGCGAGGTGTATATAAGCGGCTTTGCCATAAGGCCTCACAAACCGGTGGAGCTCATCCTCTATACCTTTATCAGCAATCTCGTCGAGCCTTTTAAGTACTGCTGGGCTGCTTTTTTCTCCTCCGCTGACCTCGACTGCTAAAGCAGAGAGCATATCCTCTAGTCCTTCGAGCTCTCTTAAGCCCGTTTCAGCTTCTGCCACAGCTAGAGCAGCTATGGCCTCGTCGAGGAAACCTAAGAGCTTGACGCGCGTGCTTGCTTTCGAGAGCTTATTGTCCAAAAGTAAGGTATAGCCACTATCACCCTTTTTTGTTGTTACCTTCATGATTTCACCTTCAGAAAAGCAGAGATGCGCGTGACGAGCGCCCTGAATGTAGGTGCTGCTTCTTCCCTAGCAAAAAACAGCTCGCCTTCTTCTACAGCTTCGGCTATTCCCTTGGCAAGAGGCAGCTCAAAAACTGGAGAGACAAGCTTTTCAATCTCCGCCTTTTTAGATGGGAAAACATCCCCAACAAAGTTCTCAACCACTGCCAAAATAGGCAAAGAGAAGCGCTCAGCAAGATCCTTCCCGACAAGCAAATCTTCTATAGCTAGTTTAGAAGGAGCAGTCACAAGTATAAGCGCATCTAGGCCTATGTCGTGCATGAGCGTCAGAGGGATGTCGGACGTGCCGGGAGGTAAATCCACGACAACTACATCGCTATGCCATTTAACTCTATAAACGAGCTGCTCTATAGCTTGTGTCAAAAGAGGACCACGCCATGCCAGACTTTTATTCTGCTGTTTTATCATACCCATACTCACAACTTCAACACCGTTATGCACATAAGGATAAATCACATTCTCTTCAGCACTGCCAACGAGTGGCGCATTTATACCCAAGTACGTGGTGACATTCGGAGCATCTATGTCTGCATCCAAGAGGCCCACTTTTAAGCTCTTGCCAAATATTTCTGGGCTTAACGCCTTGAGGGCATAGGCTAAATTGACGGCTACGACTGTCTTTCCAACACCACCCTTTGCACTCCATACACCTATAAACTTAGAGGGCTTTTTCTTCTTTACATCTAGAGGGAGCTTTACATCAATCTTCGCCATAGTATCCCAACTTCTTCTTTGCCTCGTCGCTCATCATATTCACATTCCATGGTGGATCCCAAACAAGCTCGACACCAATCTCGTCGAGCTCTTCTATTTTTGATAAAGCCTCCTCCACTTGCCTCAGCAACACACCTGCATAGGGGCACGTAGGGGTTGTTAGCGTCATTTTAACGGTGGCTTTCCTATTCTTTACGTCGATATCTACACCATAAATAAGGCCCAGACCCACAAGATCAACGCCAAGCTCTACATCTTTGACAGAGGCAAGTGCTTTGAGAATAACGTCCTTAAGCTTACCTTTTAACTTGGCTTCATTTTCCTCATTAGCTCTACTGTTTCCACTACTTTCCCCTCTTTCTGCATGCTCCTTCTCCCGCTTGAGCTTTTCCTTTGGTTGTTTATTAGCTTGCTCTCCCATGCACTTCACCTTGCTTTTCACCCATTTTTTCTTTTTTCTTTTACTTTGGTCCCTTACTTTGTCACCCCTTCCCCTTTTTTGCAGTCTTTGCAAACTACAACTTCGCCCAGAACAGTTCCAACAAGCTTCAGAGAGGCGCGACAAATAACTAATAAAGCTCAGGCTCAGAGGCAGTAAGTGACTAACTCTTTTTATTGCCTTTCTGCTTGCCTTTTTTGATTGACGAAGGGCCTTTTTGGCCGCCGCTTTTTTCTTGCGCCTCTATCTTTTCCATTCTCTTCAAGTTCTTGCTTACAGCCTCTTTTTGCTTAAGTTGTTTGACTACCTGTTTTATATTTGTGTTGGTCGGACCTGCATTTTGGCTCTGCTCCTTCATTAAGGAGAGATCTTGCGTATTTGACTGTGTGTTTGACTGTGTGCCTGGCCGTGTAGCGGGTTGCGCAACTGATTTGGATTCAGATGTGGTTAATAGAGCTCGACGTTTATTCCCACTATAAAGCCAGTAAATACCCCCCGAGGTAAAGAGGTTTGAGAAGAGGATGACGAGGACAGTAAACGCTTCCAACAGATCCATATATGGCTTGATAAGCATATTACCGCCGACGATATCTGGCAGAATAGTCACAACAACTATAGCTGCTAATCCACGAGGAATCATTACAGCCGCGAACCATGAAACGAACTCGCTGGTAGATGGATAAAGAAGCTTAAAGATGCCATAACGGACGAGTATAAATAAAATGCTCACGACAATCGAGAGGATGAGCACAGCCCATGAAATGTTATTCAGAGACAAAAGCAAACCCGTCAGCACAAAGAGGAAGGTACGTATAAAGAATGTTATCTCCATATCAAAATTCTTTATCTCCGCTATAAGCAGCTTGTATATTTCACCCCTAAGACCACCCAAGTAAGAAAAATAACGCTCGACGCTGCCGAAGTTGCCTAGGAGGATGCCAAATACAAATATGGCAAAGCCTCCACTACCACCCGTTCTCTGAGTAAGCACATATAGAAAAAGCATTATAGCTACGGTGAGCATGTATGAGAACTTATGCGTTTCAACTCTACTGAACAGCCATATCCACGACGCAAAACCTATTAAGCCCATTATAAGCGAGACTGAGATGTAACGAACGATCAGAATTATGGGATCTGTTGCTTGTGGAGAGGCAGAAGAGCCATAAAGCAATATATTAATCGTCATAAGCGAAAAAACAACGACAAAGATATCTGTCAGCGTGGATTCTATAGACAACACAGTCTTCGTGTCCTCATCTACATCTGCACCTTCTAGAAGAGCAATGACTATAGCTGAGCTCACGCCGCCGACGATGAAGCCTGCTAACAAAGCAACTAAAACGGGTACGTTGAAAAACAAACTGAAAAGGCCTGCAGCGACGCCGGCTGAGACTAGATACACTAGTGTCGTAAACAGCGTTGCCTTCCCAACCTCCTCTACAATGTTGCTAAGATTCAAACCCAAACCAGCATCGAACAGAAGGAAGATCAAAGCCAAAGTGGACATGAAAGGGGCTAAAGACCGAATAAGTGAGCCATAATCTGTGTTTACTAGATGGAAGATTGGACCTATAAGCAAGCCGAAGATAACAAGAACAATCACTTGGCTCAGCTTCGTTTTTTGAAAGATTTCGAGGGCTATGAAGCCAAGAGTGAGTATGAAAGCTATGAGGAAAATCACTTCCAACATGCTTTTGCCGTTGTCTGCAATCAATTAAAAAGGTTTTGGATTGCTGTTTTGGATTACTGTATTGAAGATATTGGCAGAGTGCTACCGTACTTTACTTTACCTTTGGTCTAAACGGGATATAATAAGTACATTGCCACCATCCCCTACATCGTTTTTCGCCTTTCCCCTACTCAACCGCTCAATAAAAGATCAGTCAATATAACTCACACTCAAGTTCTATAGGGGAACGCCAAAAACTATGAGAGCTTTAAAAATCTTTTTATTCAAAGGAGCATGAATGCCAGGGGCCATTACACCACAGAAAAAGCCGAAGGGCGGGAATTTAGCAGATGCCAAGAAATACTATGACTTAGCTGAAGAGTACTTCGACAGACGCGACTACGAAAAGGCCATAGAAAATTACAACATGGCTATACTCCTTAATCCCCTTTTCTCAGAGGCATACTTTGGAAGAGCCCTCTCGTACTACAAGCTTAAAGAATATGACAAGGCCATAGCAGACTACACAAAGACGCTAGAGCTCGATCCTAAGAATCCCATCATATACAACAACAGAGGAGATTCATATTATAGAAAAGGTGACTTCGTAGCAGCAATAAAAGACTATGACAAGGCCATCATGCTCAACCCTAACTACATGAAAGCTTATTACAATCGTGGCCTCTGCTATGCGTCTCTCGAGCAATACGACAAAGCTGTCGAAGATTTTTCAAAGGTCATAGAGCTCCGCCCAGATTTCGCCGAAGCATACCACTTAAGAGGATTAGCCAAGGAGTACAGCGACGATTTAGATGGGGCAATAGACGATTACAAAAAAGCGCTTGAACTTAAGCCTGATTTGATGGAAGCTAAAGCCCACCTCGACGCCGCAAAGGCCAAACTTGAGCAAGGTGGAGAAGGTGGAGAAGGCGGCGGCGAAGGCAAAAAGAACCAAATCCAAATGGTAGAAAGGCCCAAGACAAACTTTAAAGATGTAGCGGGCATGGAGAAAATAAAAGAGAAGATTCGTGAGTCTATAATTTACCCTCTTCAAAATCCAGAGTTGGCTAGAGAATATGGTAAATTTGGTGGTGGGGGTATCCTCCTATATGGACCGCCAGGTTGTGGTAAAACATACATCGTCAAAGCAGCAGCAGGCGAAATAGGTTGTGCTTTCATAAATGCCAAGCTCAGTGATTTATTGGATATGTACGTCGGCAACACCGAGAAGAATATACACAAGGTGTTCGAGCTAGCTAGGAAAAATGCGCCTTCCATCGTGTTCTTCGACGAGATTGATGCTATAGGTGCGAGAAGAGGTGAAGGACAGCAAAGCCAAGCCATGCGCATGGCTGTCAACCAACTTCTCTACGAAATGGATGGTATAGAAGCCAATAACCAAAATGTTCTTGTCTTAGCAGCTACCAACGCCCCTTGGGATGTCGATCCGGCCTTGAGAAGAAGTGGCCGTTTCACAGACGCCATATATATACCCGAGCCAGACTTCAAAAGCAGGCGCGAAATCTTCAGGATCCATTCAAAACACCGCTTTATAGCTAAGCACATAGCATGGAACCGCTTAGCTTTAGCAACCACAGGTTATTCAGCAGCTGATATAAAGGCCATATGCGACGACGCGGCTACATATCCATGGAAGGAAGCACAACTCAAAGGCAAGAAGAGGCCCATAAAAACGGGCGACTTCGTAAGGGCCATATGGAAAAGAAAAAGTTCACTGTCTCCCTGGTACGGGCAAGCAAACAAGCAAATAGGTAAACAAGAGGAGGTCTCATGGATCGACGGTAAGAAGCACGTCCGCTACATAGAGAGTAAGCTTGGTCCCGAAGAGAGAGAGCAATTTGCACCCCTTCTAAAGGAAATAAAGCATAGGAATGGCATTATGTACAAAATAAGCACCACCCTTATAAAATACCTTGCGCTTATTTTACCCATTCCGTTCTAAGTTGGTCGTCTTTAACATTTTAAACATTTTAAGAAGACTTAAAGATAGGACACTTTAAGGACATTTTGGAAAAATTGTTGGTAGAGGCAAAGGTAAAAAAGACAAAAGAGGGCTGAGCAGAACTAGCGCATTTTTAATCGTGGGTCAGGTTTCTATGCCTTCTATGTTTCCCATTATGTGAGCTTCAATCTTCATTCAGCTCCATTCAGCTATTCACTTATACTCATTTTAGAACGCCTTTCTAATCTAAAACGATGAGCATGCTCCCCTAAAAAGATTGCTCTGTATGCTCGTGGGTTCTTCACCTTAAGCACATGTTTTAGGTTATAGTCGGAGAGTTTAAAGCCCTCTTTATATCGCTGGCTCCTGTCTCTGAGCTTGGATAGGTACATAGATGGTATCTTCAGCATTTTGTGCAGTTTTTCTGGCCAAGGGTAGAGAAGCTCTTTTAAGGGCAAAAAGACGTGTTCCGCTCCCTTGCTCAAAGCCAAGCGCTCTAAAGCAGTATAACCCTTTTCATCCCTTTGAAGGAGAGCTTTTTCAAGGTAGTCGCTCGTCGTCATCAAAAGCAACTTTGTCAACGGGATTCTCTCGTATGTTTTTATGATGGCCTCCAAATCCGCGCCCACCTTTAGAAGGTTTACTCTCTTCCAATCAAGCTCAGCCAAGCCAGAAGACGGCAGAGAAGGAAGGCTTTGTTCTATCAAAGGTTTATTGTTGACAAACCAGCGCAGCCTTACCTGCACATAGGGGGGATAAACAAATGTATGCTCAGACGTGCGCGCCCACTTCTGCTCGGCTCTATTGAAAAAGAAAGACATTGAACTCCCAAAAGGGGCTGGGGCAAGAGCAGCTTCTACCTTTTTATAGTGCTCTTCAACAATATCCTTCAGACTTTCGCTCGTAAAGCGGTTCAAGTAGAGGTGATAAAAAGCAAAGAAATTCACATCAAGAGGTGAGGGCAAAGCAGTGGTTAAAGAGAATAAGAAATTGGCCCGCGAATCTCTAGCAAAAAACAAGTTAAACACTGAATTGTAATATTCTTGAAGTGTAACATAGTTTTGCGTTAGCGCTGCTTCCAGATTCAGGCCCGCAAAATAAGAGTAAAGTATCGCTAATTTTTCTAGGGTTTCTTTTTCCATCTCTGTAGGCAGAGAAGGCATTCCTTCTCTCCCTGTACGATAACCCCTACCATTTTCTATTCCGTTCTCCATTTCCTCCAAGTCCATAGGAATAGCAAAATTAAGCCCCATGACAATTTCAGAAAACAAGCTCCTTATGAAGGTGGGAAGTTTTCCTACATTGTTAACACGCACATAGACACCCTCGCTGTTCTGCACATAGTAAGGTTGAGCCCCATCAAGTGCATCTCCTTCAATAACAAAACATTCTTTTGTGCTTCCCCCTCTTGTGCTTCCCTCTTTTCCTTCCATTTCCAGCCCTCGTAGAAACTCCTCTTCTGGCAAAAGAGGCTTAGCGCCCGACGATTCCTCAAATCTCATCTTTAGCTCATCTATTACTTTCCTCTTCTCATCATCTTTCATGTATATCACCCTGAGTAGATACGTCCTATTTCCAATAGCTTCTCCAACAATTCCAACAAACAGTTTAAAAATAATATGGTGTCAAAAAGAGCATATTTAAAAACACATCCATCCCTATATTTTCATAGGTGCAAGCCTATGGAGACACAAAAACAATTTGACAGTTATAATGGGCGAGAAATTAGAAAGCATGATAAGCATATGAGATTAAGATTAAGGCTAGCAAAGCCTCCTGAAGCCACTGCAAGCAAAAGACAGACGCCAGAAAATACAACGGGAACATTAGAGGCGCCAAAAACGGGAAATAAAAGCATAAAGGAAAAACTCTTCTACCTCTTCTTGGCAGGTTGGCTTTCAGCTTTTCCTCTAGCAACAACGGCTATGGCAAAAACGGGAAGCACAGCTAGCACAGCCTCGCCATCCGTTGGCCAAGCCCTAAATGAAGAGAAAAAAGCTAATGAGCTCATAAAGTGGGCTGACGAAGAGGAAAAAAGCCTTCAGGCGTGGGAAAGCAATCTCAAAGCCTTCATATACAACACGCCATGGAACTCGCGTGACTATGTCTATAGGGCAAGCAGGCTCGACGACATAGAACAAAGCTTTTACAACATAACAAGCAACTACGTACAATTCAAAAAGCGGCCAAAGATACTTGACACACTCAGCTTTCTCAGAGACAGAGCGAGGGAAATAGAACATGCATTCTCTTCATACGAATCCATCCTAAAAGGAAGGGCCTACAGTAAAAAGGGTGTCAAAACACTAGAAAAAGCCTATGCCAAAATTTTCGCACTGCTTCGCAAGCACGATATTCGCCGACGTTCAATAGCAAGAATGCTCTTTCTCTTCCTTCAGCCGGAGGAGATTCAAAGATGGGAAAAGGGCAAGCTCTCTACGCGCGGCCTATTAAAAACCATATCCTTCACATCCAACATCACATCAGCCATAAAGACCCTCAATGGCTTCCTCAAGATAGATGGCCTTCAGATTAAACGCGTTGAGGAGCTGTTTGGCAAAGATAGGGCCTCGCTCATAGACTATGCAAGCTATATAAACCTCGGCACCATTGAAAAAATAAGTTTAGCTTCTACGCTCGAGAGCTTACATTGGCAGCTCAATCCCACATCAGTATTGGCATTCCTAAAAAGCTTAGAAGGCATTCAAGATGTATCCGTGAGAGTGGCTATGATTAAGTACGTGCTGCCTGTAGTTGCAGCAAGTTATGTAGATCCCGCGGATGTATATAGAGTTAGCTCGACAGTAGCAAACTTCGCCGCCCAAATAGACGGGCAGAACGCGCCCCACTTAGCCGTCGAATACATAATGTATACTTCCCACATGCTGAAGAGCGTTTATCCAACAACAGAAGAACTTAGAAGAGAAACGCTCAAAGAAATGCCAGCTAGCCTTTATACATGGCAAAACGTACCCACTCAAATGCAAAGGGCATGGAGCTTTTCTTCATACGGAATAGCCGGCCAACTCATAAGTAGAAAAACAACCCTTTCTGCAAACGCGGTGCTGCCTCCAGAGAGTGTGGACAATGGAACAGTCTTCAAAAGCAACACAACCATCAAAGCTGAGATGCACGAACCACTTGTAAGTGTAGACATAACAAAGCCTTATACATACAGCTATAGATGGAGCTCTGCTTACAATATATACGCACTCCAACCGCCACCCCAGTACTACCCTATGGGCGGCATTGTATTCACGTCGCATGCAGATATGGGCGCTAGTTATGAAAGAGATAGATCATTAGAAGTGAGAAACGGCGAGATAAAAAGGACAGAGAGCGACATGCTCTCATGGCAAACCCATGTAAAAGAAGATGAAAGGACAGACGCCAATGCGAATATAAACTGGACATATTCTGCAAGTTCAGTAACCGATACCACAAGCCAAGTGGGCTCATCCACTTCATTGCACGAGTTCACAGGTGAGGCAAACGCTTATGAAGCTTTCAACAGAGGCACAATGAGCGCTTCGTTCTTTTACAACGAAAATCAAAGCCCCATAGAGGGAAGCTATTCTACATACGCTTCCATGAATGGAGCTTTCCCCTCCATAAATGCCTCGACAAACTACAGACGAGAAGAGAATGAAAAGCACAACTTAGACGGCAGTGTGAAAACAGCAGAAGAAGAAGGCAAGGTAGAGATGGTTGCCAACGCGCCATTCATATGGCCCGATTACTTTCTATTCACGGGCCTACAGACAGACTATAGCTCTACAATAAGCCAATTTCCCGGTGCCGTAACAGACGCGCCCTTGAAAGGGCATAGAGAAGAGCTGGGATGGAACGGTAAAAAGGCGAAGATCAGTGGGGGCCAAAGTTTCATAGAAAGCGACGATAAAAAGCAAGAGACTGGTTACGTAGAAGGCGGAAACGCAAAGACATGGGGCGTCGGCTTATACAGTGGCAACGTTAACATGGATGAATATGGGGTGAACGAAGGACAGCCTCCTGCACAAGTCGAAGCAGGCTATATACATAACACCGCTAATTCCCAAACGGTTCTGCGCGGTGGCAGCAAAAACGGCGACGCCAACATATACGGAAAACATGCCAATGACACTTCACACATAGAAGGCCAAGCAAGCAAAAAAGGCAAAAAAGGAAGTGTTGCAGTACTCGCTCAAGGCAACATCTCGTCATATATAACTCATGGTTCGGTGTACGCCGAATACAGCAATGAGAGGGATGTAGAAAGCTCAGCCATTCAAGCAAATGGAAATGTAGGAGAATGGATAGTCGGCACTTCCTACGCTCACTTGTCTAACTCAGCCAACCATGCAAGACAGAGCAGCTTCACAGCATATGGAGGAAACGGCACACTGACGGCCATGGTTGGTGAAGCGAATGAGAGCAGCCCAAACAGGGATAAAACATACACACGCTATGGCGCGCTTCTCGACTATAGATGGGGCAAGGCACAAGGAGATACATTGGGGAATGAAGGCCTAGGCGCTATATACAAGAGAAACCAATTCTACGGCTTGTTATTGGGCGGCAGCTTAGACTTAGGTAAGCACTGGACAATCACTGCCCACGCTAGACACATGTTCATGCCCACACATCCCACTCTTTTAGCTACAGAAGTGCAGAAAAGAGAGCCCGTGTTGTTAGATATAGGCGCATATTCTAGGAGCTCGACGGGCACCGCTAGAGGAGGGGGCATATGGTTATATACCGGAAGCGCAGATTACTCTTGGTTTGTCTTCGGTAGTTATGCTGTTGACTACACTTCGCTCAACACGTTTACATACTTTTCGCAAAGTGGTATGAACAGCAGTTCTGCCTTAGACGAGCTATTCAAGCCCCTTGCAAGCCTCGACACACAGAGAGAGCTTATACGAAATCTTGAGTTGGCAACGGGCTGGCAGCTCTACAACTACTCCCAATTCGGCAACTGGAGAGGAAACAGAAAGCGCATAAAATATTGGTACTCAAATAGCAGTGATTGGATGGCAGCTAGATGGCTCTATTCGAAGGACTTCAAAAACAATAAAGGGTATGCCGCCATACTTGACTGGTGGCATATATATCAAGAATATGACCTCGTTGAAACAAGAGACCTAAAGTTATTCAGAGATAAAGGCCATAAAGAAGGCGTGGAGCTGAAATGGGGGCAGTACACCTTGGCGAGACCTAGACCCTTCTATCCTATAGACTTCATGGGCCAAAACATCTTTTCACTCTCTGCCTATTACGAAAGCCACACATATAACCCTACATACAAAGGATGGGCGCGCATCGAAGGCTTCGGCAAGCTATTATTTGCTCACCAAGAAAACTACACGACAAGCGGCATATGGAAAGCCAAAAACTGGCGTCTTGGCGTTAAGCTAAAGGCAAGCATAGATATGCTGGGGAGGCTATGGAGAAAAACGTGGCACATTCTCTTTGGAAGATGGTAGGAATGTGGTTTAGAGGGAAATCATGAGTAAAAAAGATAGCAAAGAGGAAGATTTGCTAAATTTGGAGAATAATATGAAACAGCTCTTAGAAGAAATTAGAAGTAACAAACTTGCTATAGATAAACTTAGCAATGAAATGCTTGTGAATATAACGATAAATCCTTATGATTTCAACATCGCAAAAAAATCCCTTCTTGCAATCTATAGGCGGGAGGAGATAGAGCTCTTAAAGGAAAGCCTTAAAAGTCCCTTTAAGAGCGTTAGAGACCTTGCGAAGACATTCATAAAAAAGTTAGAGAAAAAGGTGGGAAAAGACCCTATAGAACTCGCCATATCCTCTGTCTTGATACGAGAAGCGTTTCAGGGCCTCGAGCGGGTTTTAGAAGAAGATGACATAGACGCCCTTGCAAAAATAGGGCGAGAGAGTAAGCACAAAGGCGTAAAGACGCTTGCTTGGGCACTTCATCTAGAGAGTTACTTTGACGTGTATAATCTGCTAGCCCACTATGCAAAGCTAGGTACACAACTTAGTGGAGGTTTCTTAACATTGTTAGACGCATTGAAGGGAGATGAAAAAGTACTAGACGACTTAAAAGACAAGTATGTATACTTAAAAATTGTGGCCACTGTAGGCAAGGAAAACACTGCCGAGAAAGCAGTGGATCTCTTAGCACAATCTGAACACATTGAGCAGAACTTGAAGAGAAGTATATTAGAAGATGTTGCCAAATATGCAGAAAACAAATCTGTGAAAGAAAAAGCAAAGGCGAAAATAATTGAGATTACCAAACTCAAAAGCAACAGTTCATCCAAAGAGAACGGCCCAGATGGCCCCAGCATAATAGAAGACAAGGGTGTGCTCTTAAACGGCGCTTCAGAAACAAACCGTGCCTTTAAAGGGAAGATCAAAAACCATCCAAAACAATTAGGCCCAAACGACTCAAACATAGCGAACAAAACGTCCGACAAAGCAAAAAAAGCAAGGAAACAAACAAGTAACGAGTAGTAAGAGAGCGAGCCAAAAGCTAAGAGATACGAAAAAGCACACACTATAAAGGCGAAAATCCTTTAAAGCCTTCAATACAAGTAGGGCGGCATGATATATAAAGCTAAGGATGAAGTTGATAGAAGAGATAATAAACCGCTAGGTTTTGTAGCTTTCACATTTCCCTTAGCAGCCCTAACAATTCTCTCTTTAATCATAGGCACTGTTTGGGCCAACCCTTGTAGAGAAGTAACCGCTTACCCCTTAGCTGTTTTATCTGACGTAGGACAAGGCGAGGTTATACCTTTCCACTTTATACCTGTAGACAACGAAACAACGCAAAAACTACCCTCTGTATTCTTAGACGTAGATAAAACACGCTATGGCAAAGACTTTCAGCAAAGCGTCCAGAATGCCGCTTATTTAGGTGGTAAAATGGCGGGAGGCTTCTGCTCTGCTATAGTAGATGTAGAGAATCCGGGGGAAGAGATGGATGGACCCTCTGGAGGCCTTCTGTTTACGCTGGCATTCTATTCTATGGATAAGGGTAGAGTCTTACCTCTCAATGAATATGCCATAACTGGAGCAGTAGACAAAGAAGGGAATGTATTACCTGTAGGGGGTATAATTGAAAAGCTGGAAGCGGCTGAGAAGAAGGGTAGAAAAAAGGCCATCATCCCATTAACATCTCGCTACGATTATATACTAGCACACAAGCTCTTCCCAGACATGCAAATTTACTACGTAAGTACCGCCAAAGAAGCTATCGACGTCATAGAAGGCAGGAAAAACGTGAAACAAAGCAGTGAAGAAGCTGAGCACGCTCTTTTCAATGTCAACTTGACACTTTCATTGCGGGCAAATTTAACTAATTACAACAACAGCGTCAATTTTACACCTTATTACACTTCATTGGAAGAGTTGTATAGAGAAAACCTTGATGCAGTAGAAAACGAGCTCCCTCCAACAGCCAAAGCTTACTACAAAGCCGTCTTAAACAGAAGTGAAGAGGTTGCCCAAAAAGGGTACATGTACGCAGCTGCAAACGCCCTATTCCTAACAAATGGTGAGCTCATGGCTATGAAAGAGGTCTTCAATGCGTTAAACAAAGGAGAGTTAAAAGATATCCAACCCAACGAAACAACAACCTACAAAAAAGCTGCTACGTGCATTAGCAAAGTAGAGGAGCTGAGGAAAAATGTGCAAATTTCAGAGAACAACTTCGAATACATAGGCGGAGCAAATCTGCGTCTAACAAGGGCAGAAACATATCTTCACAGAACAGTGGAAGAGGGGGAAAACACACTTGCATGGAAAGTGTATACTATATACAACTATGCTGAAGCCTACGAATGGTGCGAATTTAGCAAACAGCTTTACGAGACAGCTGAGAAGATAAAAGAGGCTAATAGAGGAGGGCAGAACAAAGCGGGAAACACCAGTTCATATGCATATTCAGCAAGTTCAACTTCGCCATCTCTACCCTTTCCAAAAGAACTCATAAAATCGTGGGTTGTTTATCATATAGATAACATAACATCAAACTATGTAGTCAACAACGAGATAAAACTGGACGGGGAAGAGAAAGAATTCTATTTAGCTACACTCATAAGCCTAGCGCACGACGACATACTTACCGCCGCGTATTATACGGCGTACTTAGAAGCAGACCTTAACCATTGTGCAAGCATGAGAAACTTTTCTTCTTTTTGGGGAAAAGTCTTCCACAGTAGTTACGTATTCTTTGGAAGCAAGAATGCCAGATACGTGGAGTGCTTAGCAAAGAATCTAGAAGAGCTCAAAACAATCGTAGACGCTGCTTACTATGCTTACGGTGGGGAGCTCACAAACAGTACAGTTCCATCAGAGAAGAACAGAGCTAAAGGCTCAAGCCTCTCAAATTGGCCAAGCGAGCAAAGCAAGAAGGGGAGCAAGGCAAATGAAAACAAAGAAGGATATAATGAAAGTGTGCTGTGGATCATTTTGATTATCCTATTTGTAATTGCCGTCGTATGGGCATTTTGGCAGAAAGGGAGCATATACGTCGGTAAGAGCAATAAGAACCTACGACCCAGACAGCCATACGGAAAGCCTTATAATAAGAAGGGAAAGAAGGGCTAAGAGGTAAAAGAAGTGAAAAGAAATATATGCAAGGTGAGTTAATGAAAAAGAAGATAAAGGCACTTGCAGAGAGATGGAATGCTTATATACGGGCCATGCAAAAGGGTGAAGCACTCCCAGAATTAGAGGTGCCAGAGTTTCCCTTAGCGTACGGTATCAAGATAAAAGATTGCTTAAAAACACTCAAAGGCCTTCGACGAGAAGAATTAAAGGAAAAACTAAGCTCAACCCA
Organism: Microcaldota archaeon; assembly: GCA_015522475.1. Taxonomy (GTDB): domain Archaea; phylum Micrarchaeota; class Micrarchaeia; order Anstonellales; family J096; genus J096. The sequence goes on from WAMF01000018.1 coordinate 40,452, forward strand.
GTTTAAGAAAAAGCTCCGCTTGTGCTCTTTTCTTATAAAGCACAACTATATTCATGCAAATACATTGGAAAAGCTCCTCAGTGAAACACCTGAAGACATAAGAGAAAGTATAGCCAAGGCATTGAACAAGGGTGTTTGGCCAGATGAGGAGAATGGTGAAAAAATTGAAGAGGTTAAGCGAAGTAACATAGCCACAGCATTAAGGAAATTATATATAGGTGTATCTTACGATGGCAAGTTAAAATCCAGCTTCCCCTACGAACTAATAATCCACCCTATAAAAGGTAAAATTATATGGGTACGCGAAGACATAGCACCCAAGTTAGAAGAGCTGGCGAGCAGCTTAGAAAAGACGAGTGCCCAAATCCAGCTCATGAACGCTCAGAGACAGATTAGAAAATTCAGCGACGAGGAAGAAAAACAATTTGAACATCTTCAAAAGCAATATTTAGAGCTGTCAAACAAGATAAATAAACTCATCGAAGATGAAAGAGCTAGCGAGCAAGGAGAAGAGCACGAAAACAAAGAAGAAGAAACTGCCAACTCTGAAGAAAAGGAAAGAGGAGAAAGTGAAGACCAAGAGGAAATCAACGATGAGGAAGAAGATGAGGAGAAGGGAATAGAAAACGATATTGAATTTGAAGATTAAATGAAGAACATCAAAGATAGAAAGAACGGTAGATTAATAGAAAAAGTTTTTTGTTTTTGGCACCTTAATGCACCCACTATATCCAATAATTTAATGTCCCCCTTCTATTGAATAATTTAACCGATTAAATTAAGTCTTATTTAATAGAATATCAGATACTAGGTAAAACAAATCCCTAGTTACTCTCTCACAATGAATGATTTTTCTTCTGTATTTATAGAGGGAACCTGAGGGGGATCGTAGAGCCAAAAGGCTTGGGGAGAGAAGTATTTGCCCTTTAAGTTCATGTTTGTTATCAAAGAAACATCGAAGGCTTCTTTGCCGTCCTTCATAACGATGAATGTCCAAAGGCTTGTGAAACTAGGCACATATGCTGCGTATGATAGATGGTGTGAAAAAAGAGAGCTAACTCTATTCAAAAGTTCTTCATATTTGTAATAATCGACGTGCGTAGCTAGAATACCTCCTTCTGTTAAAAACAACTTATAATGATTAAAAGCACTCTGAGAATAAAGTTGAGGCACATCTGCAAAATCTGTCAAATCAATATAAACAACATCAAACTTTTTATCCGTCGTATAAGTAAGGGCATCCCCTATTACAACGTGTGCCTTATCCAAAGCCCATGCGCCCATATCATAGAAATATTTTTTTGAAAGTTCCACGACCTCTTTATCCAAATCTACGATGGTCACATCCAAGCCCAGATTAAGCAACCTGCTCGCCAAAAGACCATCGCCTCCACCTAGGATAAGCACACGCTTCTCACGCTTTGGCGAAAAGAGATAAGGAGGATAAGCAAGCATCTCATGATATACGTGTTCATCTAGCTCCGAAAACTGTATTTCACCATCTAAAACAAGCAAGCGGCCAAACTCTTCAGCCTCAGCAACAAGGAGGTGTTGGTAAGGCGAACGCCTTTCTTCTATAGGAGAAAGGGACAAGTCCACTGTAAGTGGACCTCCCGCTACCCTAACCTTCATCGAGCGGCCCCCTTTCTAAATAAACTACATCTACCTTTGTAGCCTCGAACTCTCGTATGAGTGTATCGACCGCTTGTTTAGCATCTCCTCCACAAGTATAAACATCCAGTGCTGCATAGCCTAGCTCTGGCCAAGTATGAATGCTTAAATGGCTCTCTGAAAGAAGATAAACTGCTGTAAAGCCTTGTGGGTGAAAACGTTTCGTGGCTCTTCCCTCAACTGTTAAATTGCCTGCCTTTGCAGCTTTATCTAGAACACGCATAATACCTTCTGGATCATCCAAGAGCTTCCTGTTATTTGTGTGAAGCTCTACGATGTAATGTTCACCTACGACATTCTTCTTTGGTGTATCGATAACTTTAACGTGTTCTGGACCACGCTTAGAAAGAGCCATGTTTCCCTTTTGCACAGAAACTTTTATAAAGATTCCAGCTTTTGGCAAATCAGCAAAGAAAGATAAACAAACATTACAAGATAACATCGATAACATCTCTATTTTTTAAAGTTTCCCTGCTAAGGCAAGAGAAGGGCCCGTAGTCGAGCGGCTAAGACGTCGCCCTTACAAGGCGAAGATCCCAGGTTCGAATCCTGGCGGGCCCATCGGAACCTTTTTAAAAAAAGGTTCCATCGAAAAAATTTGGGTGTTTATAAGCTCATCTTCTTGATCAAACTTCTTTCTAAGAAGTTTGTAAGAAAAGCTCAACCAAAAGAAATTTTGAGCACATACGAGCTCATTTCTTGATCAAACTTCTTTCTAAGAAGTTTGGGTGGAGCTTCTTTTCTAAAGAAGGTCCTACATGTCCTCGACAGGTTCTATGCCCAAAAGCGCGAGGCCCTTTTCAAGTGTTGTGGCGAATCTCTCTACTATAACTAAGCGCTTAGCTTCTTCGTCGCTACCTATAACTTTGTGCTTTTCATAGAATCTGCTGAATAGAGCTGAAAGATCCAATAAGTACTCTGCTACAACGTTGGGCTCGAAGCTCCTTGCAGCCCCTTCTACATAGAGAGGGAAAAGCCAAATATGCCGCATAAGAGCCTGTTCTTCGTCGTTGAGTTGATTAAGCCCTTCTTCAACATTGACATTGGAAACCTCTTCTTTGTTGCCCTTTGAAGACTCCGCTTTTTCCAAGATGTGTTTAGCCCTGACGAGAGAATAAAGTAAGTAGACGCCACTGTCGCCTTCGAATGAAAGAGCCTTGTTCCAATCAAACACAAAATCCTTTCTAGCAGAAGGCTTAAGGAAACTGAATTTTATAGCTGCTAAGGCTATTTTTTCTTTGGGTCCCTTCTCGACGCGGCGCTTACCTTCTTCAAGCAACTCATCAGCTGTGAAGCCTAGCCATGTACCCTTTCTGCCCGAAAAAGAGCCCTCTTTCTTCCGCACTCTTCCATATGCTACATGAATGTACTGCTTCTCATCTTTTATGACACCCAGCTCAAGAAGAATGTTTTTAACGACCTCTTGAGGGAAGCTTTGTTCATTACCCACAATGTTGACAGCAACAACGGGCTGAGAGAAGCTCACCTCTTCTTTGCCCGGCGTCGCCTTTACAGCAAGATCATTCGGTTGCGTATCAAAAGTGGAAAAACCCATGTGCTTAAGCAAGCCGAACTTCCACATATGGAAAATGATGTCTTTACCCGTATATGTGGGCGTGCCATCGCTACGTAGGAGCACTTTATAGGGTTGTTTTAGCTGAGGCATCCATCTGCTTAAATCTACAGCCAAACAGCCCTTAAGCTCGCCTTCGTCTATTTTCACGACGTGGTGTGAGCTCTTTATAAAGTCGAAACCTTCCTTGCCTAAAAACTGCAAGACATTACTCTCGAATACAATATAATTATGAAAGATGCCATAAGCGTAAGCCGTCTGCCTTTGAGCTTTGACCACGCGTTTGATAAAGGTTCTGAATTCGTCGGTAGGATGCCCTTCCAAGCGCTTCATCAAAGCTCTTACTTCCTTCTCTATGCCAGTGTTGCTCTCAAAGAGCTTATGCGCCTCTACATATGCCTTACCAACAAAGAAATCAAACTTCTCTTCCACACTTCCTTTCCCGCTCGCTGTTTTTTCTTCTTTTCCTGCCCTCTGACCTTTTCTGTGCATCCAATACCAAAAACTCTCTGCAACCTGCAAGCCCAAATCATTTATATAATCCAAGCGAACAACATCGTAACCAACAGCTTCTAAAAGATTGGCTATAGCAAAACCCAAAAGAGCATTCCTCAAATGACCAAGATGCCAGGGTTTGTTTGGGTTTACAGACGGCCCTTCTACTATGGCAGTTGTGCTTTTCTTCTCTAGGGGAAACGCGGCCTGTGCAAAGAGCATAACAGAATGGGCTCTAACGTTTATATAGGAGCCAACAGCCTCTGCCTTTAAGGGCAAGGCTTCATTTACGAAGAAGGAATTTAAGGCCTTTGCCAAAGAATTAGCTAGCTCTTGAGGTGTTTTTCCTTCAATTTGAATTTGGCTTGTATTGGAATTATTTTCCCCCTTAGCCATGACCTTGGCTAAAACGAACGCCATGCGTGAAGAGAATCCGCCAAACTCTGGCTTTGCTATCTCAATAGTTGAGAGTGCTTCCTCTTCGCTTTTCCCTGTAACGTGCGCCAAAGCAAGGGCAAAGACACGCCTAGCCTCTAGCGCAGTTAGCAGTTTTTTATTACCTTTTACGACGTCAGTGCCGACTGCCATAGATTCACCTTGCGATTCATCGCTTCATTTGGCTTATCAGTTAGGTTACTTAAAACTGTGTTATCTATATTGAGCGTACTCCCCAACCTTCTTAGGCTTTTTAGCCCTTTCGAGGATTTCCTGAGCTAGTTTTTCCTCTTCGTCTAACAGCTTGACCTTGCCTTTAACAATCTTCTGCCCCCATGCTGAGAGGGATTTCTCAACCTCTGCTTCTATATCGACGCCCTTTATGAGCTCCTTATAGTAGAGAAGGGTATGAAATGCATGCTTTGTCTTCATTTTGCCAAGCAGTGCTATGCCTTTAATGGCAAGTCCTCTGAATGAAAGGAAGGGTTGTGAAAGATAACGCGTAATGTGAAATGTAAGGAGCTTCGTCGCGAGTTCATCGTCGAATGCAGCAAGCAGTTCCAAAAAGTAAGCGGCGCCTTCCACAGACGAGGAGAAGTCCAAAATCTTAGCCGTTATCTCCGCTGGATTAACGCGCTCTGAATGGCGCTTTTCCTTCAAGTAGTCGAGACATATAAAGTCACGGTACTCTCGGGCGCTGGAGAGTTTCTCATTCATATAAGCCAATATAGAGCCCTTTATGTTATCATCAACTTTTTTGTAAAGATGCACGAGAGCCTTACGCGCCTCTTCCCTCTGTTTAAATGAAGCGCCGACGGGATATGCTGAGATTTGCATTATGAGTTCTTTGACCCGTCTGTAATCACGCTCGTGTTTCGTCAGCTGGGAAGAAGGTTGTGAAAAGGCATTCGCTTGTTGCTGTTGAGCTGGCTTTGAAGAGGGAGTTGAGGACATCGTAGCTTGCAGAGGTGGAGTTGATTTAGTAGGCACTGTCTGTTGTGCAGATTGAGCGGGTTGGCTCTCTATAGGAAATGGCGCCACGCCAACGGAAACATGTTGTGCATTAGCTGCTCTCTCCGAACTTTGCCTTTTCTGCATGTTGTGAGGAGAACCTCTCGACTTCTTGCCATCTAACTTCGAATGTAACTTAGAATGCTCTTTAGCCTTCCCTCCTTTGTTCTCTCCTTTGTCTTTTTTTGCTATCTTAGCGGCTCTAGCCTCTCTAGCCTTCGTACCCCTCTTGCGGTCTTCTTTCTTCTTAACCATAAGCATCACCCCTTACCTCTCATTCATATCTTTATTCACATCTTAACGTCTTCAGGTTTTCCTTTGCAGTTACCTTCCTCGTGGTGCCCTTTAATCTTCATCTTCAATACCCCTAAGTTGTACTGTCAACAGAGGGCATGGCAATCCACAAGGACAGCATTGCCTTTTGAAGCAAGGGCTTTATAAAACTTCCAAATGAGCCCTGGAATAAGCGGGCTAGCTAAGCTGCAGCTTGCATTTTAAAGACTCCCTTTCTTAAAGGAGGCAATGATAAAAGCAGTTAGGCTCATTAACTGGCGCTCCCATAAAGACACATACATTGAATTCGAAAAAGGCGCAAACATATTCGTAGGTAGCATGGGAAGCGGAAAGAGTTCTGTATTAGAGGCTATCTCCTTCGCGCTCTTTGGCAATCCCTCCGCTAAAAAAGGTGGCAAATTAATGGACCGAGTAAGGAGAGGTGAAGAGAGAGCCAAAGTGGAGCTCATATTAAGCATCGACGGCAAGGAAGTAAGAATTGAAAGAGAACTCTCTGCAAAAAAGGCCAAGGCTAAGCTATTCATTGACGGCCAACTAAAGGCAGAGATGGCCTCGCGCGTCAACCCAGAGATAGAAAAACTCCTTGGCATGAACCGCGAGTTATTTTTAAGAGCTGTCTACGGCGAGCAGAACGAGCTCGACCTCTTCATAAAGATGCCACCAACAGATAGAAAAAAATACATCGACAGACTTATGGGTATCGAAGAGTTAGAAACTGCTATAGCTGCAGCTAGAGAAGCCATTAGAATCCTAAAAAAGGATGTAGAAAGGCTTCACGTCGAATACAGAGGAGAGGAGCTCACGAAGATAAGAGAAGAAAGCAAGAAGCTCCACAACACTATAGAAGAACTGTCCAAAAAGCTGGCTGAAAAAGAAAGCGCCGCTGAAAAAGAAAGAGCTGCTTTCGAAGAGGTAAAGAGGAAATGGCAAGAGTTAAATGAGAAAAGACAGAGGTGGCTTGAGCTTAAGGCGGAGCTGGAGAGAAAGCGTGGCACCGTCGAGGAGTTAAGTAAGGAAGTGGAAAGCTCAGAGGAAGAAGAGCGCTCATATGAGGCGTTGGAGAAGAAGCATGCGGCCATAGCCAAAAAGCTCGCCGAAAAAAGAGTGCTTGTCTCTCAACTGGAAAAAGAGATAGACAAGCTCAAAAAGGCAGCGGCAGAAGCTGAAGCAATTGAGAAGCAGATTAAAGAGCTTGTGGAACGCATAGACAAACGAAAGGCAATTTTGGCAAAGTACGACGAGAATGCTCTGGAGAAAGAGGTAAAAAGCTTAGAAGAAGCACTGAGGAAAGATGAAGCTGAGCTCTCTAGCACAAAAAACGAGCTGGCGAAGATAAAAGAGACACTTACGTACTTAGGAAAGGCCGACAAAGAAGAGAAGAAATGCCCTGTATGTCAAAGGCCTTTAGAAGACAAAGGGCTTAAAGCCGTAGTTAAGTACTGGGAGGAGCAGAAGAAAAAGTTGGTGGAAAAAGGCAAAGCTAAGATGACAAAGTTGAACGAAGAGAAAAGCACACTTGAAGAAAAGAAAAAGCTCTTAGACAAAATTAGGCTTATGAGCGAACGGCTAAAGACAGAAAAAGAGGAACTCGAAGGCTTAGAGCAACGGCTCGATGAATTCAAAGGTGCTGCTAGTAAAGAAAAGCAAGAGACGCTTAAAGCAGAGCTCAAAGTCGGGCGAGATGAGCTAGAGCAGCTCCTTAAAGATGAAGAAGCGCTTAAAGCGGAGATGCAAGAACAAAGAAGGCGACTCGAAAAGGCTAAGAGGCTCGAGGCGGCTCGAAAGGATATCAAAAGGCTCGAAAAAGAGTTTGGCAGTTTAGGATACAGTGAAGACGCTTGGAAAGAAGCGGAGGAAGTTTTGAGAGAAAGGCAAGCAAGGCTAAGGGCAGCAACAGCTGCACTTGACAAGGAAAAAACCCTCCTGAAAGAATTGGCTAAGCGCTATGAGATGCTTCTAAAGAACACCAAAGAGTTGTTGGAAAAGAAAGAGCGGCTAGAGAAAAGTGAAGCGGCCCTTCACATGGCTCAAGCCATAAAGACGACGCTCGAAGTATTTCAAGCTAAGAAAAGGAAAGCGGTTATAGAAGCACTGAACACATCTTTAAACGAATTCTGGCAACATCTCTACCCCTATGCAGATTATACTGCAGCTCGAGTGAAGAGCGAAGAAGGTGCTTATATCTTCGAGGTTTATGACGGCGAAGAATGGCGTGTCCTTGACAATGTAGCCAGTGGTGGTGAGCGAGCAACGTTTGCACTTGCATTAAGAGTGGCTATGAGCTCTCTCATGGCCGAAAAGCTCAGCTGGCTTATACTGGATGAACCCACACACAACCTAGACAGTCAAGCCATAGACACATTTGTTGAGGTTATAAAAGAAAAGTTGCCCTCTGTTGTTGAGCAGTTCTTCATCGTCACGCACGACGAGCGCCTGAAGGAAGCGGGTATAGGCAAAGTCTTCATATTCGATAGGGGAGCAGAGAAAAAGGAACCCACACAAGTGAAAAAACTGTAAAGGGCTCTGATTTTTAAAGTGAAAGCTTCATATATGGGCATGCCAAGAAAAAAGCCCCAAGAGACTAGCCAAGAGATTGGTAAAACTAGTAGAGATGGTACAATGCCAAAACCCAAAACATCATCTAAAGCCAGCAGTTATAAGTCTAAAATTGATGAAGCCATAGGCAATGAACATGTTGTAGAACTCATGAAGCAAGATGAGGGGGCTGCAGCTTACTTCAAATATCTCATGGATGCTTACGAGACATATGAAAACACGGCTGAGCTCCGCTTGCCAGCAAACCCACTCCTACGCGTCATAGGGCAAGAGCATGCTGTGCTCATAGCTAGGCTCTCTGCCAAACAGAGAAGGCACCTTCTCCTCGTAGGTCCGCCGGGCATAGGAAAGAGTATGTTGGCCAAGGGCATAGCCCAACTCTTGGGCAAGCCTCAATGGCAGCTCTCCGTTTACCACAACGAGAGAAAACCTGAAAGGCCCATATTAAGGGTAGAGCACCGTTCAGAAGTAGAGAAGGAGCAACCTAAGAATGAAGAACCCATAGGCAAACTAGTTTCGCCCAGCGAAGTACCTATCTTTGTATCCGAGCAGTTGGGTTATAGATGTAAGCACTGTGGAGAGATAAGTCCGCCCAACGTCGAGTTTTGCCCTGCCTGTGGAGCAAGAAAGTTCGAATCATCGAGGAATCCTTTCGAGGATTTGATATTAACGGCTATTTCTCCTCAGAGGAAGCGCACAGTAAGAACAACAAGAATAACGCAGGATGGCAAAAAAGAAACGATTGTATACGAGGAAGCGGGCGAATTTATAAGAGTTTTGACAGAAAAAGACCTTAGAGCGCTAGCCAAAGGCAATCAAGGCGAGAAGAAGAAGGTAATTGTGCCTTTGAACAGGAGCCTCTTTGTCCAAGTAACGGGGGCAAGCGAAAGCGAACTTTTGGGCGATGTGCAGCACGACCCCTATGGCGGACATCCTGAGATAGGCGTACCCCCGTATATAAGAGTTGTAGCCGGAGCTGTCCACGAGGCGCATGAAGGCGTGCTCTTCATAGACGAGCTTGCTTCATTCAGCCTACAACTCCAAAAGCACATACTGACCGCTATGCAAGAGAAAAAATTCACGATAACGGGAAGAAACACGACGAGCACGGGCGCTGTCGTCAGAGTAGAGAACGTTCCCTGTGATTTCATACTCGTGGGGGCCATAAACATAAACGACCTTGGTCTGCTTGTTCCACCCCTTAGGAACAGGATAAGAGGAAGTGGATACGAGCTCCTTATGAAGACGGTTATGGCAGATACTGTCTTCAACAGAGCCAGGTTTGCCCAGTTTGTAGCTCAAGAAATAAATGAAGAAAAGAACATTCCACATGCGACGAGAGCGGCTGTGGAAATGATGGAAGGCATAGCCAGAGAAATGGCCAAAAAAATAGACAACAGCGCCGCGGGCCTTACGCTAAGGTTAAGAACGCTCTCAGGTATAATAAGGCTAGCTGGCGACATGGCCATTATAGAAGGCTCAGAAGTTATAGATAAAGAGCATGTTGCAAAAGCCAAGAAAAATTCAAAGCCCATAGAAGAGCAAATTATAGAACAGTATGGCAGCGTTTGGAGGGCAAACGAAGCTGATTATGAATTTTCTCACAAGAAGAAGGGGAGTGGCGTGGCTTAGAGGCGGAAACCCAAGAGCATCGTACTATTGCCGGTTTACGACCTGTTTAGCTCTTTAAGCCCCTCTCTAAGCCCACCACGGTTGGTTGGGGATGGCCACCTTGCCAGGAAGAAATACACTTTCTTACCCACATAAGCCTTTTTCAGAAGGCCTATGGAACATAACTTATTGAGTCGAGCAGAGGCAGCGTTTGTTCCTTTGTAATGAAGCTCTGCTTTCACGTCTGCAGCACTCACTTCACCCCTGCTCTTTACGAGAGACATAATCTGTTCATCTACGGGCGAGAGAATGGGCTCTTCCAATTCAGCCTTCATACCTCTGGCCTTTCCAGCTTCGAGCTCTTCTATCTTCTTTTCGAGCAGCTCGATCTTTCTTATGAGCGTCATGATGAGCTTGTTTGTGTCCTCGACGCGCGTGGTGAGCTGATACAGTGAAGTGGCAAGAGAAGCCTCACCCTCGTATGCGGAACGTTTATATTCGTTTCCTCTCATATTAGCTCACTCTACAAGTCACGCGGTTGTGACATGTCATGTATGTGTCACGCATATCATGAACGTATCAAGACATGTCACGCTTATATCATGATATTGTCATGATAGGTTTTTTAAAGCTTTCGGTTGCTAGGTTGTGTTTTGTCGTGAGACTGAGAAAACAGCGTCGATGGGCAGTTTGGCACTTGAAGAGGTAGAATTGCCGCTATTATCAAAAAGGCTTAAAAGCTCAAAAGTGCCATTCTTGCAAGAAACATGCACAAATGTCAAAAAAATTCTACGTAATATTTATATCGTTGTAAAGAGTGGTCCTTGTGGTGATAATATGGATAAGGAGAAAATGAAGGGTAAGAAGTGGTATGAGAAATTAAAGGCACCACCCCAACACATAAGTAGAAGAAGGATTGCTGAACCTCAGCCATTAGCCGAAAAATACAATGTGGCTAAAGACATTAGCTGGTTTGAAACGGAAGATAAAGGAGACATCAAGGATATTATAAGCAAACTCGAAGAAAGTGAAAGGAAGTTGAGAGAGCACCTCGTGGTAAGAGAAGGCTTTATCAATGCGCTTGAAGGAATCAGATTGGCTGAAGGGAAGCTCGGAATACCTCATATCAAGAGAGAAGGAGAGGAGAAAGAAGATGAGATAAGGCAAGAAATAAAAGAAATTAAGGAAAATTTGGCAGAGATCGCTAAACTGAAGAAGGAACTAAGAGAGAAAGGCTTCTAGATCAATTTAGCCTCCTTCTCCTTTTGTTTTTCATTCTATACTGCCTGCACTTACACTTACTTCTGCAAATAATGCTAAATTGGTGCCAGTCGGAAGACAAAGCAACAGCTATAAGCATCTCCTTTTTAATACTTTCCTCAAAAGTAAGTAGAGCCAACACAGATGTGAGAGGTGAACATGAATGATTACACCCTACGACGTAGAACCTAACAAGTTTATAGAGGCGCTAGCCAAAGAGCTAGAGAAGATAGGTATAGAGAAAGCTGAGTTCGTCGAGTATGTAAAGAGCGGTGCTCATAAGGAGAGGCCTCCGGAACAGGAGGATTTCTTCTACAGGAGATGCGCGGCCATATTGAGGAAAGCTTACATACAAGGTAAAGTTGGCACAAACAAGCTGAGAAGAGCCTTCGGCGGCAGAAAAAATAGAGGTGTAAAACCAGAACACAAAGTGAAAGCAGGGGGCAAGATTATACGTGTGGCCTTGCAGTCTCTGGAAAAAGCGGGCCTTATGCAAAAAGGACCAGATGGAAAAGGCAGAGTATTAAGCCCAAAAGGCAGAGCTCTCCTAGACAAAGTAGCTAAAAATATTGCTGGGAGTAACTAAAGGATGTAAAGGATAAATGGAATAGTCAAAAAAGCAAAGAAGACCGCAAGAGCGAGGATTGGTTTGCCATTCATATTCGCTCATATAGGACAAAGTCCCTATTGAAGAAAGTGAAGAAGGGGAAGTATGACGAGGATTATATCTGGATCAGGTGAGTCTGAAGGAAGAGGCAATTTGCCAAAGGAAGGCACTTCAGCATCTGACAACGAGCAACTCCTCGTCATAAAAAAGGCAAGCTCCGCCCTCCTAGAACCAGAGGCACATGCAAGGCTTATGTTCATAGTTCAGACGCACGCCGACGGCATGCAAACGGCTCAACAAATCTTGCAGTTAGCTCAAAGGCGTGTCCTACAGACAGGGCGAAAGCTTACAGAAGAAGAGCTCATCCGCCTCCTACAGCTCCTTAAGGGGAGCAGGAAGCACGAAGGCAGGATTACTATTCACAGAAAGTGAAGGATAGAAAAAGTAAAAAATAGAAAGGTACGTAGCCACGAGTACAATAAGTAAAATGGAGAGGTGTTTAGAATGGCAAAAAAGAATCTCACAAGCAAGTTAAGGCTCAATGCAGCCACACGCCAAAACAGGCGTTTGCCTACCTTTGCAATAGTGAAGAGCGGGAGAAAGGTTAGAGTCAATCCCAAACAGAGGAACTGGCGCACAGATAAGATGAATACAAGGAATTGGCGGAAGCGCAAATAAGTAGGTGCGGGTTAAAGTAGATGGGTGAAAGCATGGCTGAAGAAGCAAGCAAGAAAAACGAAGAAAGAGCAAAAAAAGACGAGAAAACCAAAGAGGTGGAAAAAGTAAAGGCAGAAGCAAAGCTCGCAAAAACTGCAAATCAAGAGAAAACTAAAAAAGAGGCTCAAAATAAGGCAGAGGGCAAGAAGGAAAAGAAGAAGGAGACTAAAAAAGAGGCTAAGAAAAAAGTTAAAGAAGAAAAGGAAAAGCCTGTTCTCGAGCGCGTGTATACTGTCCCCCTAAGGAAAGCTTATGATAAGCCCAGAACCAAGCGTCATAAGAGGGCTGTGAATGTGCTACGCTCATTTATACAGAGACACATGAAAGGTATAGCTGTTAAAATCGACAACGCCGTCAACAACATAATATGGAAAGGCCAAAAGCCCCCTCGACGTGTAAAGGTTAAAGCTGTTAAAGATAAAGATGGCGTTGTACGTGTAAAGAAGGTCTAAGGATACGTGTAAGGATGATAAGGAAGGGACATTTCTTCGGCAACCACTACGTTGGCTTATTCAGTGTGGCTAACGACAAAGTAGCGCTCTCGCCGAAGGAGGACACAGGAAAATTTGAGCGCCTTCTTAAGGAGACACTAGACGTAGAGGTAAAAAAGGCCAGCATTGCAGATTCACCCATACTCGGCATTTACGCCGCTATAAGCAACGCTGGCATTGTTTTGCCGGAGTTGACAACAGAGGAGGAGGCGAAATATTTAGCTGAGTTGTTCGACATAGTCTATGTAAGTGGAGAACCTCTCAATGCATGGGGAAACAACCTTGTTATGACAACAAAAGGAGCCATAATAAATCCAGATATGGAAGAAGAAGGCAAGCACATAGAAGATGTGTTCGGCATAGAGGTTGTACCCATGAAAATAGCTGGTTACAAAACAGTGGGAAGCGCAGTCGTAGCTACGGAAAAGGGCTTTATAACCTCTTACAAAGCAAACGACGACGAAATAAAAAGGATAGAAGAGATCTTGCATGTAAGAGGGCGAAGAGCTAGCACAAACATGGGAAGTGCTCTTCCGTCTATAGGTATAGTGGCCAACTCTAAGGGGGCTATCGTCGGCGAACTCACAACGGGAGTAGAATTAGCCTATATAGAAGAAGGCTTAGACCTGATTTAATAATATACTTAACGGTGTGTACTATAATGTATACTTACTCAAAAAGGGAAAGTCGAAGGTGGAAACATGGCTGACGAGCAAAAAGAGCAGATCAGTTATGAGGAGTTTGCTAAGCTCGATATAAGGACTGCCAAAGTGCTTGAAGCAGAGCCTCTCGGCGAGAAGCTCATTAAAATGCTCATGGACGTCGGTGGCGAGAAAAGAACGATTGTTGCCGGCATAAGACGCTGGTACAAACCGGAGGAACTTGTAGGCAAGACAGTCATAATCCTTTATAATCTTAAGGGCAGAAAGATATTGGGTGTAGAAAGCCAAGGCATGGTCCTTGGTGTTGATGGCTTAGAAGAAGACGGCACATACACTCTCATAGTGCCAGAGAAGGATGTTCCATCTGGAAGACGAGTTAGATGAAAGGTTGGTTGGAGTTGGATAGTGGAGTCAGACAATGTTAATAAGATCAAGTGGTAAAGTTGTAAGTGTAGGTGGACACAAGAAAGGGTGTGAATGATTAACAGCTGCTCCACTAAAGCTGGAGGATGGAAAAATCAAAGGTGAGAAAATGGTAAATGCAAACAAAAAAGATGCGCATGTTAAGAAAGATGTGAAGAAGTTTGAGGTTAGTGGCTTCATAAAGAAGCTAAACAGACCATTCAAGAAAGTTGTTGAAGCGGGTAGTGAGAACTTCGCCGTACACAAGGTGCTCTCGCTATTCGGTGCTAACAACGGGGTTAAGCGAAGTCAGATTGTCGTGGAGAGCGTGAAAGAGATGAAGGGATAAAATGGCCCCAAATCAACAACCAAGCAGAGAGGAAGTTGAGCTCGCTGCTAAAATGAAAGAGCTCGACATAAAGCTCAAGCAGCTCAAAGAAGAGTTGGAGCGCGTTAATAAAGTTATGGTCGAGCTTAGCAAGGCAGAGCTGGCCCTTTCCAACGTAAAAGAGGGAGACGAGCTCTTAGTTCCCATAGGCTCGAACGTATTGGGAAAAGTTAAGCTCGTGGCTGACACCTTCCTAATACCAGTAGGCGCCGGCTACTACGTTGAAGTAGAAAAGGACAAAGCAGTCGAGGAAGTGAAGAGAAGCATAAGTCAAACAAAGGAGTATTCCCTTAAGCTGGGCGAGATGACAAAGAATATGGAAAGAGAGTTTGTGCAACTCCTCAAAAAAGCAAGACAATATCTCTAATATAAGTTATTTATGTTATTTGTTTTTTATCTTCCTCTAAAACATGTTATAACGTATAAACGTTAACTATCCTTTCATTTTCACATACGTCGTGAGACCATGTTTGATGCACTCAAGAGAAAACTGGCATCTTTTGTCGAAGCTGTCACAAAAGGAGAAGAGGAAAAGAAGGAAAAAGTTGAGAAAGAAGAAATAGGGGAAAAAGAAAAACCATTGGAAGAAGGTAAAAATGAAGAGAAGCAACTTATTGTTGAACCCACTGAGTACATCGAAGAGAAAGCTACTCCGGAGCGCGGAGAAGAAGAACAGAAGATAAGAGAAGCAATCCAGAAAGAGACGAAGGAGGTTAGCACAGAACAAAGCACAAAACAAGAAAAAACAGTGGAGGCACCGAAGCCAAAAGAAGTAAAAGAAACGAAGACAAACAGAGAGGAAGCGGAAGAAGTCGGCAAAGAGGAAAGCAAAGCTCTTCCAAAGACAAAGGTAAAAGTGGGCTTAGCTAAAAAGGCCCTGGCCTTGTTTACAAAAAAGGTAAAAATCGAAGCTAAAGAGCTGGATACGGCTCTAGAACAATTAGAGCTAGACCTAATAGAGGCGGATGTAGCTTTTGAGCTTGTTGAAGAAATAAAGGAAGAAATAAAGGCTCAGCTCGAAGGAAAAGAACTCTCGCCAAAAGAAGTAGAAGAAGCAGTTAGGCACGTCATACACGACGTCGTAGAGAAATCCATGAAAGAAGGCTTTAACATAGTGGAGAGAGCTAAGGCCAAAGAGGAAAAGCCCTTTGTTATAGCATTCTTCGGTGTTAACGGCGTAGGCAAAACAACGACAATAGCAAAAATCGCATACATGTTGAAAAAGGCGGGCCTTAAAGTTGTCCTATGTGCATCGGACACCTTTAGAGCGGCAGCCATAGAACAGCTAGAGAAGCATGCTAAGGCACTAGACGTCGATTTCATAAAAGGAGAGTATGGGGCACATCCTGCGAGCGTAGCCTACAATGCCATAGAGCACGCAAAAGCAAGGGGATACGACGTCGTATTAATAGACACCGCCGGAAGGCAAGAAGTGAATAGAAACCTCATGAAGGAACTAGAAAAGCTTATACGCGTGGCAAAGCCGGACTTGAAAATATTTGTAGGAGAGAGTATAGCAGGCAACGCTCTATACGAGCAAGTCAACACATACAAAGAGCTTGTAGGTATAGACGGCATTATACTTACAAAGTTGGATTTAGATCCTAAGGGTGGAACGGCCATCTCTGCCAGCAAAGCCACAGGCGCCCCCATACTTTATGTCACAACAGGCCAAGAATACAAAGACATCGAACCCTTTTCAAAAGAGAAGATTTTGCAGAAGATATTCAGCAACAATTAAAAGCAATAAGATTGGCATGTTAAGATGGTGCCATTGGTAATATAAGGAACATAAATAAAGAAATCCAACGGGAAAGGAGAAAAGGAGGGCAAAGTATGGTATTGAATAAGATGGATGAAAAAACAGGTGGAGGGGAAAAAGAAAATGAAGAACAGCCCTTTGTCATATGTGTAGATACAAATTTTCTTATATATATTATAAAGCAAAAGATTGAGCTTTCCTCTATAAAGGAGCTCTTCAGTGAGCCTGTTGTTATAGCCACTGTGCCTGCAGTTATCAAAGAATTGGAGAGGCTAGCTGAGAATAAAGGTAAAGCAGGCATAGCCGCCCGTATTGCATTAGATTTGCCCCTCTTTATAATAAAGGGTGAAAGCAACGCTTATCTTTCGCCCTATGCAGACAGTGCCCTCGTCCAAGCTGTGAAAGATAAGCTCTGTAGGGGCGTAGCAACAAACGACAAAAAACTAAGTAAGGCTATAAAGGAAGCTGGGGGTATTGTTGTTGGTGTTAGAGGTACTCGTCAGCTCCAGAGATATTGACTTCACTCTTAGTAGTTCGGCAGACATTCTCACTTGTTTTTTGTTTTCCGTAATGTTTCTCTTGTTTTTCGCGTTGGTTTTAACTCTATCCCACCATTCCTTGGCCCTCTTTACTCTCTTTATGCATTTCTCTCTATACCCAGGTTTTTGTGTCCCTTTTTGTGCTTAGGGCTGCGACACCTTGCAATGTTTTTTGAGCCACTCAAAAAAGTTGGCTGGCTCCATATATGCAACGCCTATATGAGATGCAAAGGACATGAGCCCCTCGTCTGCTGTAACAAGTGTAGCGCCCAGAGTATGCGCCAAAAGGGCTATATCCACGTCTGCCTTGCTGTCGAGAATGCCAGCTCTTAATGCCTCCCTATACTGCTCACGCATTGCCTTGAGCTTACTGGATAGTACAGAATCCTTACCTTCCTTAGCCTCTTCTGGCTTAAGCTGCGCCGCTTCTCTTACATAGCGCTCAGCTATCCTTAAACCTTTATTTGTTCTTTCGCGCATCTCTCCCACAAATGAGCGAAGGACCTCTGCTGGAATCTGCGTATTTAAAGGGGCGCGCTTGATGAATATAAGAGAACCCAGCACATTTGCAGACGGTATAAAGTGTATAAGCTCATTATAAGCTGACGGCGGCATGTAGAACTTGGCATTTTTACAATCCAAGGCAAGGTTCGCAAACGTCTCTACGGCAGAGTGTTTTGTCTTAGCAAAGCCGCTTATAGAAGCAGGATTTACAAAAACGCTTGTATCCAATACAAAACGTTCGTAGCAATGCTGACAATGCAGATTCTTTTTAACGGCCTTTTCTTTGACCTCTTCATGTCCTTCGACATTCTTGGCCTTTGCCTTATTGCTTACCATTCATATCGCCTTCTTCTTTTTTATTTTTTTGTTTTTACTCTCTAATGATTCACATTTTATTCTCATTTTTATCTGCACCAACTTATATAAACTTTATAAGACCTCTGCCTATTTCTGATAGGCGGTCACCAAATATTGTGGATGTGACGTTTGTAAATGTAAAGGTTATAGCTAAAGCTATGAGAGGTATTAGGCATTGGTCTGTTATGAGGTTGGCTGTATATGTGGAGAGCTCTGTAAATATGTTGAAAAGTCTGTGTGAGAAGTAAACTTCAAAGAGGTTGGCAAGGGCTGAGACGTTGCTTGTGGCATTAACAAAGCCAGTTATACCTGAAAGACTAGAAAGTGTGCATGTCTCGTTGCTCCACAGTGTGCCTAGAACATAAATGTAAGATAAAGGAAGGACGTAGTAAAATGCAAGGCCAACTGCCACCATGTAGCCACCGGCGCCTCTCGTAGGAGTAAAGGCTCTAAGCATGAATCCTAGGTATATGAATGTAGGCGCAATGAACGTTGAAAATGCAAGAATCTTTATGTAGAGAAGAATAACCATAATCATGAACATTGTCAAAGAAAGGGCATTGTTCAACACAGCTAAGAGAAAGCCGGGCTTGTATGAAATGGGTACATAAACACCCTTCGCGCGCGTAGAGAAACCGGCTGAGAAGCTAACGATCGTATTGGATATAACCAATGTGGAAAGCACACCAGTAGGACAGCTAGCAGTAGCATCTACAAGATAAGTGGCAATAACACCTATAGGGGGATTTGTTGGGGGATATATCCGAGAGTACTTTGCTACTACTTGAGAATAAACGTGTGGAGAAACGCTGTGGAGAATTTCCATACTGAAAGGCCTAAAGACGTGTATATCAAAGTGGTACAAAAGAACCATTAAAAGTAGGGCTGCAAATATGTTGACAACCCCTTCTAAAATTTCTCTCTTATAAATCTTCTTCAGTCTATCAGATTTAAGAATGACACTCACCATATATATGCCTGCAGCTCCTAAAAAGCCTATGATAGAAAGCATAATTGTAATTTGTTGCCATTCTTGTAGTGCCATCATTTCCCTCCTTATTTTCTTCCTTTACCTTCTTCCACTTTTTTATTATTCCTCTTATTCCTCCCTGCCTTTATCCTCCTGTATTCCTTATTTTTGCCTTCCAGCTTTTCCTCTTTTTTCTCACTCTTATTTTCTTTTCACCTTTTTTATTTTTATGCTCGCCATTTATCTATATTCATTTACACCAGCCTCGTCAAGTTGGAGATGTCCAAAGGTTCGCCAAAGAAGGCTGTGAACACTTTCAAAGCTGTATTAAGTATAGCGGTTATGACCGTAACTGTGAAGGCAAGCTCAAGAACAATGGGTAAGAACTGAATGGAAAAGACTGTCATGGCCATTAATATGCTAAGTGCACCCACTGTAGTAAATAATCCCCCTGCAGCCGCGCTCGTCCGCCCGGGAAGCAGGACGCTAATATAAGAGCCCATCATACTTATACCCGCACTACCAAGCGGACCTAGGAGCCACCACGGTGAAAGTCCATAGGCTGTAGGCACTAAGCTAGGCTGCTTTGGAGGTGTCACATCCTCTTTTTTAACGGGCTGGCCCGCTTGATCACTCGCTAAATTCTGGGCATTTTTGCCTACTTTGTTGGTTATATCTTTCGCGAGGTTTTTAATCTTTATAGACGAGATTTTGTTGAGGTTTTTGAGCACATCCCTATAAGCAGGGGAGGACAGTTCTGGTTTGTTAGTTTGCAAATTGTATCTCACGATCATCTGCCCCGAGAAGAACTCATAGAAGAGGGCTGAAAGAAGAGGCAAGAAAAGTGCCATGCCCACAGACAAGCCCACAAGCGTCCCACCGATTTTTCTGAATGGAGGGAACGCCCTTAAGATGACACCCAAAGGCAAGAGCACCTCTATGAAGCCATACGTCATAATATCGTAGAGGTATAGCATGCTAGCGGATACAATCTCTGATGTGGCTATACTTATCATCGTCGTGTTCATCACAGCCTTAATAAGACTCCATATACCTTGAAAGGCCATGGGACTAGTGAAGTATATTGTGTGGATGTTTGGTGTAAACACGCCGCCCGCTATAAAGGCCATGATCTGTAAGAAATAAAATGAGAGTTTCAGCGTAGCAGTCATCTCCAACCACAGTCTATAGCCTATTGAGTACACGCTTTCTGTGCCTCCGAAGAGAGGTAAGGGTAAGCAGTTCACTTCGAGCAACACAGGAATTACTACAATAACAAAGATAATGAAGAAGAAGAACTCCGTAAGTTCTGCCTTTGAATAGCTTTGGAGTCGTTTATTACCTATAAGAATGCCTAGCAAGTAGAGGAACACCAAAAAGAAGACACCACTCACACCTATGAAGAGGTATGTAGGAAGAAGTGCCTTTAGAGTCCCAACAACGCTGCCTCCACACACCGCCTTTTCTATGATTGGTGGTCTGAAGACACCCTCAAATCCCAGCATTTCTACGAGTTTTTGCCATAGAGCAGTTGCCGCGCTCCCTACTGTCCCTGCCACTATATCACCTTCATTATTGCCGCTATGTCAATGGGCGTACGCATGGCCCTTGATATAACAAACGTCGCACCTATTACGATGTAAACGTTTAAAGCAGTGAGTATAACACTAAATAAACCTATTATGACAGCACTCTGTATAGCCACATAGAGTACAAGTCTAGCTACAAGATAGGCTAAGCTCAAACCCGCAAAGAAGCGGAAAACACCTACAAATGCTGAAGAGACAAAATAGCGCAAGTTCCTTACAGTCGTGGCAGAGGGAGAACCACTACGCCCAAAATTAATACCTAATTTAGAGAAGAAGCTTGCCAAGACACTTCTTATTGTCTTATCTTTTGTCACTACTTGCAAAGCACCCTTACCTAAAAACGCCGTAGTAGATGCTCCAAATATTGTAGCAATGATACCGCCAGTAAATGTAAGCTGGTGCATGGGAATAGACATATTGTTGGGTGTGTCCCAGCCTATGAATATGGTATAAATAGCTGCGTCTATAGAGAGAAGGAAAGGATACAGGAAAAAGAGAGATAAACTTATAGCGATGAGGTTATTGCCTAAGCCTTCTGTGAGCTTTATAGCCCTAAATATCATACCTATAGGGAATATAACTGTAAGGAGGTAGCTGTCTGTAAAGCACAGAACCAAATATTTGGCCATCCATTCGCCCATAGCTAGGGTCATAAACTCCAATATGAATGACGCGCCGTCTATAAGCGGTCTAACGAAATGACCTAAAGGTAAGTCAAAAGCTAGCAAAGAATCTGACGTGAGAGGGAAGTGCATAACGATGCCGTAGAGTTGATATACAAGTTCCAAAGAGAGACCTGTAAATGTAGAATAGGCTGCCATCTCAGACACAAGGTTCATTGTGAAGCGTTTTGCAAAGTCCATGAGATAATAGTTGCCATTCTTGTCTATGAAAGCCTGCATGAGGAATAAGACAAAAACAAAGAGGACAATATTGAATATGATATGCTCTATGTAGAGGACGAGTTCTGCATAAGCGGAAGCTCCATTGGGGTCGGTTATCTTCTTAAGGAAGTACTTAAAGATGCCTAAAGCTAGGATGAAAACAGACGCAACA
The DNA here is from genome assembly GCA_015522475.1 of Microcaldota archaeon. Lineage (GTDB taxonomy): Archaea > Micrarchaeota > Micrarchaeia > Anstonellales > J096 > J096. Next base: position 61,402 of record WAMF01000018.1, read on the forward strand.
CCTACGTAAATGCCCACATCCACCATTAAGTAAGGATTGGGATAGCATACGAACTTCTTGTATATGCTAGTAGCGAGATTAACCCACCACTTATGGGTTGAGTCATACAAACTTTTGGCGAATTTCTCGAGAGGGGAAGGTTGTTTAGGTGGAGCTGGCGGATTGGACGGCGGAGGATTATTAGTGGGACCTTGAACGGGGTTGGGGTATGAAGGGGGAATAGAGTTAGAAAGTGAATAAGCACGTGAAGTGGGTGAATAACGGGAGCGGCTGTAATGGGCAAAGTAAGTATTTGAGGAGGATGCAGACAAAGATGGAGATGAAGGTATAGATGAGTGCGAAAGTGTAGTCGAGGTTGTGGAGATGGAAGAGCCATTAAACTTAACATGCACTACCTGGCCATGCTCGTGCCCAAGCTCAGAAGCTGCCCAAATAGTGGGAAGCGCAAATACCAGCAAGACAAGGAATATCACAAGCGCTGTGGATAGCTGAGATAGACGTGCAAATACAAGCTTTGAAAGCTTTGTAGGTTTTGTAGGCTCATATGAATTGTGTGAGACCCGCGATTTCAAAGTCACCACCCAAGAAACGGGATGTGCCCTTCATGGCTCCAATTGTTGCCACTATAGCTATGTATGAAAGAAAACCTCCGAAAAATACAAAGTTCGCCACCATATCGCCCAATGCAATGACTAAATAGAAGAGGAATTGTGTGTAAGATAAGAAAGACGAAACGCCTATAGCCGCCATGCCTGCAATACCTGCGCCTATAAGAAGGTCTCCTACTGGCGAGGCAGCAATAGCTCTCCCTGCACTCACAACAAAGCCGCTGATTCTACCGCCGAAAATTCTGCCAAAGAGAGAACCCACCCCCCTTACAGCTGCCAGACCACCGGATGCAAGCACGCCCGGCACATAAGGAGCTATTAAGAGTGTGCTTTTAGTGAAGAGGTTGAGAAGCCAGCTTATAACTTTCTTAACTTTGCTTACCCTCTGAGTTAAGGGAACATTCTTATCAAGAATTTGCTCTGCTGCAGTGATAGCGGGACCTTCTAGCTGCAAAAACTCATTGTACTGTTGCTCAGCTTGCTCTACATCGTTTTGCTGTTCTTGGGGCAGAGTGGATTGAATGGGAGACGTCGGTATACGACCGTCTGGTGTTAGACGTGTATATGCATAGGCAAAGTTCCAGTTGTTTATAGCACCTTTAATTTTTTTGGGTGATCCCGAGAGCCACGTTTGATAATCCTTTACCTCCAGCATAAGCCCACTAGCTCCCGTATATATTCGATTAAGGCGCATGTGCGTGTGAGGGCTAGGCTCTATAGAAAAGTAAATAGAATCCATGATTGACAACACAGCTGGATAGAAGAAGAAAAGGCTGAGATAGACACCCAATATAGTTCCACCCATCTTTCTCGTTAATGGGAAAGCTCGAAGTATTGAACCCACAAAGACCATTATAACGAACGTCTTCGCTACGAAGTCATATAGGAAGTATTGGAAAGCTATGAGTATCATAACCTTCTGGAAGAAGCCCATGTAATATTCAATTATAACGTTGAGAGGCGCGAGATAGCCACCTACCCTTTGAGAGAATTCAACACCCTGCTGGCCAAAACTAGAGGCAGTCGTCTCACCCATCTTTGAAAAGATGTAAAAAGAGAGCACATTCCTATAAGCTGCTATGGATTCGACAAGGAGAGCTCTAAGATATCCATCTCCGACAAGAATAAAGCAAGGATCTATAGTGGAGGATGAAGGAGAAGCTTGAGGAGGTGTAGTGGGTGGCTGCTGGCCGGGTTGGCCACCATATTGGCTGCCGGAATGACCCCCAGATTGACCTCCTGACTGACCACTAGGCTGGTTGCCAGACTGACCGCCATATATTATACCATTTAGATATTGCCTGAATATACTCTGTATGCTAACACCTGGACCAAACGATTGACCCCCTGAACTGCCGCCAGAACCTCCAGAAGAAGGTGGCGTTACAAAACTCGCTGTGCAGTAGTACTTAGCTCCTATAGGGTCTATGCTTCTCACAGCTGCAGACGATATGTTTGCAAGGCTAGGAAGGAAAAGGCTGAAGAGAAGCACGACCAAAACGAGCTCCCATAGCTCGCTCCAAGCAGCCTTTTTATACTTCTCGTTGTTCAAGATATAACCTAAAAAGAGTAGACCCACACCTAGCAGGATACCCCCTACTATTAAATAGGAAAGGTACGAAAGCGCAACGCTATACCAATTGAACCAGCTTACTGCAACCATTTATTTCACCACTAAGCTTACTAGGCTTGCACGCTTACTTGTTTTACTAGCCCACCAACTAGATTACTACTTATTTCATTTCTAAGACGTCTTGCAAGGCCTTTACTAGGCTTATAGTAGATATGAATATAAAGGTCGGCAACATGACTGTCACAGCTCCTAAGAAACCTATTTCTTCGATGGTATTCACTATACCGTAGCCAAAGGCAAAATAAAAGCTACCTAAAGAATAGTCCCAAAAGGGAAATATGAGTGTGTGAAAGAGGTCCCGTATCTTACTGAGTATGCTTGTATTGGGCGAGTAATACGGCTGGAAAAATGACGGCTGATGGTAATGGTTAACGAGTATGTCGTTTACTGCTGAGAACATCACAATGTAAAGGAGGGGCATGAAGATGGTGAAGCCCAAAACTACTGCCAAGAGCTCGTCCCCTGCATCTCGTGTAAATGGAAAAATGCGCAAAAGAAGGCCAAAGGGCACGAGAAAGTCGTATGCAACGAGTTTTATGAGCTCTAGCGTGAAGATTTGCACTTCTAAACTTATTATAAAGACAGGAAAGGCATTACGTATAAGAACCAAAGCAGATAGAGGCACTTCTAAACCTAGGCCTAGGCGCGTCTTAACGTCGAGACCCGGCGTACCTACCATGCTCACAGAAAAGCCGCTGTAGATTTCTATGGCGTGGATTATGTTTATGAGTTCACCAAAGAATGGGAGGACTCTATTGTAGAGTAAGGCCCTTAAGATGTTGAGATTCATACCTATAAGGTCCTTTGTCGAAGATTGGAGAGCACTAGGCATGATAGTATTTTTGGGAAAAAGCATAGTTGTTGGTGCGTTTACTTGCGTGCCTGGAATAGGTTTTACATTGGCGAGAAGCGTATTCTGTGCATAGAGAACAGCTAAGTGAGAAAGCGCTGAATAAAGGCCTATAATAAGTATAATGTAGAGCATGTTTATCCAAAGCTGTGTGAGCTCTTCGTTAGCCCATGCATCCCACTCCGGCTTCATGGCAATCTTAGCAGCCATCTTTGTTATGACAATTGCCGCCACCATAAGAAGCAAAGCAATGTATATGTAAGCAGGAACGATGAGCCACATCATATCACCTTCTGAAGACCAAAGAGGAGAGGCTCTCCACCTAGAGCTGTAGCCAAAGCTTTGTATGCCTCTACAGTGAATGTAATTTCAAGGACTAACGACACAAAAACTGCTATAACATCGTAGCCTAAAACAAGCATGCCTGCCATACTGGCGTCAAACATCGTCTTAGCTACCTGAGGGCCAAATACAAACATATAGATAAGATTAAGAAGGATGGCTGCAAGCATGATCTTTGACGAAAGTGGTTTAACAGTGCCTGCGCCTCTCGATGTGGGTTCGTTAGCCAACAGCAAGGCATAATTCATACCCATGATCCCAATCGAAGATAGAGAAACAAGTGAGCTCCCCACAGAGTGGGTGAGAGGCTTCTTTATAAGCTCTTCAAAGGTTACGCCTCCGGCTGTATTCCAAAAGGAGCGTGTTTTCACATAGTCAGAAGGATACTGACTAGCTCCAGATTGATACATCTTCTGAAGGTTATTTGAATTGAATATGAAGTCTACATAAGAATCTGCTAATTTCTTATACTGTGTTGAGCTCCATCCAAGGTCAGACGGCAGGCGAAGGTTTACTGGATCGGGTATAGAAATAAAGGGCTTATAAACGTCTGAAAATAGATAATCTGTAAACAGAACCGAGAGAGGGTAAACATAGTAGACTGCAATAACAAGAGCAAAAAGAGCTGAGCCCAACGACTTCGTCGAGGGAAAACCTCTAAGAAGGACTGCTATGGGCAACATGCCCGAAAAGAGGAGGGGAGCAATCTTTATAAGGTAATCTCTAACGACAACGAGACCTATAACCAAAAGGAACTTGTTAACAAGCCAACCGATAAAATTATATAAAATTTGGACACCAGCCAAAGGCTGCAGAACTGTGCCCATAACGCCCGTAGCAGACGGTAGAGGAAAGACGATGTTCATAGAGAAGAGCATGTTAAGAAAACCTTCGAGAAAAAAGAGGTCTAAGTAAGCATTGGTAACATTGCTTAGAAAGTCCTGAATGGATATGTCCGCTAGAAAGATGTGAGCATCCATAAGACTAACGGGCAAATGAGAGATGCCTATTAAATCCAGCACAATACCGTTGAGAAGAGGAATGGCAAACGCTATACCTCCAAAAAGCAAAGCAGTTTCAACAGAGCCCGAAACCGCCTCTTTAGCTCTAGCCTGCATACTTGGGTCGTTGAGTATAAGAGAGATGAAATAGTAGATAACGGCTGTAAACACAGCAATACCTATAGCTATGGCTATGTATGCTAAGCTGCTTATGAGGGCTACACTGAACACAGTCATTCGCCTTAAATATACCTCAATATGTTTAAAAGCATATGGTCGCTTTCGCTGTTGGAGTGTGCAAAAATCAGAAGAAGAGTGCTGTCTCTTCTAAGACACCCTTTTTCAACCTCTAGGCTAGGCTAGTTGCTGGCTTATGACACATGCACTCTATTGTCCACACCAACATATTTAAAAATGTTTCAATGTATGTATATGCGTGGCTAAAGTAAAAAGCGGAGAAAACAAAGCCAATATGTACACACTTGTATGGAAGGGCTTGCTAGATGCAAAGAAGATTAGAAAGAAAGCCAGCCCAGATGCTGCACCGTTTCTTCCCCTGGATTTAGATTTCACCATGTTTAAGAACCTATTTAAGACATCGGTAAAAAGTAAAAACAAGGCTTTTTCAAAGGAGCTCTTTCTGGAGGAGATTAAAGACTTCAAATGGAAGAAGAACTTCGACAAAAAATTGAGAGAGGAACTGTTGGAATTGGGAAGGGACATATTCAACATAGTTATAGGAATCGGTGAGAGAAGCGAACTCAGTCATATAACGCCGGAAATAGCCCTGTATATAGCGACATCTACAGTAAAAGGAGATGGCCTTATACATCAGCTCCTTTCGACAGTTCTAGGAAAAACGCCTCTTAGTGAGGCAATTGTAGAGCTTTTAAATGAACTGACAAAGTTAGGCACAGCTATAGGGGATATAAATGACGATGAAGAATACAAAGGCGTATTGACGCCCATGGAAGTAGTTGTAGATGAAGAAAGATTAAGCACTATAAGAAAAGAGTTGATGGGCCATTTAAAGAAAACATATCCTGCGCTGGCCTATTTCGCAGAGAAGGATAAATTGAAGCTCCTCCTGAAAGATATGAAGATAAATAACCCACAATTGTCTGAGCTTACATATAGAGAGCTATGGCACATCAGCCTTGGAGTATCTCTTTACCTCTCTGCAAGAACCCTCGCAGCTGTGAGCACTTTATACGAATTAGAGGTTTCGCAAGGAGGAAAAGCGGTCATGAGAAAAATGCTGAAAAGAACAAGTTTGAGAGTCCCACTAGTTGCTGCCAGCGTCTTCAGCCACCAACTAAAAAGTGAGGGCTTGCATACACTTGCCTCATACGTATCCAACATAGGGCTTATATCAACAGAAGGAGGATATGGATTCTATACCTCATTGAAATGTGCATTCGAAAAACGGTACGGTCCCTTAGATGAGGTTTTACGTATCGTAAAGAGAAAAATGGCTGGAGAGCTGCTCAAGGAAGATGGAAGACTTATATTCAAAGGGAAATTAAAGGCTAGAATAAAAGCGCCATATGAGCTACTAGAAAAAGCAATAAGCTTGAAAAATAATGGCAACATATTCTTAAAAGATTTAAACAAGGAAAATATTGTAGAAAAGTTACTAGCGTTCCATGACTTAGTTGGTATAAGATACATAATTGATGACCACAGCTTCAGCAGCTTTGAGAAAGAGACGTACACCAAAAAGCGTCAGGGTGTATTAGGCAAAGTTAATAAGCAAATAAAAAAGAGAATAAGTAAAAAAGGGACTATATTGTGGAACAGAGAAGTGAAGACCTCTAGCGCTCAAATAAAAGAGAATGCAGAGATAGTAATTAATCCGGAAAAACGCTATTCTAAACATCCAAAGGAAGAGACTGGCTACGACAGAGATCATTACCTTTTTCTTGTATATTTTGGGAATTACCTACTTCCTGTGGAGCTGCAAGTAGATACCGCCTCGAACAACCATAGAATAGAACAAGAGCTACCCCATGGTGTACAGAAAAACGCGGGTAACAGAATAAAACATGGTAAAGAAATATCCGAGAAATTTAAAGAAGGTTGGATAGATTTTATATTGAGAATTAGAAAAAACGGTTCAGCAAACTCACCGGTGTTCAAAGAAATCTCTGTGAGGGCGTACTCTCAAACCGCAATAAAGATCATAAAGAAAAAAGTAAATGAGATTGCAGAGGATCTTGGTGTAGAAGTAGGGATGGAGTCGTTTAGAGATACGTCTGCACAAGTAATCACAGCTATTCAAGAAGGAAAAAAGAAAATTTGCATTATGTGCATTTTACGTAAATCTGGAAGTAAAAGATACTTGAATATATTCATGCCAAAAGGGGGTGAAGATAATGAATAAGGAAGTAAACCCTTACAACAAGTTTAATAAGAAAAGTAGTGCTCCGCTAAATCCGCATGCTTGGTTCAACCACCACCCTTATGGAAAGATAGATGTCAAGAAAGAGCGCTGGCTTAGGCCAAGAGACCAGCAAGAAACTAAGCAAAAGATAGATCAGCTGTTCGCATCTAGAATTATTGAAGAGCTGCTTAAAGAGGCAAGTAAAGAATGGAAGGAAAAAGGTGCTGGCTACAGAATTGAAGAGCTTGCAAAGTTTAAACAATGGATGGCACTATTTTCAGAGAAAGAAAGTAAAGGAAAGCTCAACGAGGTATGGAAGAAAACACCGTATGAGAGGTTTTTTGAGACGCTCGACAGAATGGCAGAAATGATTGAAAGAATACATATAGGCAACATTCAACTTATCTACCTAACACAACCTCTTCGAGAGGACGTATACACCTCATTGAAGGTAGAGACAGTCATACTACTAACATGGGAAGGAGAAGGACTCCATTGGCTCAGCGAGAGGATAAAGAGCACACTTAAAGAAAAACTTAAGGCAAATGTGGACGAGATAAGTTTTTCATTATACGATGACCACAAGAAGAGAGGAGAAGGTGAGGCGTTCATAGTGAGCTATGTGTACAAAGGTAAGCCAAAGAAACCCAAAGATGTCAAATTAAGATGACAAGAGTTAGAGGGCTAAAAGTTGAGAAGAGCCGAAAGAGAAAGAGCAAAGAAAGGGTAAAAATAAGATAAGATAGAAGAGCCTAAAAAGCAAAGGAAATGAAAAACCCCTAAGATTTTGCGCTAACTTACATGACTTTAGCTCAATCTAAGCTTGCCTCTCATTTTAGCGTATTGAGCATAATTGACATATTCCTTTCTCTCCATGTAATAATCCACAGACTTAGCTAGAGGGCGCTTCTTTTCTATTCGGTCTGTGACGTTGAATATAAACGCGTCGCTGCCTGCTCCACTACCAAAGCTAGCCATAAAGATTTTATCTCCGGGCTTTGCCACGTCGAGAACGCGTGCTAAGCCTAAAATGGAACTACCACTGTATGTGTTACCTATATAGGGCACTACGAGGCTTCTCTCGATTTTTTCAGATGGTACACCCAGCTTCTTTGCAACGGCCTTTGGAAATTTAGCATTGGGTTGGTGGAATACAACGTAAGCAAAGTCTTCCCACGTATAGCCCGTCTGCTCTAATAAGAGCTGTGTGGCTCCCATGACATGTTTAAAGTAAGCGGGCTCTCCTGTAAAACGACCGCCATGACTGGGATACTCTGCTTTTGGCCGCCTCCAAAAGTCGGGCGTATCGGTAGTAAATGAAGTCGTAGCCTCGAGAGTGGCTAAGCTCTCCTCTGCTGGTCCTACTATGTAAGCGGCGCTCCCACTAGCTGCTGAATACTCTAGAGCATCCCCCGGCCGACCTTGGGCTGTATCTGCACCTATGGCTAAGCCGTATTTAAGCATCCCCGCCAATGCCATGCCAGCTATCATTTGAATAGGAGCTGTACCTGCTTTACATGCAAATTCCAAGTCAGCGGCAGTAAGTCTGGGTGTAGCCCCAATAGCTTCGGCTACAATGCTGGCTGTAGGCTTGACTGCATAGGGGTGACTTTCACTACCCACGTAAACAGCGCCTATATTTGAGGGGTCAATTTGGGCTCTTGCAAGTGCTCCTCTCGCAGCTTCAACAGCTATGGTAGCTGCATCTTCGTCAGGCCCTGCGACGGCCTTTTCTTTTATGCCCAAGCCCAACTCTATACGTGTTATGTCTTCGCCCCACACAGATGCTATCTCCTTAGAAGTGATCCTGTAGAATGGGACATAGACGCCGTAACCCACTATACCAACTTTATTGGCCTGCTCTTTAGATAAGCTTAACATGCTATCACGCTTACATTCTACATATAGTTCGGGGCTTTGAAAGCCAAGTCTTTAAAAAGATCCATCTTTGCTTAACGGCATTTAACGATAAGACAAGCGTTAGAAGACCCGTTAGAAGATCTGATAAGCCCTTTTCTCGGGCCTGCACATGTTTAAGCATATTTAAGTACATCTATGCATCTCTTCTTCCCTTCAACCCTCTCCTTTTTACATAGCCATAAGGATCCTCACCAATCTCTTCCAACAGCTTGCAAAACATACAGACGTCGCTGTTAGAAGGCATGCCGCAGATTTTACACGTCTTCAGCCTAGCAAGTTCGTCTTCGAGCGTTGTTGCATTTGTGGGATTACCATTGCCAGTGGCTCTGTTTTTATCTCCTCCACTTCTCTCCCCAGCCTTCCTGCGCTTCATCCGTTCTACCATGCTCAACATGCTGCGCATGATACGAAACTTCGCCCCTGGATAGCGGTCTTCAAGCCTGTTTATCATAGCTCTAACATAGTAACGTATGCTGTATTTGGCATAGGGGCACTCAGCGTTTTCAAAAGGCACATCGTTAAGAAGGGCATAAAGAGCCATTTCCTTCTCCGGTATCCACATGTTAGGCCGAAGTCGAGGCACAAACCGCTCATCTTGAACTAAGGGCTCAAAGAAGCGGACGATTCTGCTGGGCTCATTTCTGAGAAGGTTCATGAAGATTGTTTCTACAGCATCGTCGAGATTATGCCCTATGACCACCCAATCTGCACCCAATGCCTTGGCTTTGTCGTTCAGAATCTGCCTTCTAAATACACCACAGTAGCCACAAGCTGCCTCGCCCTCTCTATTGGCCATTATCTCATCTAGGCTTTTACCAACCAAATCCTTGAAGCTGTAAGTATAGTGAGGAATAGCCAACTCTTTAGCAAAGGCTCTAGCTCTGGCAACGCTCTCATCCCTATAGCCAGCTATACCCTCATCAACGCTTACTGCAATGAGATTAAGAGGAATTTTCGCGAGGAGTTTTTTGAACATAAGCATCATAGCTAAAGAATCTTTGCCGCCGCTCACAGCTAAGACCACGGTTTGCTTGGCTTTAAGGCCTTGCTCTCTCAAGGCGCGGGAAAAACGCTTCTCCACTAACCTATTAAAATGACGCTTGCAGAGATGCCTGTCAGCATAGCGAAGATAAACCACTGCTTTTTCGTTGCAGTAATAACATATTCCTCTCTGCTTTTGGTTAGTTTGATTAGAGTTCTGTTGGGATTTTTTCTTGCGTGCCCTTTCATTTATGACGCGCATATACGCCGCTTGAGCTAGATGCAACTCTAAAGGAAGTGCGTTAGCAGGCAGAGATGAGCGATTTGAAGTCCTCTCCACTCTTTTTACTCCCTTTATATCTCTTGTTTGCTTAGTCGCGTCTGCCCTCGACGTTTTCTCTGCTTCATCTGTTTTGTGGGCCTTTCTTGAGCTCATACCTCTCTTTTGAGGAGAAGAGATTATAAGTGTTCCAGACAAGTAGGTATGGAATCATAAGATAGATGTGGAAAAGGCAGAAGAGATAAACGGCAAAAAAGGCAAAAACGCGAAGTGAGAAGCATTAATAAATCCTTCGCAGTAAAGCACTGCTATGGCAGAGCACTCTCATAAAGGACACCATGAAGAGCACCATACATCTCATCACGCCAGCCACCACGCAACCCATCACGCAGCTCACCATACAACACATCATGAGAGTCATCATAAAGAGAGTAAAGCACTTGCCGAAGAGGAAAAAGAGGAAGAGAAAATGAAGGAGAAGCGCGAGGAATTTCTTCCATGGGTAGAGAAGTATAGGCCAAAAACACTCGACGAGGTTATTGGGCAAGACAGTATTGTCGAGGCTGCTAAGGCCTTTGTCAAAAAAGGGGAGATGCCCCATCTGCTCTTTAGCGGGCCGCCAGGTGTAGGCAAGACAACCGTCGCTCTAGCAATAGCGCATGAATTTTATGGAGACGATATAGCAAGCAACTTTTTGGAGCTCAACGCCAGCGACGAAAGAGGTATAGATGTAGTTAGAGGTAAAATAAAAGACTTTGCCCGTATAATAACGATGAACAAATATGGATTCAAAATCATATTTCTAGACGAAGCAGATGCCTTAACACCCGATGCCCAGCACGCCCTCCGACGAACAATGGAGATATACAGCGACGTCACGCGAATGATACTGAGCTGCAACTACTCAAGCAAGATCATACCCCCTATACAAAGCAGAACCGCCATATTCAGGTTCAGCCCTCTCACAGAAGATGATGTCAAAAAAATGATTGAGAAGATTGCCAAAGCAGAAAAACTAGACGTGACAGAAAAGGCAATGGATGCCCTCTATTACATCTCAGAAGGCGACATGCGAAAGGCCATAAACACATTACAGGGAGCAGCCTTTATAAGCAAGAAGATTGACGACGAACTAGTCTATAAAATAGCTAGCAGAGCCTCGCCCAAAGCCATAAGGGAGATTGCCAAGCTCGCCTATGAAGGCAAGTTTGAGGAAGCAAGAAAAAGGCTCGACACCGTGCGCGTCCACATGGGCATGAGTGGAGAGGACATAGTGCTTCAACTTTATTCAGAAGTGCTCAACATGGATATACCAGACGAGCAAAAGGCCTTCCTTATAGATAAAGTTGGCGAGTACAACTTTAGGCTTGTCGAAGGAGCTAACGAAAAAATACAGATAGATGCTCTCCTTGCGCAATTTCCTCTAGCCAAAAAGCAAAAGTAGATGGAAGTAAAGGAAAAGTGAAGCAGGGAAGTAAAGATAAAATTAGACACGGGTCATATACAGGTTATATAGGTCGTAAATGAGAATAAAGCGATAGAGGAGAAAAATAGAGGGAAGCGTGAATGGGAAAATATCAAAAGGCACGAAAGGAGGGGCTGTCCTCTGATTAAAATAAAAACAGAGAACTCAAATTATATATCAAGTCCCCTGCAGACATAATTGATTTTAAACGTTTTTATACATAAGACGCGCATGCCAAAGGCTATATCGAAGGTTAAGCTCATTTTTATAGGCGTCGGGGGCGGGCGCTTCGTAGCTGAGAGGCAATATCCGCCCTTCTATACCGGCGGCTTTCGCATTCACACGGAAAAGTTAAAAATACATGTGGACCCGGGGCCGGGTGCTGTTTTAAGGATGGCCGAACTTGGCTATAAAGCAGAAGACACAGACGTGCTCATCGTAAGCCATAATCATATGGACCATGGCAGCGACGCCAACTTGATAGGGGAGGCAATGAACGCCTTTGGCCTTGAAAAGCTTGGCGTCTATGTAGGTTCAAAAAACACAGTATACGAACCACACTGCAACAACATTGTCTTGCCCTACGTTGCAAACCGTTTTAAGGCCACGTACTTCCCAGCCCCAGACGAGCGCTTATCTTTTACACACAAGGGCGAGGGCATAGAGATGAAAACGACGCCCATAAAGCATCCCGAGCCGACAGGATGGGGCTTTGTTATGAATATAGAGAGCAAAAAGATAGGCTACACGAGCGACACACTCTATTATGAAGGCCTAGGCGCGCGTTTCAAGGGCGTAGATGTGCTTATAGCCAACGTGGCAAAAGTGAAGCCCAGCTCATGGGGACAGCATTTAACTGTTAAAGGCGACTTTGAAAGACTGCTAGCTGAGAGCCAGCCCAAAAAAATGGTTGTGTACCATATGGGTGAGGAGATTATACACTACGGCAGAGAACGGCTGGCTAAGGAACTTAAAAAAGCGTACGAAGTCAAATACGACGTAGACATATACCTACCCATATCCGGCGACATTATAGAAATTTAGCCTTGGCAACTTGGCAAAAACCTGGCAAAAACGCTTCTATAAAAACACTTCGCTCCATAAATAAGAGCAGTGATGAGACCGTCCCAGTCTGAATAATGATGACAACGGTAGCTTCTGATAAGTTTTAAAATGTTTGGGGACAGAATGCTACATCTAAAAGGGTTGAGATTAGTTAAGGATATAAGCTCAATATGGGCGCGGCAGTAGTCTAGTGGTAGGACACCACCCTGCCACGGTGGAGACCCGGGTTCAAATCCCGGCTGCCGCATAGCCTCTTTTTTTAAGAGTTTTTATGAGTGTTCACATTATCACTCCTTATCGACTGCTGTGCAATGAATCGCTGGGTCACCACAAACATAATTGTATGATGGCATAAGGTATAGGGCTTATTGAGTGGTGCATATGATATACTTTTTTGAACATTTTAGCCAACTATAAGCACATGACAGAAAAAACAAAAAAGAAACATAACAGAACTGTAGAAAAGCACAACGAAGGCAAAGAAAACGAAGAGAAATCTGGCTTTAACAAGTTCAAAGAACTACTCGAAGAGAGTGGCATGCAGGAAAAAACGGGCCCTTCGCAAGGTTGCCACCCAAACTTTCTATAAGAGAACTCTTATCTATGGTGCCAGAAGATGTAATGGAAGAAAAGAATAATGAAATTAAAGAGGCGGTCGCAGAGAAGGTTACAGAAGAGCCTAAGGAAGGTCAAGAAGATAAGCCCAAAGAGAAAGAGAATGAAAAGCCAAAAGCGTCCTTCTTTATGCATATAAGGAAAAATCTAGGGGCAATCCTACTAATAGCCCTTGCATTTGCGGCAAGTGCGTTTGTTGTAGAGCAAAATAGAGATATATTCTTTGGCAGGAGAAGCCAGAAGGCCACCCAAGAAAGTAGAGAAGAAGAGACAACTAGCGCTCAGAGACTAATGGCACAACTTATGGGCGCCTATTACAACCCAATTCTAAAAGGTGTGTATGGCATAAATCCTCACTATTTGCTGGGTGTCGTCGATGGAAGGAACGAAGCCATTTTTGCCATTCCATCTGATAGAGATCCTCAAGAAGTGCTTGCCTCTTTAATAAAAGAGGACGGAACGTACTACATATATAAGGACGTGAATGGAAAGGAGATAGGTACAGACTTTAAAATCGGGAATGGACTGGAAGCTACACCCAGAAGACCTTCTTATCTCATCGGTGTGCCTTACAAAAGCATAAACGCCACGCCAGACACAAGAATAAGCGTCCACATTGGCCCTTACACATACAGCATAATCCTCAAAGAGTTAGAAGTGGATGTTGATGAATACACAAACAGCATAGGTCATGAGACAGAAAGAGTTGTTAACATAGACGGTGAAGAAAAGGCTGTAGTAGACCCAAGAGGTTTTGTGCTTAAGAAAGGCGTGCCATCCATAGCGAATCTAGTACATCAGATAGCAGGTTCCGCAAGAACAAAGGAAGAGGCTGCCCAAAAACTACTCAATTTTGTGACGGAGGACATGAAATATGATTATAGAGATGTAAGTTATGAGCAAGCTACGGGCAACGAACTCATAAAGGAGCCGCCCGAATCTATATTAAGTAAAAGCGCCGACTGTAACAACAAAGTAGCAGTCTATGCATCCCTTTTGGAACAATACGACATAGATTATGTATTCGTATTTCTCCGTCATCACTTAGCTATTGCTGTGGCAGGAGATTTCCCAAACATGAATGGCTACACTATAAACGTCGATGGAAAAAAGTATTATTTAGCGGAGACCACTGCAAAAGGCTTCCAAATCGGTCGTACTTTGCTCCAAGATCCCTACAATCCTTATCAACCCATGAATTTAGGAGAGAGCATCAAATTTATAGAGACACGAGACGGACACATAATATATTGGCAATAAAAGTGGCAAAGCAGCTAGGTAGATAGAGTGGAGTAGCATTGAGAGGGAGTGCTTTTTAACAGTGTCGCTCAAAGACATATATGCGCGTGAAATTTATAGGCGCGGACTCCATGGGCGTGCGCAGCCTAGCCACATTCGTCGAAACAAAGGATGTTAAGCTCTTCATAGATCCCGGAGTAGCGCTCGCGCCTTATAGGTATGGCTATGGTCCCCATCCCATAGAGATAGAGCGCATGAACGACGTATGGGATAAAATTGTGAAGCACGTTGAGAAAGCAGACATCGTCATTACAAGTCACTACCACTATGACCATTACAATCCAGATGAGCCCGAGATTTTTGAAGATAAAGAGCTCTACTTAAAGGACCCAAAGCACAACATAAATCGCAGCCAAAAAGGCAGAAGTAAGCTTTTCATAGAGGAGCTGGAAAAAGTAAAAGGTGTTAAATGGCATGTTGCCGAAAAGCAGGAGATAGAGATAGGCGAGACAAGAATTGAGCTGAGTGAAGCGGTTCCTCATGGCCCAAGCACACGACTTGGTTACGTCGTGGAAACCTTCATCAAGGAAAGGAGGGGTAAGAAGAGCAAAGGAAGCAAGGATGTGCGACGGTTCCTTCATACGAGCGACGTGGAAGGGCCTTGCCTAGACGTGCAAATAGCCTTCATAGAAAAACATCTGCCAGAGCTTCTCCTAGTCGATGGACCTTTAAGCTACATCATGCAGCGCTACGGCCACAAAAACCTGGAGATAGCACTCTCCAACTTGAAGAAGCTAGCTGATAAAGTAGAATGGCTAGTCTATGAACACCACTTCCTTCGCGACCTTCACTATAAAGAAAAGATTGCGCCCGTCGAAGCAGAGGCAAAGAAGAAAAAACACAATGCCCTCACAGCTGCTGAATTTATGGGTAGAAAGACAGAAGTGCTTGAGAACATAAGGAAGAAGCTGTATGAGGAGTATCCTGTGTAGATATATATGGTGGAGCAAAATGCAAGGATTTGTTAGACTACATAACTCCACAGCCAAACATCACCTTTTTAAATATTAGCTCCCCAATAAGGAAAAGCCTGTTGGCGAGTGGACACTGTCCATAGGGCAATCCACAAATATAAACGCTTTATCCCGAAAGGGCAGGCTTGGAGGATGAGCTCATGACAGCCAATGGATTGGTCGAGATAAACAAAATGCTTGAGGCAGGTATGCGAGAAGAGCATTTGCTGCCAAGAGGAATGAAGCTCTACGGCACAGTAGTCAGCACAAAGCGTAAGAAGACAGTCACAGTCGAGAGACAACTAGCTAAATATTTAGGCAAGTATAAAAGGCAAGCGTTGACGAAGAGTAAGATAGCTGCTCATGTTCCCGGCGGCGTTCAGCTCAAAGAAGGAGATGTCGTCGAGATCCAGCAAACACGGAAGATTAGCAAGACAAAGTCGTGGGTAGTAACACGCGTGCTCAAGACAAAGGAGGAGAAAGTATGAAGGGCGTAGCTGCCAAAGTGACAAAAGGGCTTACTCTCGGTTCAACGCTCAAATGTAGCGACAACACGAAGGCAAAAGAGCTGCAGCTCATAGGTGTTATAGGCTACAAAGGTGTGCGCGGTCGTTACCCAGCAGCCGGCGTAGGCGACCTTGCCATATGCTCCGTCAAAAAAGGCGGCCCTACGGTTAAAGGCACAGTCGTCAAGGCAGTAATCATAAGGCAAAAAAAGGAGTACAGACGAGCCAACGGCTGGCGCATATCCTTCGAGGACAACGCCGCTGTTTTAGTCAACGACGAAGGCTTACCGCTAGGCACAGAGATCAAAGGCGTCATAGCCAAAGAAGTCGTCGAGCGCTTCCCAAAGCTAGCGGCCATTTCATCGGGCGTTGTTTAAGCTTAGCCTTTGGCATGTAAACTTGGCTTGCTCGGCGTGAAAAATTTGGAAATCTTAAGAAGTAAGATTAAGAAAGAAATGAGGATGAAAATATGAGGAAAGCAATAAAGAGAAAAATGAGGAAGGCTTACTTCACAGCCCCTATTCATGTAAGAAGAAAGCAGGTAACAGCCCTTCTCAGCCCAGAGCTGAGGAAGAAAGTGGGTAAGAGGAGCGCAGTGGTGAAAAAAGGCTACAAAGTGAAAATTCTTAGAGGAAGCAGCAAGGGTAAAGAAGGTGAAGTGTTGAAAGTAAGCTATGTCAAGCGAAAGGTCTTTATCGAGGGCATAACACACATAAACTCTCGCGGCGAAGAGAAGCTTAGAGGCATAAGCCCTTCGAACGTCATGATTACCAAAATGTAATACGTGTAGTAAGAAGGTAGAAAGAAAGTAGAGGATGAGAAGTAAATGTAGGAAGTGGAGGAAAAAGTAAATACGGAAGGATATGAAGACAAAATGTAATTAATGTAGGTGAAAACATGGCAAAGAGAGGTGGTAAAAGACATCTGAAGGCCATAGCAGCCTCAGGTTATACTCCTATTAGAAGCAAGAAAGAAAAGGTGTTCCTAGCGAAGCCCATTCCCGGCCCGCACACCCAGGACAGAAGCACTACTATAAACAACTTGCTCATAGAGGTGATAAACACGGCAAACACACGAAAGGAAGTGCGCTACATCCTAGGAAAGAACATTGTTAAAATCGATGAGAAAACAATCGGAGAAGAGCGTTATCCCGTAGGCTTATGGGACGTCGTAGAGATAGATGGAGACAAAGTTTATAGGGTCTACATAAACGAAAGGGGCAAGCTAGACGTCAGAGAAGAAACACCAGAGAGGAAGAACCTCAAGCTGCTCAAAATAAAAAACAAAGTCGTTGTTAACGGCGGTGTCTTCCAGCTTACGTTCCACGACGGCAGAACATACCTTACAAAGGACAACAACTACAAGGTAGGCGATGTTGTCGTATTTGACTTGAGTAAAAAGGAAATTGTGAAGCACGTGAAAGCAGAGCCCGGCACTGTCTGCCTAATCACAGACGGCAAGCACGTCGGAAAAGTAGCGAAGCTCAAAGCCATAGAAGAGAAAGGTGAGAAAGAAGCCATATTAGAAAACAAAAACGGCGAGGAAATCAGAACACGATATGCCTATATCTTCCCACTGGCAGAGGGCTTTTATTGAGCGGGTAAAGCACGTAATGGCATAAGTTGAAGAGGTGAATATATGACAGAGAAGACAGATAAGCAAAATAAACAAGAGGGCAAGAATCCTATGGAAAAGCCTTTTATAGAAAAGCTCACGATAAACATAAGTGTGGGAGAGGCTGGCGAAAAACTAGACCATGCAAAGGCTCTTCTCGAAAGAATAACGGGTAAAAAGACCATACTTACAAAAGCCAAAAGGAGAATACCTTCCTTTGGTATAAGACCCGGCCTACCCATAGGCGTGAAAGTAACAATAAGAGGCAAAGAAGCTGAAGAGATGCTCAAAAAACTCGTCAAGGCAAACAAGAACAAAATAAAGAAAAGCAGCATTTCTAAAGACGGCCAAGTAAGCTTCGGCATAAAGGAGTACATCGATATTCCGGGCGTCAAGTATGATCCAGATATTGGTATGTTCGGTATGGACGTCGTCATAACAATGGCAAAGCCCGGCTATAGAGTGGCAAGGCGCAAGATAGCCAGAAGTCGGATAGGCAAGAGACAAAGAGTAAAACCAGAAGAGACTGTTGCGTTCCTCCAATCATTGGGCGTCGATGTGGCGGAAGACACCGCTAAGGCGAAATGAACGAGATGAAACAAGAAGAAGTTATAGATGAGGTGAGCATATGGCAAAAAAGAAGGATGAATCTGAAGTCCGTATAAAGAAGTTCTTTTCCTCAAAGAAGGGGAAGGGAACTCGACGCTGTGTCCGATGCGGTACGACGAAAGGCGTCATAAGAAAGTATGGATTAAACATATGCAGACGATGCTTAAGAGAGATAGGTGAGCTCATAGGATTTAGAAAACTTCAGTGAGGTGTGAATGTGGCTGTAGATATACTAGCAGATGCGCTTAATACAATAAAGCTCTACGATAGAACAGGTAAGGCTGAGTGCACCGTCAAGTTCAGCAAGCTCCTCAAAGAAGTGCTCAAACAACTTGAAAACGCGGGTTATATAGAGGGCTACGAATATATAGAAGATTACAAAGGGGGAAAGCTAAAAGTGAAATTAAAGGGCAAAATAAAGGAGCTCAAGCCCATAAAACCAAGACAACCCGTGAAGCGATACGAGTGGTTCCGTATAGAGGCGCAGTACTTGCCAGCAGTTGGCTACGGTAAGCTTATAGTGACAACGCCCGAAGGCGTCATGACAAACGAGGAGGCCCGAAAAAGAGGCATAGGCGGACGGCTCATTGCCTACGTGTTCTAGGCGTGTTCTAAGCTGAAGAGCTGAAAGGTAAAGTTCACGCCTATAAGCAGACTTACAAACCACAAGAAAGGAGGGAAAGCATGCGATTGTTGCCTTTAGAAATTCCCAATGGCGTTACTGTCGAAATAGAGGGAAATAAAGTAAAAGTAAAGGGTCCAAAAGGAGAGGTTGTTAAGACATTCAAAAGCAAGGGCTTGAAGATTGAAATCATAGAGAAAGATGGAAAAAAAGATGTAAAGGTCGAAAGCCCCAACAAAGTCATGATAAACACTGTCAGAGCCCATATAAAGAATATGCTAAAGGGCGTCACAGAAAGCTTCCAAAAAAAGATGATCATAAGGTATAGCCACTTCCCCATAAAGGTAAGCATAAAAGGAGATGAAGTTGTCATAGAGAACTTCTTGGGCGAGAGAAGCCCAAGGAAAACAAAAATCATCCCACCGGCGAAAGTCACTGTGAAAGGGCAGTTCCTCACTGTAGAAGGGCCAGACGCAGAAGCTGTAGGCCAAACAGCGGCAAACATAAGGGAAGTGACAAAAATACGCAACAAAGATATACGCATATTCCAAGATGGGATTTACTACGTCATAGAAGGTGAATAAGAAAAGAAGAAAAGTAAGCAAAAAAGGTGAGTATATGAAAAAGAAGAAAAAACCCATGTTCAACGTGCCAAATGCAGGCTCAGGCAAAAGGGGAAAGGTCCGCGTAAAAGACAGATGGAGAAAGCCCAAAGGCATCGATAACAAAAAACGCATACGCAAAAAAAGCCATGGGGCTAGTCCCCGCGTCGGCTACAAAAATGCCGCTAAGATAAGAGGACTCCATCCTTCCGGTCACAAAGAAGTGCTCATAAGGAATGCCGCCGAGCTCGAAAGGACAGTGGAGCTCGCCAAAAAGGAAGGGAAGAAAGTGGCTATAAGGATTGCTCACGGCGTCAGCGTGCTCAAAAGGATATTCATAGAAAAAGAGGCAAAGAAAAAAGGCATAAAGGTGCTAAATCCTCTTCACAAACCCCTCAGCAAGAATCTAGGAGCCGAAAAAGAAGAGACAAAAGGCAAAGAGATGAAAGAGAAGGAAAGTAAAGAAACCACAAAGGCCAAGGAAAACAAGCAAGAGGCAAAGCAAGAAGCTGATAAAGGAGGGAAAGCATGACAATGGACACTGTTAGAAGGTTAGCTGCTCAAATTAAGAAAGTAGGTCGCAACAGAATACGCATTCTCGACCAAAAGAAAGCCAAGGAAGCTGCCACGCACGAAGATGTTAAAAAGCTCATAAGCGACGGCGTTATAAAAGTTGCGCCGGTCAAAGGCAGGCACAAGAAAGAAAAACCAAAGAAGAAAAGAAAGGCCAGAAGAGGCCCTGGCAAAAAGAAAGGCACGCCAAAAGCACGTCTTCATCCAAAGGAAGCATGGATAAAGAGAATAAGAGCCCTAAGAAAATTCCTCAACGAGCTCGTTGGGAAAGGCAGCGTCGATAAAGCACTAAAGAGAACGCTCTACCTGAAGATCAAAGGCGGACACTTCAAAGGCAAGCGCATGTTCCTCAACTACCTTAAAGATATGAATCTACTGAACGAAAAAGCAGAGGCTGAAAAAAGGACTGAGAAGGTGGAGGAAGAGACAGAAAGAGCAAAGGCAGGAACAGCAACAGCCAAAGTCAAGAAAGCAGAAGAGGCAAAGCAGGACAAAAGCAAGAAAAGCACTGACAAAGACGAGGCGAAGAAGTAAGGGGTGAAAGCATGGCGAAGGCAACATCTCCAACATACCGCGTACCCTTCAGAAGACGCAGAGAAGGGCGCACGCGCTACAAGAAGAGGATAGCATATCTTAAAAGTGGGCTCCCAAGGCTCGTCGTAAGAAAGACAAATAGAGGCATCATAGTCCAACTCATAGAGTTTGGAGAAGCAGGTGACAAAACAATTGTGAGCGTCACGAGGAAGCAGTTGAAGGCCTATGGTTGGGAAGGCAAGCGCAACACACCTTCTGCTTATCTAGAGGGCATGATAGCGGCTAAGCTCGCCAAAAAGAAGGGCGTGAAAAAAGTCATATTAGACATTGGACTACACACACCTACAAAAGGTAGCTTAGTCTTCGCGGCTGCCATAGGCGCAAAAGATGCTGGCTTAGACATAGACATAAAAGCAGAGGTGCCAGAGGAGCGCATAAAAGGAGGGCACATCTCTGCCTATGCAGAAAAAGCAAAGGAGCACAACAGCGCGCAATTCAAAGCCTATGAAAAGGCCAAAGTTAATGTTAAAGAGCTCCCAAAGCTCTTCGAGAGCGTTAAGGAAAAAATAATGAAGGGGTGAAGAGATGGCAAGAGGATCGCCTAAAAGGAAAAGGACGTTTATAAAGAATATTCAAGAGGACACATCAGAATGGACGCCAAAGACACGGCTTGGCTGGGATGTTAAGAATGGCAAAATCACGCACATAGACGAGATTTTAAAAGCGGGAAAGCCCATACTTGAACCACAGATTGTAGATATTCTCATGCCAGACTTAGAAGCTGTCACAATGAGTATGAATGTGACTCAACGTGTCACAGATTCTGGTAGGAAAGGCAGTTTCGGAGCTGTTGTTCTCGTGGGAAATAGAGCTGGCTACATAGGCTTGGGCAAAGCCAAATCCACAGAGGCAAGCATAGCTATAAACAAAGCCCTAGCTAGAGCCAAGCGCAACATAATGAAGATCCCTCGAGGATGTGGCTCATGGGAATGCCAATGTGGAACAGAGCATTCCATACCAAGAAAAGTAAGAGGCAGAGAAGGTTCAACAACGGTTGAGTTGAAGCCTGCTCCAAAAGGAGTTGGCTTAGCAGTCAACGACACAATAAAATACGTCATGATCTTAGCAGGCGTAAAGGACGTATGGGGTAAGGTTAGAGGTTCAACAAGCAACGTCTACAACACACTAAAGGCCACGATGAAGGCGCTCAAAAGCCTTAACGAGTAAAAAAGCAAAGAATAAAAAAGCGGGGTGAAGAGATGACAGAAGATAAAAAAGCAAAGAAAAGCAGCAAAGGCGGTACAAAAGGCGCAGGCGAAATAAAGCTCATAGCTGTCGTGAGAGTGAGAGGCGTGCGAAACATAAAGCCAAAAATAAAGCACACGCTTAAGCTCTTAGGGCTAAACAAGCCCAATCATGCGACAGTCTTAAGAGAAAATCCTGGCGTGATGGGCATGCTTAACATAGTAAAAGATTATGTCACATACGGCTATATAAGCAAAGAAGATTTTACATATTTGTTGAAGAAAAGAGGCTATAAAGGCTCAAAAAGGCTAGCAGAGTTGGGCGAAGATGCCATAAACGCTGCCGTCGAGATGTTCTTAAAAGAGGGCAAACGGGACTTCGACAGAATATTCAGGCTCCATCCTCCAAGAAAGGGTTGGAAAGACATTAAAAAAGCTGCGAAGGTAGGTGGCAGCTTAGGTCTTAGAGAGGACATGCCTTCCCTTTTAAGACGGATGGCATAAATGGTTGATATAAAGAGGTAGTAATCATATAGCAAAATAGAGAACAGCAAAATAAAATAATAAAATAGGTGGAAAAATGACGCGTAGATACCAAAAAAAGAAAGTAGGTCTTCGCGGCTGGCGAAGGCATGGCAAAGGTAATGTTAAAAACAGAAGGGGTAGTGGTAATAAAGGTGGAAGAGGCAATGCCGGCTTGAGAAAACAGAAATGGACTTACACAGTAAAATATGCAAAAGAGCACTTTGGAAGCAGAGGCTTCGTAAGGCACGGCGCCAAAAAAGAGGTTCCCGCCATAAACGTATGGGAAATTGGCAAAATGGCAAAGGAGGGCAAGCTTAAGAAGGAGGGCGACGTTTATCTATTCAAATTCAAAGGTAAAGTGTTGGGAGCTGGCTCCATAAACACACCTGTTAAAATAGAGGCTGCTGCCGCTACAGAAAAGGCCATAGAGAAAGTCAAAGCAAGCGGCGGCGAGCTAAATGTAAAGGCTGAAGAACAAGAAGCAGAGGCTAAAGGCAATAAGGGTAAAAAGAAGGAGTGAAAGAGAAAGAAAACGGGCCAAGGGGAGGGCAAGCTGAGGGCAAAAATAGAAGATAAATAAAAGAAATATGGGGACGCCGGATGTCAGATTTAAGGGCTGTAACCGTACTATGTTAACTACGTTAAATAGATGTATCAAGTAGGTGGTTTGGTTGCTAGAAGGGATGTTTGAATGGTTGTATAACGTATCAAAGAAGCTGCCCCAAGTGAAGGGGCCAAAGACAATATTATCTTCTAAACAAAAACTCATGTGGACACTAGCTGTCTTACTAACATATTACATTCTCTACAATGTGACGGCAATAGGCGTAAAGGAACATGCAGGTTTAGCAGACATCTTTCAAATATTGACGGCTTCAAGGCAAGGTTCACTCCTAGCTTTGGGTATAGGCCCCATAGTTATAGCGAGTATATTCATCCAGCTTTTTGCTGGAGGCGGCTTGTTAGATATAGATATGGGGACGCCAGAGACGCAAAAAAAGATATTGGGTGCACAGACAACCCTAGCTATTATATTGGCGGCTATTGAAGGAATTGCATTCACAAGCGGATATGCTCATCAAGGCATGCTTACAGTTGGAGGCACCATAGGTATAACAACCGTAGCCCTTCAGCTTATACTTGGAGCTATAATTATTATATACATGGACCAAATCGTAACAAAGTATGGCATAGGAACAGGCATTGGTCTATTCATCGCAGCAGGTGTAAGCTACAGTGTTATAATGGGGGCTATGTATACCGTCTTTGGTAGTGGGGGAGTTATCGACGTTGTAGCAGAAGGAGGTATTGAAGGCTTGACAACTGCATTCATTCAAATTTTGCCCTTTATATCTACTATTGTCGTGTTTTGGGTCGTCGTTTACGGAGAGATGGCGAAGGTTAAACTGCCATTGAGTATCCCGGGATCTAACAGGCCCTTAGAGTTGCCCTTCTTCTTTGTTAGTAATTTACCCGTTATCTTTGCAGCGGCACTCCTCATAAATGTCATGCTCTTTGCGCAGGCGCTTATTCACAAACCTCTTGGCCCAGGAGGCAAACCCACATGGCTTCACTATCTCGGAGGGCTTCTCTATTTAACAACGCCTGTTCACGCAGGATTAAACATACCTCAATATTTGACAAACCTCACAAGTGGTATAACACCTATACTGGGATTGCCAGAGTGGGTTCATGCTCTCGTCTATTTAGTAACACTAGCCATTCTCTCTATCTACTTCGGTAAATTCTGGGTTGAAATGAGCCCACAACAAAACCCCGAAGAGCTAGCTGAATTGCTAAGTCAACAAAACATAGCTATACGTGGACACAGAACAGACAAGCGCTTTTTGAAGATGAAGCTCGAGCAGTACATTTGGCCTTTGACAGTCACGGGTTCGCTTGCAGTTGGTTTGCTAGCTGGGTTCGCCAACCTCTTAGGAGCGTACGGAACAGGAACGGGTATACTTCTTACTGTAGAAATTCTCTATAGAATGATGGGTGAAATAAAACAAACACTGGACATACACTATCCCGGGCTTTCAAAGATGCTCTTTGGGAGGGGTAACATATGAATAATATGAATAGCACAAACAACGGCGGAAAGGTTGAAAGTCAAAACAAGCAAAGCATGAAGATCATGAAGGCTATAGTCGCGGGTGTCTCCGGAGCCGGAAAAACAACAATCGTGAATAAGCTTAAAGGACGCCTTAGAAGGGATCATCTAAAAGTCATAAACTTTGGTACTGCTATGTTGACAGTAGCTAAAAGAGAATTCGACGTTAGAAATAGAGACGAGCTCCGTTATCTCGAGAGAGGAAAGCAGCTAGAGCTTCAAGATAAGGCCATAGATCTGATTCTTGAAGAGAGCGAGACAGGAAGAACAATAATAATAGATACACACTTCGCAATAAAGACGCCAAACGGATACATGCCTGGACTGCCTATGGAACTACTTAAGAAGTTCGAGCCAGACATTCTCTTTCTAATAACTGCTAGACCCGAAGAAATCTGGGAAAGAAGAATGCTTGACATAACACGGAAGCGACCTAACGTAAGTATAGACGACATCATAGAAGAAGAAAAAGTTAACATCTCTTATCTCATGGCTTATTCTGCTATTTCTGGTGCATATGCAAAAATCGTAAAAAACGCTACCAGTAAAGTGGATGAAGCAGTGGATGAAATTCTTAAAACACTCACAGAGGCTGATCACTAATGGCTGCAGTAGGTGGACTCATTCTCGTTGCTCTTATCACTCTAGTTTATAGTATCCTCCTTACGGAGATGAATTATAGGGTTATCGACAGAGATTTTGTTCAAAACTTCCAGAAGCGCATGAAGGAGTTACAAAAAGAATTCAAAGAAGCAGACAAGAAAAAGGATATCAAGAAAATGGAAGAGATTACCCAAAAGCAACTAGAACATGCTAAACACATGCCGAAATTGTTAGGTGAGCAGGTAAAATTAAGCATTATATCTCTCATACTCTTTTTCGTCATACTTTGGTTTATAAATGCTGTAGACCCTGCTATGCACGACGACATAAACATAAAAACCTTGTTAGTTCCTCTCAGCAACCTCAATAGCTCTCTTAGTAGCGCTATCGACGGAAGTAACGGAAGTGTATATGGTTATGGCAATTATGGCGCGGTTATCCCCTCAAGTAAATTAAAGAGGGGTTACCACTTCGTAGCTTATGAATTAAGTCATGAAGGGGAAAGTTGTAAGGGCGAGTTGAAGTATGGCTGGCCAAGCAATATAACCAATGAATGGAAAGAAGAGTTATCTATTAAACATATGAATAACAAAGGCAAAGGTTGTTTTGTAAACCTTGAGAGAAATAGCTCAGCCCTCCTCATAGAAACGAATGCAAGACCTTCTGAAATAGAAAAATTGGTTGACGACAACGCGACAAGAACAGCTTTAAGCTTTGATCTTTTTGGGCAGCATTTTATTATTCACGGTGTGTGGCTCATAATTCTATTCTCCATCGTATGGAATTTGATATATGGCAGAGTACGACCGCTCATATTTAAAAGTAAAAAGAAAGAAACAAAAGAAAAAGAAGGACTAGAGGATAAAAATAAAAGCAGTAAAAAATAAAGAGCAAAGAACTCTAAAGGTCAAGCGGGTTCATCAATGCACGCATTTTAGAACTCGTCGACTACGTAGACCCTTGTTTTTAGATTCCTTCGACATATCACATCCATTCCATCGGTTCTTTCTATTTCTCATATTCTTTATTTTATACATCTATTCTTCCTTCCCTCAATATTTATGCCTCTTCTTTCATACTCTCCAATCTCAGATCCTATCTTTCAATCTATCACCCAATCAAACCTCGGAAAGTTAAGCTAGTCATCGCACTTGCTGTAGCCACACTCAGGATTTATACATGTCATGCAGCCATTCTCCACTTTCAATGTCTTCTGGCCGCACTTAGGGCAGATTCTCAAATCTCGCTCACCATCAAAGACGTCGTGAGATGATATGGATTGATTTTCTAAGCTTCCTTCGGGTGAAGAGAATGAAGGAATGGTGCGAGAAGCTACCTTCTCTATAGATGGGCCACCTTTTTCTATTCCGCCAGCCTCTTTTTTATTATTATCAGAAAATCCTTTGTTCTTCTCCTCTTTTTCTTCAGTTCCAGTGGTAAAGAAAGCAAACAAATTGTGTGTCTTTGGTTTAAGGACTTTCCTTGGTTTCATTATGCCAATGTCTATGAAAAACTCTTCAAACACATATGCTATTTCTGCATAGAAAGAAGGAACATAGCGACCATTCTCAAACCTACCACCGTTGGGATCGTAGATACTCTTAAGCTCTTCTAAGATAAACGTCGGATCCTCACTTCTTCTAAATATGGCGGAGATGAGCCTCGTTAAAACAGAATACTCAGCGGCTTTTGTAAGGTCTTTACTGTTTATAAAGACTTCGAAGGGCCTCTTGCTTCCATCTTTCTCTTCGAGATAAGAGAGTGTAATGTAAACAGCATGATCCACAAACGCCGATTTGAGTTTGTAGACCTTTGCGTTGAGAATGCGCGGCCTTTCCACCGTTGTCTTAACCGCTTTTATGGGTTCCTCCTTCACGTCTAAAAGTTCCTTTACTTCTGCCTGTGTAGATTCCAGCTCAATCATAACTCCACCCCCTTAAATATGCCATCCTTTATACCATGATAAACTGTAGTAAGAGTGCCATCCGGTAACACTATGATTTCGTCGCCTTTCACAACGAGCTCTTTTCCGTTTACGGTTATCTTAAACTTCTTGTCTTTGAATTTTTGGAACTCCGTCTTTTCCCCCTCGACGCTCAAAATAGGATATCTGCTTCCGTCTCTATACACTGTGATGCCTTTTAAGCCCTTCTGCCACGCATAAAGATATATTTCTGAGATAACTTCTGGATGAATGTCTTCTGGCAAGTTAACAGTCGAGCTTATACTATGGTCTATATATTTTTGAACAACAGCTTGTATTTCGACACGCTTCATGGGATCTATGACATGGGCTGTTCTGAAGAAGTAGGTAGGGAGAAGATTTTTAAGCTCCTCCTGAGACGCTGTTGCCGCCTTATCGGATAGACTTTTCATGTCTAAGTATGCTTCAATAGTAGAATGGAAAACTCTGAATATCTTGTTGCCAAAGCTCTCGCTGCGTCTATTGTAGTAAATGGCGAAGACGGGTTCTATACCGCTGCTTACACCTATGTAATTTTTACCATTAACTTCTAAGCTCTTAACGATGTTGCTTATGCTGCCCGTCGGAGCGATGCTGAGGACAGCTATATTCCTCATGCCATATTTCTCGACAAGTTTCCTAACAGAGGGCTCGATAGATTCGTTGAAGAAGGGGTTCTTCTTGTATTTATCCCAGTCGTATGTAGGAGCCGTGCCCTTTTCTTTAGCCACCTTAGCTGAGCTCTCATAGGCTTTGTTTGCTATTCTCTTCATAACCTCTCCTATTACTTTTATGCCGTCTTCACTGTCATAGGCATAGCCTAGCTCCATGAGCATATCCGCTATAGCTACAACACCCATACCAATCCTTCTAGTGGCTTTAGCCCCTTCTACGCGCTGCTTCTCAAGAGGGTTTAAGTATATGTTCCAAGAGATAATGTTATCGAGGAAGCGGTGGAGATGCTCGACGGCCCGCTCAAGTAGGCGCCACTTAATCTTAGCTTTAGACGTGAAAGGATGGTCAACCATCCTCGCTAGATTTATACTTGAAAGGTTGCAGCTACCACCATCCTCGAGAGGCACTTCCCCACATGGGTTCGTTGTGACTATAGGCTTGCCCACATAGTTGCTTGGACTGTATCTAGTGACACGCGTCCAGAACATAATGCCGGGTTCCGCTGTCTTATAGTTGCTCTCTACAAACATGTTCCAGATCTTTCTAGCGTCGACGAGAACTTTTATCGAACCAACCTCTCCGCTCGCGAAGTAAAGTAAGTAGTCGCCACCCTGCCTTAGGGCCAAATCGTAATTATAGTTGGCTAGAGCTACATGATAATCACCGTAGACGTCGCGCTTGTTTGCAGCCTTAAAGTCTTCCTTGTTTAGAGAAAAGCCATAGTTTTCTGCTATGTAAGCAGCCATCTCTTCGAATGTATTGAAAGCTGCTAGGAACTCATACTGTTTGATGTCACGGGAGGGCATTTCTATAGAGTAATGTACGTTAGTGTAGTCTTGAAGGACATCTGTGCGCGTACCTTTTATGAGCTTCTTATATATGAGATATTTTCGACCATAGCGGTTTCTCTCGACGACAGCATGCATAAATTCGTCGCTGGCCTTTATACTTATGTTGGCAAAGCGCACTTGCGTATTCTCCATGACAGTCTTTTCAATAAGTGCTAGCTGCTCTTCTGTGAACTTACTGCTCCATTTAAGCTGATCTCTTATCTGCTCAGTCGTCCAATTAGGGACTTGCTTCACTTTTATGAAGCTCTCTATATCGGGATGTTTTGCATCTAGCGTAAGCATAAGAGCTCCACGCCTTCCACTCTGTCCTATGAGTCCTGTCGTTGTGGAATAAAGTTCCATAAAGCTTACAGCGCCAGTGCTTTCGTCGGCTGCATTGTGAACAACGGCTCCAGCGGGTCTTAACACCGCAAGATCTATGCCAATGCCTCCACCGTAGCTGTAGGTTCTTGCCGCTTCATAAGCGGCGTTGTATATGGATTCTATGCTATCATCTTTTATCATAGCCACAAAACAGTTTGCCAGCGTCTTTGAGCGGTAAAAATCGCCGGCTCCTGCCAAAATTCTACCGCCGGGAATCCACAATCCGTCAAACAAGTCTTTGTAGAAAATTTCTGCCCACTCCTCTGCTTTACCGTCATCTTCAACAGCCGCTATAAAAGCAGCTACTCGCACAAACACATCTTCTGGCCTCTGCTCTATAGGATTTTCTGAGAGATCTTTCAAGTAGTACTTACGCCTATATATGCTCTCTGCCAACTCGTTTCCGCCCAAATAGTTGGGATGTGTCGGCAACTCACCCTTAGCCATCTTTTGCCTCAAGTAGAGATAGAGGCGCTTGTATCGCTCAAGCCATTCCTTTGGCGCCTTTTTGTATAGAGCGCTTTCATGATCTAACATTTCGCGCAGTGCTGGAGGCACCGCGTCCTTTTCTACTAGTGCTTCTTTCATGCTCATCCCCCAACCAACTTAAGCCAGCTAACTTAAGCCAACCAGCTTAAACGATCTATGCGCCTATTGCTGTGCCATCCTGCACCATCATTTTCCCGGCAGTTTCGCCTAGCTGCACAGCATTTTAGACGCGCATGTTTAGCGCGCGTTGAGCAGCTCAGCGTAGGCAGCTTAAGTCAAGCCACCTCTTTCCCTCTTTCGCTTCCAGACGACTTTGCAATCTTCAGCAACTCCGCTTCAGCTCTCGGTAATCAAATCAGCCTCAAACTCTCCTTCAACAGTCCCTTTACCCTTTACTTCCTTACTCTCTTTAAGGCAATTATCTCGACCAATGCGCTTCTAATGCATCGTCACAACTTTTGCCACGACGTGTCCCGTTATGTTGTATGGGCCAAAGCACGCGTCTGCCTTAGGGCAGGTCGTATACGTTAATACAATGTCCGCATTGAACCTCTGGCCTTTTATCAAGCGCAGCTTGTTTGACGAGAGTGTGAAGATGTGCGACTCCCCAGGTTGCAACTCTATATCCAAGCCCGTCTGAAGACAATTACACAGGCGAGAGCTGTACTTTACTGCATTGATATGAACAGGACTACCAAAGTTGTTTGTGAGGTTTAAGAGGAGCTTGTCTACTTCTCCTTGATCTACCGCAGCGAAATTGTTGCATATAACTTGAGGGGGAAACATGCAGCTCTCCCTATAACTTTGGTTTATGTTTTGAAGGTAGACACCCAAAGCTGCAAGCACAATAATAAGAACGAAAAGTGCCCAACCATATGTCATAACATACTCGACAGCGACTTGAGCCTTGTGGAACCCTCTGTGTTTGCCTTGCTCTCCTTGCTCTTCGTTAGAAATATGGAAGATTTTATTTTTCTCCTCAGATAAACTAGTATATCCTATATGCTCATTATGTTCACTTGAACAATTTGAAGGCCAAGCCCCTTCCATTAAATCCACCAACATATACTCTGCCCAATGGTTTATAAGGCTTTACTAGATAAGAGTGGCAGACTACGAAAACACTTTTAAACCTGCTGGGAAAACGTCGATACGTCGGGAAAGCATGTCCACAAATCTTCGAAAGATAAAATAAAAAGGAAAAGAAGAAAAAGGGATAAAGGGACGAATAGAATGGATGAATAGAGCAAATGAATGAATAAAACAAATAAGTAGTAGATAAATAAGAGGAAAATAAGAGGAGAGAAAATGATGAAAATAAATAAAAAAATAAATAATGGAGCATCTGACGAAATATTACAGACTGGCAGAAACTGGCAGAAAAATCAGTAAACCGCTTTACCTCTTTCCCAATCCCAACGGACAGTTGTTAACCCAGCAACACCTTGAGGGATGTCCGAATATGCAAGCAATATGTTATAGCCCCATGCCATAACATCGTCCGGCCTTGAGCTATGCAAAACTAGCGGCGTCTTTCCTAAGAGTACAAACATAGCTCCATTGAATATATGAAAGTTTATGACGCTGTCCTTTGGCCTGTATATGCCCTTTTTCTCGTCGAATACAGCTTCCAAAACATAATGCTCGACTTCCTCTCTAGAAGGCTCTTTAGCATAGTACATGCGCAGACTTCGAGGGGCGCTGTACGGCATGATTAAATGTGTCGATGAGAAGCGATCGCGTGCATAGTTTATGAGGTAAGCGGCAAGCTTTGCCTTCTCAAGACGCTTATACAGCTCCTCAGACAGCTCATCCTTAAGAGAAGCCAAGCCGTTAACTATGGAAATGCAGTAAAGCACCTTTCTCCCATCGTGTGGAGACGGAAGCTCTTCCTTAAGAAAGTTGTAGCTGCGCGGGACGTCTGAATATGAACTCAGTCCCGCTTCAACTGTCGTCAGCATGGCCAAAGGCTTGCTCTCGTAGAGAAGGACTAGTTGTGTTTTAGGCCATCTCTCAGAAAAAGCGTCGAGTTCTTCTCTTGTTATGCCTAGCTTTCTAAAGCGCTCCTCTTCTTTTTTTCTCTCTTCTAGAGGCGTATTGGTTTTTTCAAAGGCCCTATGCAATCTGCTCATATTAGCCCATGAGGCCCTATACATGAAAATGAGACGTTCGATGAAAGTGTCTCGCTCTCTGCCTTTTAAACTTTCAACAACGTCCTTATAGGTTGCGACGCGCAAATTAAGCAAAGGCTGCTTCTCGTGGCTTGTCTCCTTGGCCTTTAAGAATCCTTGTCCAAAAGGTGCCAAAGTTAAGACACCATCATGGCTTTGTTCAGAATTGCCCATATTAAAATACATGTAGGAAAAGGTTTAAAAAGTACACAGCCCATCTCCTCCATAAACTTTATTAAGTCTTGCATGCCCAGCTTATTGTGGAAGCCATGAAAGCAACAAAGAAATACTCTCGAAGGGCATTTCTAGGAAAAATGGGAAAAGGTCTAGAATGGCTAGTAAAAACAGGTGCTTTCGCAAGCATAGCCCTATTCTTAGAAAGGAAGCCAAGGCCTCTTGAAGCTGCAAACGACAATAATAAGAAGGCCTTATTTTTGAAGCTATTTACGTCGCTGCAGAAGGAATTTAATAGAATGCCTAAGGAGAAGCTCATAAAGTTAGTTGCAGATAATATGTGGAAAGCTTATTTTCCAGAAGGGGGATCATGGGAAAAAGGTGTGAAGGACAGAGAGAAAGCTATCTTAGAGTTTGCGGAAAATGTCGTTAAAGAGTTATTAGAGAAGGGACAAATAACAGAGATAAGGAAAAAGGAAAGACAGTTCAAAGGAATGGTTATGGATTTGGCATCCTTGCTTACCATTAAAGAAGATACTGCTTCAATAGGCTTAGAAATAGGAAAATTGAGCCCCACAGTCAATCAACTGCTTGAAGAGATAAAAAGGCGTAAGCGTCTCTCTGAAAAAAGCCTCAAAAGCCTCATTTATCTTCAAAGCCTTCTGTGGGCTAATGCTCTAGCATATATGTATCTAAAAGATAAGAAGCCCAAAGAGAAATAGTAGGAAAAAGCAAAGATTGAGAAGGGACATAAAAAAGTGAAGAAAGTCCAACTAATCAGGATTAGATTTAAAAGCAGAAGCCCCTTGTTAAATGCTCACTAAAGAACAGAGCAGCGCCAGTAGTCTAGTGGCAGGATATCAGCCTCCCACGCTGGGGACCCGGGTTCAAATCCCGGCTGGCGCATCTCTTTTTATTTCCTTTTGGAAGGCTTATTCGGAGAGGGTTGCTGTGAACGCGCGGTCCTTTTATAGGCTGTGAGCCTGCGGGCTTTCAGGCTGCCTTCTGCATAATCCTCCACAAGAAAGAGATGCACAAGGAGAAGAATAAGAGGTACAGCTAAAAACAAGACCCAAGTATTGAGGTCGAAGTACCTAAATGTAGGCATCAAGCTGACAAAGGCATATACAAAGTAAACAAAATATAGGAGCACAACAATCCTGAGAAACCACAAACTGAGCCTTCCAAAAGCCTCCTTTTTTATGAATTTGTAGAGAGCAAAAAGAAGCTCAATCGTAAGAGCTGCAAGACCAAACATGAGATTTATGGCTAAGACTACAACTATGGCTAAACCTTGGGCCAAACCCTCTCTTAAGCCAGCACCAAAGGCCTCACCAACCGCATCGCCTATACTTTTCAACGTCGTCTTAAGCACAACAACCCCCTCTTTGCCTCTTCCTATCTCCTTATTCCTTCTTGCCTCTTTTCTGTCCCTTTTTGCTTAATCACAAACCTTTTATCACCGCTCCTCTTCTCAACCTTGCCAACAGCCACTCCTTATTTTGTTTTCTACCCCTCTTTCTCTCTTTTTCTGCTGGCCTGTTGGCCTTGCCTTTCTAGGTCTCCCTACCTGCTCCCATCTGCTCCTATGTATAAGCTCATATGTAGTAAGTGCAAGGCGCGTTATATACAGTAACATTCACTTTGCAGCGATAATCTATAGGTATGCTATTCTTATAGCCCGATGGATACTGAATTGTTCTGTATTGGTCATCTGCAAGTACTGTAAGTAGATACGATGTTGAGTTGCCCTCTGCTATCTGATCAAAGAGCTCCGTATAGTCTGGGATGACAGAGAGATAAGCAGTCTCGCCCCCGTAGCCAAAAGCATGCTGGCCTATTTGCACGTTTGCCACTTGTATTAAGTTGTAGTAGTCCTCGTCTGTTTTTACAGCTGTATTTTCATCACAGCCCAAGAGCTGGTTTGTGTAGAGATTAAAGCCGCAGAAAATGTCAGAGTAAGCTGGGAAGCCTGGAATGATGAGAAGAAGAGGTGGATTGGGAGAGCAGAGAGCCCCTGCCAAGCATAGGACTATTTTGTTGGCCGTCTTATTTTCAACAGGTGAGGGATCAGCAGCCCCTTCTGGATCCGCTACAGCTGTGATGTTAAATATAGCCAAGTTGTCGAGAGGACATGTAAGTGTAAAGGGTATTTTGTAGTTGCCTGAGCCGTTCAAGGTGATAGGCACCCTCTCTAAGTCTGAAGGTGTTATATCTTTCCATTCTTCTCCATTTATACGCCCCCTTATCTTAAGTGTTGTATTGAAAGCACCTACACCGGGGTCTGGGACCACGCCTATGCTGACATTGTAGTGGCCTCTAGCTGGTTGATCCTCTGGCTGGCCTTCCTCCTTTCTCAGTATATCAGGGCCTTGGATTATTACAGTGAGGTGAGGATGAGCTATGGGAATATCTATACCTGCTATAACATCCGGCAGCTCAGTAGTACCATCACAAGCTGTCCTTGGATCTGGCTCGAGCGTCAGATTTACATGAACAGGCCCTGGCCCAGAACCTGTCCTGTTAATACGAACACGCACACCTTCTTCTTGCTGAGGAGCCACTTCTAAACCCACATCTAAAAGCTCTGCTGAAAAGCCTTCACTTGCGTTAGCATCTATAACTTTGAGATTCGTATTACCTGTGTTATGCACATAGAGCAGCACATCAACAGGAAAATTAGAGAGCTCTGTTGGGTCAGAGCGAGTGATTTCAGCAGCTGGTTGCCTTTCTTCTCTAACAACAGCATACGAAAACACTGTGGATGAACTAGAATGTTGTGAGTTACCATAAGGAAGAAGTTTTCCGGAATACCTCTTTCCAGAGCTAGTGGTAGCTAGGGCCACGACAGCCAATTTCTCTATACGAACTGTCGATGATAATTGGCCTCTACCTTGAGAAGAGGGTGCAGTATATGTAAAACTCACAGGATTATCGCCTTCATAAACATTCTTAGAAGAGCCCGCAGTAGAAAAGCGAAGATAAAAAAGGGGGTTGATACTGACATCTATCCATTCGTAGTTGCCCTGACTATATTCCACTTTGCAATACCTATAAGTAGAAGAATCATCGGGGTGGATGCCTGTAATTGGAGGACTGCCTTTTAGAAACGTCATTGAATAGCCGGAGGTACTTGAATCTGAGAGATGCCTACTAAATGTATTTTGTAACCAATTGTCCCAAGAAGTTTCGTCGCTCTTACTCCATGTAAGTGAAGAGGTAGGAGCACTTGTATGAGATGAAAGGCTTTGTGCTCCTGTATGAGCAAAAACACATTCTGTGGGATTACCTTGTTCAAGATTTGTTACCCTTTCTGAAATGGATATAGTAGCCCCTGGGCATACATGGATTTCTGAGGAGGTGGAATAAAGAAAGTCTGCCTCGTCAACTGAAAAAGCATATTGTGTAGTAAAAGAAATGGGAAGTGTAATATTGTAGTCAACAGTACCTCCAACCCGTATAGATAAGCTTGTAGAAGTACTCCCACTTCCTGCACTCACTGGTGCTGCATATATAAGAGCTGGTATAGCCAAAAGGAATAAAAAGAATATTCCAACTACCTTCTTCACATTTTTTAGAAGAAGAATCTCGCTTGTATTCATAAACCACTTCACCTCTACTTAGATGGTCCTAATCCACCCTCACCTTCCTCCCTTTTAGGAACGTAAAATGTAATATTGAATGACCAAGTCGGCGGCATCTTCTTACCTAAATAGTACTGCTGGCCAAAGTCAACCGTCACATGCACGCCATTTATTAGAGGTGTTATTTCTACGTTGTAACCAGCCAACATACCTCCCTGAGTTGTAGCTCCTTGAGGAAGTGAGTTAAGCTGATTATATATAGAGTGGTATGCTAAATATATGCCTAAAAGAGTTAAATAAAAGGGTGGCAGACTATGGATAGGTGGAACAAGAACACGGAACCCTGCTTTCATGTAGCCATAATATTGTTGTGGATTCTTCAGGAAAGTCTCCATATCTACCTTATCTACCTTTTTCCCATTATCTAGAACTACTTTTACTCCTCCACCAAACTGGACAAGTGCTTGAAGAACAGCACCATATAAATTAACAAATAATTGAGTATCAGAGCTAATGCCCCCTAGAGTAAGGCTCCCCAAATTCAATGAGGAGAGAAGCTCTGAAGTAGTTGCATACCCCTCTCTCTTGTTTATATAGTAAATCAAAGGTAGTGTCCCCATTTTACCATAAGAGAATAACAACTGTGTAGCTACATTGGCTCTTTCACCACTATAGGAGTAAGTAAAACCTACAGATCCTCCACCTTCACTTATACGGCCCTTCCATTTTTTCGAGAGCATGGCAAAGCCATACCAAATATTGGCTTTTATACCCAGCGTTGCATGAGGCCCTGCCTTTACTAAGCTAAGCTCGGCTCCCACATGAATCCTTCTTAGAAGGGTTTGTGCAGCTGCATTTAAATCATCCAAATCAGAATTTTCGTCTACATCAGAGAGCCTATAGAAGTACACCTTCTCTGCCTTTGTATCAACGTAGAGAAGAACATAACCTAGACTCCCTTTAAGGACAAATGTGTTAAATCTAGCATCATATGCAACGACAGGCATGGACACAAATGTGTTATGAAGGACTTTATCAACCCATGATCTTAAGTTGTTGTTTTCAGTGAAATCGTTTGCCAAAGTATTTGCAAAACAACCTTCTAAACCTTTGAATGGGCCATCCTCTGCAAAAAACTCTTTTAGTATAAGCTTAGCATCAGCATCACTGCACGAACCCGAGGCACAATTAAGCAGAGCATCCAAAAAGGCATTTGCGTCATCGGCATCCTCAAAGTACCCACCACTAACGAGACCAGACGGAGGAGTTTGGAACAAGAAATACGAGAGCTCCTCCCGAGCCGCATCTTTATACCCCTTCTTATATTCACTTACAATATCATCTAAAGTAACTGTGTCTTCTCGATTATCTGGATTGGAATATGTGACTGACCTTATATATTTGAATATAAATCCAACATAGGCTCTTCTATCTTGAGGTGTAAACTTTGTGTGATCCTTGTTTAAAAGGTCTTGTAGAGCGTAAAGCTCAGGAAGACTAAACTGTAGGTTGTACTGAGGCTCATACTCTTTAGTCTTCTTATCCTTTTTACTCTTATAATAGAACCTATTTTCAGACGGTTTTGCATACGCGTAACGCGGTGCTGCTGGCGAAGGAAGTGATGGAACATTTACATTAGCTCGAGGGATATAGCCAATAGGTCCACTTATTCTCGTTGCGCTCCCTTTTGAAGGAGAGACTACAGGAGCAATAGTGATTGTAGCCGGTTGTGTGGATTCAACAGACCCAGAAAGCGGCTGTGTAGAGAGTGAAAAGTTTATATTCCCAGGAATTTTTGAAGGTAGGATTGTGGGATTGGAAGGGAATGCTCCAGAGTAGCCTATATTGTATGGCTGTTGGATAGCAAAAGGATAAGAAAGGCCAACAAACTCAGGATGTTTCTTTACATTATTGTATGCCTCTAACAGCACATCTAGAGGCAGATCTGCTCCATTGATCTCTTCAAACTTCTTACCCAGTCTTAGTGCTTGAAGATGGCGAGCGTATGCCACTGTATTAGCATACAGTAGAGCCTCCTTACTAGTAGGAGGAAATAGAAGGAGACATCCATTTTTACATACGTCGGTTTTAGATGGTAATATTCTCTCAAGAATAATCCTCCTGGAATCTTTGATTTCCATGGGCTTCCCATCAGGCCCAAACATATAGTAATGTGCTTCCCCATTAGGCATTACTTGGAAAAGAAGGGCGCCTTCCTTCAAAGATTGGCTAAACACTTCATCTTCCTTAATTATCCTTCCAGCATCCTTTAATAGGCCCGCCTCCTTTAGACGGTCTAAGAGCTTTGTATTAAGTGCGCAATTGCCATTTCCATCGCATCTAACTAATGCATCCAAACCCCATTTATTGTATAAAGAACTAGGTGAAGGGCCATACAGAGCATATTTGGGAATGGTGGTCTTTCCTCCTCCTCCAGCATAGGGCACTGCAACTTCCCCTCCAAGTTTAAGCAAGGTCTCCTGTAGAGAGAGGCCGGGTTTAGGTGATATAATACGGTATTTGCCTTTTTGCGAATATACTAAGCAGCAGATAACGGGCTTCTCCATAACAATTTTCTTTTCCTCCCCTTGAGGTGTTACAACTGTTTGTGTAACAGGCATTGACTTTATAAAGAAGTAAAAGTCTTTTCCATCTTCAGATTTAAGGTGAATGTATGTTGATGCCTGGTATTTTTGTAAAATGGTGCCTATTTTAGTCTCTACAAATTTAGGTGGAAGTTGAGATATCTGTCGAGAATCCAATGTCACAGGCACAACTTTGTTACCTACTTCGAAAGAACCTGTTAATTGAACTGTGTTTGCAAATTGTCCAATGGCTGGACATCTTTCGTTCAAGTCCAAGGGGTCTTGTGTTGAGTCGAGTGTATAACTACTTATAGAAGTAATTTGGCTCATCCTTTCTACTTCCATATACACGAGGTACTTTATAAGGGCTGTAATCTGGAATGGCCCAAAAGATAAGGCAAACACATATGCATTCAGCTTATTGTTATTGATATATTCCATCACAGAAGACGAAAGAATGCCCTTTTTCTCGATTGTAGGCAAAAATATATTTCTAGCTTCTCTCCTCTTCTTATAAGCTGTATTACCCCATTGTTCTTCACCTTTTTTAGGTATAAAGTACTCTCCATAACTGAGCTCCAAAGCACTTATAGACAAGATAAGTTGAACCAGCCTTTCCTTCTTTAATTTTCTTGGAAGTTTGCCATATATGAGCTCATAAATCTTTTGCGAAAGCTTGAAATCGCCACCCATCCATGAGCCTCTAAAGTTGAGATAAAGAGGCGCCTCAGTATTGGCTTCAGATATATTGCCAACCACTTCTTTAAGAGGTATAAAACGAATATTTATCTCTGTCTTTTCCTCTGATGTGGCAACTTCAAGTTTCCCTGAAACAAGACCCGACGTCATATTAAATGTAATGGGGGTATAAAGGTTTCCCTTATCATCTGTTTTTACTAAAGGTGTAGAAACATTCTCGGGTAAGAATAATTGATTAAGCAAGGCTATGTTACCCTTATTTAAGACGGGTTTGCCATTCCGTACAGACCTAAGAAGAAAGCGCTTGTAGACATACTTTTTAACCTTGTTCCCTTCCTTCTTGAAAAAGAACACCTCTGCTGCCACGTTGCCATTTTTATCTGTATAAAAGCTCACAAATCCGGGCACTTTGTAAAAGCCACCTTGCTGTTTTTGAGGCAAAAGAATCCATCCACCATACGTATTTACAAACAAAAATTTATCCTGTTGTTTTTTGCCTATAAGTTCAAAAGCATCACCCGACGTAATATTTTTACCTGGCACACCCAGCTCCTTAGCTATACTTCCATTCCACATAGGCTTCATTATATTA
Source organism: Microcaldota archaeon (assembly GCA_015522475.1). Taxonomy (GTDB): domain Archaea; phylum Micrarchaeota; class Micrarchaeia; order Anstonellales; family J096; genus J096. The sequence goes on from WAMF01000018.1 coordinate 100,488, forward strand.
TTGAGATTGCTCTTGAAATTCTTGTAAGATTCTGAAATATTTTGGCTTATTGTCTCTATATAGTGAGTTGTCAATATAAGGATTGCCATCTCATCGAAAAAGCGGAAGAACTTTTCTGAAACTTCACTCACAAGCTTCCCGTTTTTCTTTTTTGTGACTGTAGGTGTAAGCCCATATTTCCCCGCCAGCTTCAGCACTTCGCTATAAAAGGTATATGTTGCATCTGGCCCTAAATAATCTTTTAGAAGAGCATATGCATCCTTTCCATTCTTTTTGTATTCTTTAAGTAGCCTTGAGAAGAAATAATACGTTTTCAACCCAGCAACAATTCTCCGTGACGAGGATGCCGGATTATAAAGAAGCACAGCCATTACCATTGTCTTGGGACTTTGAAGAAGCTTTAAGAGATTCTCACGAGACCATCCACATTTCTTGCAGGCTCTTTCAAGCTCAATTATGTTGGGATCGTCAGTATTGTTGAGGAGTGACCTTACACGCTGATACAATACCCTATATCCTTTCTTAGCTGCTTCATGCAACTTTTTCTCTTTCCCTTCTAACTTTCGATTATTATAGTTTACAGCAGTTAGGTAATAATCTAAAAACAAGAAAAGGACACCCAATGAAAGTGAGTTATCTATATATGGGAGCCACTGAGAAGATGCATTTGTGAATATACGATTTTGCGGCCCAAGATTATATAACTGTTTAAGGAATGGTGGAAGAGAACCTTCTTCCCCCACTTTAAAAAGGCGGATAGAATAATTACCTGAAACATGGGTAGAAACAGTAGTAGGAGCGTTTTCAACAGTGCCTCCAGCTGCATGATGGTGAGCACCCCTTTCTTCTCTCTTGCTCTGTAAGAAGCCCAACGACTCCAACGCAGAAAGTAGTTGAGGGGAAGAATAGGCTGATTTTTTATCTACAGTAACTCCTTTAGTTTGTATTTTAAATACCATGCTCCCTATATCTACAGAAGTATCCTCTACTATAGAGGTAAGCAAAATCTTATATGTGTCCTTGTTATTTTTGTCCCTTGAAAAGGTAAGCTTCATAGTTAGCTTACCAGCTCCTTTTATTTCTCCCTCTATAATTAACGCTGAGCCTTTGATTTTTACAGAAGAGACCTTCATCACTTGCTTTCCGCCATCTGCATAGTTTATGACAAATTGCTTTTTCTCCTCTATTTTGCTCTTGACCATTCTTAAGAAAGCGCTTACCTTAAGTGTTTTCTGAACACCAGGAGCAGGAATAGTAGTTGTGTTGCCAGAGCTGCTTCCTCCGTTGTCTCCACCACTTGCCATTTTACCACCAAATATACTACTCAACCTATATTTAAAAAGGTTGCGTAGAGCCTTCATATAGAAACAAAGGCTTCATAGAATTCACGGAACTAGAAGTAGAAACCAAGAAGGAGAAAAAAGAAGTGCGTCCCTAAAACTCTAGAGCTGGCAGCCCAAAACACCACATTAAAGCGGCATCACCATCCTGTCAATAGGGCGTTTGTCGCCAACAACTTACGCCTAGCTCTAGCTCAAGTCATAAAACACAAATAAAAATACAGACAGTGGGCAAAACTTTATGATGCTTTATCTCTTGCCAAACTTCCCTTCATAAAGTGACTTGGCCTTTGAAAGCGCTTTTAAGGCCTCCTCTTTTTCATACCATCCACCCACCACAACCGTCTTGCCTTCTAAATCCTTATAGTGCTTAAAGAAGTGGGCTATTTCGTCGAGGATGGGTGAAGGCACATCAATGAGAGAGCCTGTTTGCCTATAGCTTGGGTCGCCAGTAGGCACAAGCAGCAATTTATCGTCGATGCCGTGCTCATCCTCCATATGAAGCATGCCAATGACCCTCGCCTCAAGCACACAGCCTGTAAACGTCGGATGTCTCACAAGCACCATTGCATCAAGTGGATCGTCGTCTTCATACCATGTGCGTGGCACAAAGCCATAATCTACGGGATAGAAAAAAGGACTAAATAGAACGCGGTCCAGCCTAAAGACACCCTCTTCATATTCATACTCATACTTATTTCGGCTGCCCTTAGGCACTTCTACAACAACATTAACTATGTCGGCGATACCGTTTGCTATATCGTGGAGATAATTCAAGGCCATGGAAAGAAGAGAAAAGAAACATTTAAAAGAACATCCACTCAAAAGTAACTAAAGATGGTAGAATGAGGTATACATCTATTGCGCCATCTCGGGTAATCGAAAGAGAAAAACAAATGGGTCAAAAGCTAGCCTTTATTATACAGCAGGAACTGAAGAAAATAGGTGCCTTAGATGGTGACTTAGGAAGCGCTGGTAGAAGGAAGAGTGGATTGAGGAAAATAACTGTTTATCTATCACCCTACCACAAAACTGCTCAAATTTTAGGCCAACTTGAGGCGCTATCCCAAGCAACGAGGCTAAAAATTGGTATAGAGGAACATGCAAAGTCAGACACTCTCATATACATCGAAAATAAAAGAAGCCAGCTAGGCAATATCGCCCTTCTAATAAATCGCTATGGAGACATTGCGAAGGAAATATACAACGCCGGCAGTCCTGCCAAAGATACGCCTCCAGATATAAGTCCCTGCAACGATAGAGAGGATGGGTTTGCTCTTTTCAGAATTTCAAATGAGCATATGGGTACTGAAGATGATTACAGAGGTATAGAGATAAGCGCAAAGTTGGTGGATAGAAAGGAGGTTATGTTTGTAAAGGACAAGAACATAAAAGCGCTAGTCAGAAAAGGCCATAAAGAAAACCTCGACGAAGTTTTTGCATACCGCTTTCCACCCTACATTGTGCTAGCGGTCGTGGATGGCATAAGCCTCGTCGAAATTGGGCCAGAAGTTATGAGCTGGGAAAAGAAGGTTACTAGAATGGAAGCTTTCAGGGACGTCATAAAAGACAATTCAGCTTACCTCGAAGAAGCGCTCGAAAATCCCACCGCTTATATTAAGTGTCTGATTCAGGACCTAAAAACGCGAATTGAAGCCATGGAACATATCGTAGAATGGGAAGAGGAAGGAGGTGTGCCTGCCGCTATAGTGCTAGCAATCATAAACCAAGAGAAGGAAAAAGGTCAGCTCTATTGGATGAGTGACGGCACGGCTATCTTGAGGAGATATGGATGTGCCTATTCGTTGATAATCAAAAGAGGAAAGAGCTCTGTAGAAGATGCATTTATAGCAAAGAAGCTCCGCCATAATTCACGGGTAATCATACCCTTCAAGTCAGAGGATATATTGAACTTGGAAGGGGTTCCCCCTGTTGAATTCAGTATACATAAAGGAGACACTCTTTACCTCACATCAGATGGCATCGCAAGCCTATGGGATGAACTTTACAAAGACAGCAAACAGATGAATAACCAGTCATTAATTGTGCTACTTGACAAGATCATGGATATAAAAGGCAGAATTAAACTATCGGATAGGACTGGAGATGAAAGGGAAAGCCTAAGTGGACAGGTAAAAGAGATCGACGATATAAGCATATTAAAGTATACAAAAGGATAAGATAAAAGGGACTGAGAATTTAGAGATGATTTAGGCAGTCGCAAGTTTATAGGATATTAAGAGATATTAAGAATTAAAGGCCAGTAAGCCACAACGTTTATAAACCTTGAGACAGAATAAAGGTTGGGTGTAAGCAATGACAAAAAGGCTCTCTGAAATGTATGGTATGGATGTATTCACCGACAGTGGGAAGTTCCTAGGCACTGCTCAAGAGTTCCTCTTAGACGTAGAAAAAGGGGTTGTCTCAAGAATCTTGCTGGATAGAGTTCCAAGCTCAAAAGAGCAACTCAAGCAGATACTTAAAGAAAAGAGTGTCAAGTACGAAAACATAAAGTCTGTAGAGGATGTTATTGTCGTAAAACACCAGACAAGCTGATTTTTAGCGACGTGGTATAGGCTTTAGAGCTCTTAATTCATTTTCTCCTTTATTATTTTAATTTTAATACTTCATCTTGGCTATTACTTGCTGCTTAGCCATTTAGATCTTCTAACTCGATTTCTACTAATTTAATCTTCTAGATTAACGCCCAACATCTCTAAAATATACCTACTTATTGCCCTTGCTTTTAGGCCAGATATAGCCACTATGCCTTGATTCCTCAGTCCGTAATAAATGAGATGATCAGCTTCAGCATAAGCCATAAAGGCCAAACCCGCAAGATCCTCTTCACCCTCTATAAAAAGCGCACCCCCTTCCTTCATGAGGTGCTTCGCCAAGGGCAGAAGAGCCGTATTAAAATGATGGGCTGGATTTGGCAATGTTTTAGCCTTTGGGTAAGCTGAACTTATAATTCCTTTTTTGGATGCCTCTATAGACTTCCTCTCATTCACAAAATCGTAAACAGCAACAAAGGGTTTAATGCCTGCTTTCAGCGTGGAGAGCACAACCGCATCGCCCACTCCAACAAGCCGCTTAGATTTAGACAAGGAGAGAATGCTGTCCAAAGGACAGAGGCCTGAAAAAGGCTCTTTGAGTAGCTCCCTAATAGACGACGGAACCTCTAGGATAGACATTGTATCATCTTTTCCTACGTATGTTTACTTTCTGCTGACTTTTACTTCCTCATGAGAAGTCACTCCGCTTCCTGCCTCGCCATTAAAACCGCCATACAAACGCCTATTCTATTTTATAGCCTTACCGCTTTTTCCACTCAATCTCTCGAGAGATCTATGAGAGAGCCAAGAGCAACGATAACTGCCATGGAACCAAAGAAGAGCACAAGAGAATTGAAGAGCATTGTGAACAGCGTTATAACAAAGGGTGGCAGGGTAAAGTTTATGAGAAGATCTCTCAAGGCCACTGACGAAATAATAAGCGCAACTATGGAAACGAGGAAACGAACAATCTCATCCACGTCGATGTTAAGGAAACCCACAATAAGGCCCAATAGTACAAGAAGATAACCTATTATCTCATTCGGGAAGAACATATTTATAAGGACAAGAAGCATGCCCAACCAAAAAGATACTATACCAGTTATACTTAATACTTCCTCTGTCTTCATAGTCTCACCAAACATCAACAAGTGCCACCTCCTCATGAAAAGAAAAGATTAAAAATAAAGGGGTTGCCCATTAAAACACGTTTTCGTAACAACAAATCCCTACGAGCTTGGCCCGCTCAATTAGCATCACAACTGAGCTTAGAATACAAATACACTAAATGTTATCTCTATCCCACGACTAATCTAGCACTTATTAAATTCTGCTTCTGCTTGTCAAAAACTCCAATTACTCCATGTATACATAGACGATGGAGTCGCCGCGGATGAGCATCTTAGAGATTTGAGCATCTGAGAAGCTACCATCATCCTTCCTTTCCTTTACGCTAAACAATTCTAAGTTCATGTGTATATCGTAGGAAATAAGCTTCCCCTTGAACACCTTGTTGCCCTTTATGGCAAGCACTACCTCTTTATTCAACATCTCATTCAAGAGATCAAATGGCCGTTTGTCTGGCATGTTTTCACCTTCTATATTTTATTGCTTTTTTATTATTTCTTTCCTCTCCTTCCCTTCTTATTATCTTCCCCTCGCCTTATTTTTTCACACTTCTTATTTTTACATGCTTATTTTTTACTTTCCATCCACTTTCTTTTTAACCTATCTACTTCTTTTTTATTTTCATATTTTCGCATCATCGAGTTAGTAGGTTATATAGAGGTCGTATAGAGTTGATATTTCATCACGTCCTTATCGTCCTTATTGCGCACTTTTGCCTGTTTTTGCTGCGAGCACTCTTCAGCTTTCGTCTTTCGCTTTCGTCTTTCCATTTACCCTTTCTTTTCTCCTTCACCCTCCTTGCCACCTTCTTTTATTAAGCCCTCCCGCTTGAGAACATATTCTGGCTCGACTCTCTTTAAGGTATCTGGATTTGTGTAAGCAAAGACAGTTACACGGACAGTCTTCTTGCCTGTGAGTTGTTCTGCCTTCTTTATTACCGTAAGCTCTGGTTGAGAGCCAAGCTTTGCTACGACTGCTGCTTTAAGCTCTTCTCTCTTCGGTGTGGCGCCACTAAAGCTTACTTCCAACAACAATTCCTTCCTTTCCAAAGGAAGGTTCTCTTTTTTTGTGAGAATTTCTACGTTCATACATTCACCTCATGCCATGATGTTACGATGCCAGGATATCTCACGATGTTTTGCTTCCTCGCGTTCAGTCAGTTACTCCTTAAACACACGGAGAATTGCTCTTCGGCCCATGGCTTCCATGACTTCTACTTCTTTGCCTTCAGAAACTTGTCCCTTGAATTCATCTGGAATCACGACGTCGTATGTCTCATATGTATCCTTGTCCATGACTTGAGCAACGTTGCCTTCAACACTTATAACTTGTGCTGTGCTCTTCTTTATTACAGGCACCTCGACTGCGCCGTCGCTGGGAGTAAGCAACGTTTTCTTTTGGCCGTCGAAGATACCTATGGCAACTATACGCATCTTAGCCGCCCCATGTTTTCCGGGCTTGCTCATATCTATAGAGACAACCTTACAGGGCACATCATCTATGACTACAAAACGCCCGACCTTTAACTTTTTTGCTTCCGTCTTGATTGTTTCACCTTCACTCATCCTTTCACCTCATCGCCTCAGGCCCTTTTTGCAGGCTTGTTTCTTTTCCTGTTTCTCAGGCCTCTGGCTTTTTTGCCAGCAGAGGTCAAGCCTCTAAAGGCTCGGCCCTTTCGTGAAGCCGCTTGTTGAATATGCTTTGGCACATTGGGATTAGCCCTCTCTGCTAGAATCACTTCATAAAACTTGTAATTGCCTGTCTCACCGACATAATAGGAATTTATGACTTCCATGTTTGTGTACTTCTTAGCTGCTCTCTGTTCGGCCATGGCTTGATGGTTCAAACCCGGCTGAATGTAGCGATAGTTATGTCTTGGATGCCTTCCGCCTTTTGGACTGCGTCTCTTGCGGAGGCCTTTCTTAACGCGCGCTCTAACGATGACGATGCCTTTAACTGCTTTGTAACCTAGAGATCTCGCCCTTATAACATTCGTAGGCTTTTCCACGCGCACAACGGGCGGCTCCTTACTCCACTGAGCTAGGCGCTCCCTGAAATACTGGGGCCTTTCCTTGTAGACCTCTTGAATAGACTTTTTAATATGCTTGTATGCTCCCATCATTACACCTCATAAACATAAATTTCACAAAAATCTCACAAATCCTTCGTCTTTGCACGTACACAACACACTCAACACAGCCATATAGTTCTATTGTTCTTGCCCGCTTTTTTCGTCCTCGCAGGGCCTCCCTTCTTCTACCTCAGCTTGGCTCTGGGTTTCTTGCTGCGCTTCTTGCGCCAAAAGAATTGCTTCTGCCACATCCCCCTTTGCTTTCTTAAGAAAGTCCTCTGCAAGCTCGCGGGATATATGAGCTTCTTGACTAACAAGCTCTATATCATCCGAATTATACGATAACTCTTCTATATGTGAAGCGCTGATTTGAAACACCTTCTTACCCTGCATGTTCATCTCAACTACGTCGACGCCTTTGAGTAAGAGGTCTCCAGCGCTGCCCTTTATTATAACTTCATCTGCATCTATACGCCTGGCCTTTATGCCCAGCTGTTTTAGCATGCGCTCCATACTTGCAGGGTCCAACATCATGCTGAGGCCTCCTCCTGTTTATCCACTTTTGCTTCTGAGCTTTCTGAACTTCCTTCACCTCTGGCAGCTTCGAGCTCAGTCTTCTTTATGAGTAAGTGGCTAATGGGGGTTATCTTATTCAACTCCTTGGCAATATCTGTTGCAAAGCTACCGTCGAGAATCTTCTTCATCAAATCGTAATAGTTGTATTTGGCTGCCCTCGCTTTTATCTCATCTTGGAGTGTCTTTCTCACATTCTTCTTCATTATGGCAGAGACTTTGCGGAACGTGACTACGACGGGTTTAACCCACACAACTTTCCCATCCTTCGTCGTCACTTTGAAAGAATCGTGAAGTACACTCCTTCTTCGCCTAGCTATAGAGCGTAAGTAGCTGAAAGCTGTTGTGTGGCCTACGAGCTCGGTCATCACACGGTCTTCACCCACGTCGACAACACGAAGCTTCAACGTTATGTAATAACCCAAAGAGCCAACATCCCTTCCATAAAGGTCGACATAAGAAAGAGATATAACACGATTAAAAAGATTATCGGGGTTCGAAGATATGATTTCGCCAACGTCCTTGCCTCCCAACTCCTTGGGAGCCATGACTTTATACGTACGCTTCAACTTCCACTTGTCTACTACTTTTTTAGCAGATTTTTTTCTTGATGCCATAATTTCCCTCCATCTTCTCAATTCTCTCATTTTATTTTATATTTTATTACCTTATTCATTCCTACTCATTCGATTACTTGATCTCTTTCACTCATCTCATTAAGCATGGGCGTGCATAGCTCTATAGTCAGCTCTCATTACCTCACAAGGGCTTCTGCCTTCTCGACGCTGTATTTCCAGTCCTTCGGAATCAAGCCTTTCTTCTTGTAGTACGTCGCTAGCCTATGTATCTTCGAGAGGACATGCTCATATTTAACCTTGTTGTGCACGTCCTTTTTAGCACGAGAGAGGTGATGAGCCATAGCTACAGCTTTCTTTAGAAGATTGAGAAGGTCCTCCGGAAAAGCAGAGTAAAGCTTCTCCTCCCTCAGGAACTTGACAATAGTTGTGCCCGTTAAACCTTTAAATGACGGCACACCGTATTGATCTCTGAGGATCATACCTATTTCTGCCGTGCTGTGTCCTTGCCTCCAGAGTTTTCTGACGATGTCTCTGGCTTCGTCTGGAGACAACTCTGAGCTCGCTAACTTGCTATTCTTCCTATTCGGCCGCTTCGAGCCGCTCTTACCTTTCTTTTTTGAATGCAACTTTGCCATGCTTTCCCCTCATATAGAGATTAAATGACCATTACAACCATCGTTATCAGAACCTTTCACATCATTTGAATCATTACCGTCTAGCGTTCATTTTTTGTTTCCACGTCAGAAGGGCTTGTTAGCTCCTCCAAAAATCCCTTGAATGCGTTCAAGGCCTTATATCTATGGGACAGTTTTCTTTTTAAATGTTTATCTTCGGCAAAAGTTTTATCGTAGCCTTCTGGTATAAAAATGGGGTCGTACCCAAAGCCTTCTCTACCTCTTTTCTCGTCGCTGATCCTTCCTTTAACTATACCCTCAAATAGCTGCACGTGGCTCCCATCGTGCGTAAACGCGATTATTGCCTTAAAATGAGCTCTTCTCTCTTCGCCCTCGAAGCCGCTCATAAGCTTTAGAACGCCGTCGAGGCCCAACGTCTTATAGACCCACGAAGAGTATTGAGCAGGAAACCCCTTGTAAGCGTCGATGAAAAGGCCGGAGTCCTCTACGAATAGGGGCTTTTTAACAAGGGCGAAAGCTTCTCTCGCCTTTTCTTTGGCAACCTCTTCAAGACGAGCGCGTGGCTCGCTCAATTCAGCTTCAAAAAAGCGTAACCTTATAGAGGGTAAAGCAGATGCCAAAAATGCTTGCACCTCTTCGAATTTATGCTTGTTTGAGCTTACGAAGTAGAGCTCGCCGCCTAAACTGGAAGAAAGATGAAGAGAACGCGTTGCTTTTGTCGACACAATTCCACCGCACATAAAACCTTATGTGATACCTAAAGCTCACCTAGAACCCACTCAGCAATCCCATTAATCGTTCATGCCACGCGCTCAGATTACCTCTATAAGGCTCTCTTTATAACCCATCTTAATGAGAAGCTCCTTTATCTTCTTTTTGTGGTCGCCCTGAAGGATAATTTTTTGATCCTTTATAGCGCCGCCGCAAGCAAGCTTCCGCTTAAGCTCCTTGAAGACATCTTTAAGCTCGCCCTTCTCTATACCCTCAACTACTGTGACGTATTTGTTAAATTTGGCCTTAGAAGTAGATACCTTTATACGCTGCGTAGCTTCCTCTCTCTTTATTGTGCCACAGACGCATAAGTCTTTAGGCAGGCCACATACAGGACAGATTTCTTCTACCAACTTTTACACACCACCGCAATGCTTATTTAATCTTTAATGGGACAAGTTTTTAAGCCTTTTTGGTTAAGCCTTCTTGGTTTGAGCTGGTTTCCCTTTTTTGCTCTTTTTGACTTTAGCTTTACCGCTGCCAACACCATCGTGCTCATTTTTGGCCTTTTTCTCGCGCATGATGGTATAAAGCCTTGCTATATTCTTCTTTATGACTTTAGCTTTGGCCTTCTCAGTATCGGGCAGAGAAAGTAATGTTTTCTTGTATTCGTCGAGTTTCTTCATAAGCTCATCGTGAGAAAGACTCCTTAACTCTTCAAGTTTCTTCTTCATGCTTCCGCCTCCATCATGCCTTTTTCACTGAGTCCTTTTTTACAGGCTCTTTGACCCCTTTTTCTGTCTGCTCCTTCCTTCTTGCACCTGTTGCCTTTGCCTTCTTCAAAGCTGCGGCTCCACTTGCTCCGCTCGTCCCTTCTTCTTCATCTGCATTCTCTATTTCTTCAGCCTCTTTTTCGAAGAGCTCGGGCTTCACCAGCCTTAGAAGGTCTTTTGTTGCTATTCTGACAGTTATGCCTATGATTCCTGGCTTTGTGACTGCTGCATAGTGATATTCCTTGACAAACCTCGACGGGTCTCCAGCCTTAGGCACAAACCCACTCACAACTTTTATGGAACGGGCCTTCGATCCCTTTGAGCCGAGCTTGCCTGCTGCTATAAGCTCAACGCCCATAGCTCCAGCAGACATGATGTGCTTCATAAGCCTATAAAGGATGCCTTTGACAGAGCCGCCTCGTTCTATGCTTAGTGCCGCTTTTTTGGCTACGATTCTTGGCTCGAGATAGGGGTTCTTAACTTCAACGACGTTTATGCGCGGGTTCTCTATGCCAAAGTCTTTTTTAAGAACTGAGAGAATGTGCTGAATCTTTCTGCTCCTTCTGCTGACGAGCCTTCTTGGATCAAGCATCTCGATTGTTATGCGCGTCTCGATGGGCGATTTCTGGATGTGGAGGTCAGCAATCCATATGTGCTCAAGCTCTTTTTCCAAGAAATCCATTATGAGCGCCTTCTTTACTTCGTCTTCTATAAACTTACGCCTTACACTTTCCATAACCATGTTTTCATCCTCCTATTCATCCTCCTACCACTATGCATTGGGCTTTTCAGGCTTCTCCTCCTGCTTCTTCTCAGCCTTCTTCTCGGCTTTCTTCTCGAGCCCTTTAGATTCAGATTCCGGCTTCGTCGCTCCCTCTTTCGCCTTCTCTGCATCTTTTGTCCCCTCTGCCTTCTTTGTCTTTTCTGCCTTTTCAGCTTTCTTGGCCTTCTCCGCTTTCTCTTGCTTCTCTGCCCTTTCGGGTTTCTCTACGACGATGTTGGCTCCTTTGCTCTTCTCTGCCTCCATCGCTTCCTTCATCTCGGCCTTCTTTTGGGCTGCTATCTCCATTGCACGCTTTTTGTGCTCCTCTTTGAGCTTCTTTACGCGCTCCTTTTCCTCTTCAGAAAGGGGCTGCGCAACAATGATCTCGACGCGAGAGAGCTCATAGTCGTGCCTTGTTCTTCTGCCTTTAGGTTGAAGCCTGTAGTATATGCGTTTCTTGTTGGCAGACGCGTGGTAAACCTTCAACTGTTCTTCGTTAGCGCCAAACATCACTGCATTGGAGACGGCGTTTTTCAACACTGTCAACACAACCTTGGCAGCCTTTTTTGGATACCTGCCCTTTTTGCCGCCGAGCTCCTTCCTATGAGCTAGCTTCTTGTTGTGGCTCCTGTATAAGATGGGTCGCTTGCCTTCAGCAGCTTCCTCGAGGAGCCTAAGGGCGTAGTTCACAGGCTTTCTCCGTATGTTAGCGCAGACTTCTGCTAAATCTTTGAACGAGGCTGTAGATTCCTCGTAGTGCGCCTTGCCTACAATGAACTCATCCGACGAAGGGATGGGTGAGCTGAATGCCTTTGCCATGTTAACACCTCATCACTTAGCTGATATGAATTTACTACCTCTTGTAGCACCGATACCTGGATTAGAGTGTCTCTCGAAGCGTGTGCTGTAGCTGTATTCACCTAAGCGGTGGCCTAATTTTTCAATGGTAATCTCTACAGGCTTCCACTCTTTGCCGTTGTACACGTGGAAAGTAATGCCAAGCCACTCTGGGATTATAACCGCTTGCCTCACATGCGTCTTTATAGGTTTGCTTATCTTGCCCTTCTTTGCCAGCTTTCTAACCTTATCGACGAGCTGCCTGTACTGCACATTCTTACCTTCAAGCATGCGAAGGATGGCTCGCCTGCTCCTTGCTTTGACGAGTTTGGCAAAATCCTCAAGAGGAAGTTTTTTAACTTCCTCCTCGGAAAGGCCTCTATACACATCCCTAGCTATTTTTACCATTAGTCAACACCTCCACTCTTTCTCACGCGCCTACCCGTCTGCTTAGCTCGTATATGGCCGACTTTCTGTCCTGGAGGCGCATGTTTGCTAACTGTAGTAGGCCTACCTTCATGGTGCTGCTTACCTCCGAATGGATGGTCAAACGGAGACATGCTAACACCACGCTGTTTAGGCCATAGGCGATTCTTGGCCTTGTGTTTATAGTAAGCATTGCCTGCTTTTAATAAAGGCTTTTGCTTTATCTCGCCGCCTGCCGGCACGCCGAGCTGAGCCCTTGCTTCTGCACTGACGGTGATGAGCTTTCCGCTGGGGAGTTTGAGCTGGACTTTTGATTGGTCGTGGGAGACGACGATGGCATAGGAGCCGCCAGCTCTAGCGATCTTTCCGCCGTCGCCGGGGATTTTTTCTATGTTGTATACATATGCGCCATCAGGCACTTCGTACAATGGCAGCACATTGCCCGGAGCGAAGCTCGCTTGTGCCCCCACTTCAACCTTGTCGCCAACAGCCATACCCTCTGCTGCTATAAGGGCTAATCTCTCTGCATTGTCTAGCTCAGCTACTGCTACTATAGCATTCCTAGCGGGATCGTCTATAAAGCCTATGATTTGGCCTCTTAGCAAACTCATCCTTTCTATGTCGTCGTAAGGCCTATACTTGACCGTGGCTTTATATCTATGACTAGGAGCTCTATAACGGGGTGTTCCCTTACCCCTCACCTGTTGTTTTAACCTCTTACCCATTCAATCACCCTCATAAAATAGCCATATGGCCATACCACCTACTCCATTCTACTTCATATGTTCACTTGTATCTACTTACACCCTCTACACTATATTCAGCGACGTTGCAATCTCGTCGACGTTAACGTCCTTAGTAAACTTGACGTAAGCCACTTTTTTACTGTTGGCAACGTGTGTCCTTACACGCTCAACCTTCGCGCCTAGGAGCTTCTCTATCTCAGCTTTTATTTCGGGTTTTGTTGCCCTTATGTCTACGACAAAAGGAATGGTCCTTTCCTTTGTAGCCAGCTTAAGGGCTTTTTCTGTTCGTACAACACCTTGGATTATCATGCTTTCGCCTCCACCTCTTCTATCATATCTTTCTTCCTCTATCCATATTATTCATATCTATCCATATCGTTCTATTTGTGTTATTACTCCTTCCATCGCTCGTCCAATAGAGCAAGAGCCTTTTCCGTATAGACAGTGAGCCTACCCGGATGGCCACCTGGAGCAAAGTATTTCACTAGAAGTTCTGCTGCACTTATAGCGTCAACGCCCGGAACATTCCTAGCAGCCCTTATGAGAGCCTCTTCGTCAGGAGCGGCTACAACTAAGACCGTCTTAGGATGTTTCTTGTTTGGACCGCGCTTTGCTTTGGCCTTCTCTACATCTTCTGGGACAAGTGAAGAGATAAAAGCGAAAAATTCCTTTGTTTTTGATGGCAACTTTTCTGAAGAGAGAATGATAGGAAGCTCTTCTAAAGTCTCAGAGCCAGAAGCAGAAGCCTTTGAAGCCTTTAGCGAGATACGATGACCTCTAGCCTTAGCGAGCTCTGCGTCTGCTGTGGCAGCTATGGCGCTCCTTAAAGCTAGATCGTGCTCTTTTTTGTTTATCTTCTCGTAGATATTTTTCTCTGGCTTCGGTGGATGGGCTCTTCTACCACTTACCGCTGAAGGAATGTAGCGAACCCTGCCGGGCCTTCCGCCACCGAAGAACTCTCTAGGCAATCTCGATTGGCCTCTGTTTTTCAGTGTAGCGTATGCTTCTTTTCTACCCACATAACGAGCGCTCGTCTCTAATCCAGCCCATCTGTAGTTGCCTTTAGGCTGCTTCTCCCATGTCTCTTCTGCAAGCACGGCCCGTCTTATGATTTCTTCCCTTACTTCTGTAGCAAATACGGCTGGAAGCTCTACTTCCTCCAATACCTTGCCATCCAATCCATAAACATGGGCTTTGCGGGACTTCGTCGGTTGAGCTGCCTCGCTAGATTTAGCCGTTGCTGCTACGTTAGCAGGTTTTGACTTTTCGGATTTTACTTTTTCAGCAGACTTAATGCCTGTGTTTTCATTCTTCTTGACCATTTACTCACCCCTTTTCTCAAGCTACATGACAAACTGCATAAACTGCGCGTGCAAAGCCACCTCACACACGTATGAATGAAAGCTTTGGTTCAACCACTTCAGTGGGTTTGCGCATGGCCCACCTAAAGCGGACCACTCTCTTGATTGTGCCAGGAATGCTTCCCTTTATGACTACAAAATCGTTCTTGACAAGGCCGTAGTGTGGCCAACCGCCTGCTGGATTAATAGACTCTGCCTTCTCTGCCTTGCCAACCTTCAACAGCCACTTGTTGAGCTCTGTTCTCTTGTGAAGGCCCATCTGACCTGCTTGTGGGGCTGTGTATTGAACATAGCCGGGCTTGAATGGGCCGAGAGTACCGACGTGCCTCACCTTACCTGTTGCCTTTCTGCGCTGCTTAGCCACGCCGAATCGCTTAACAGGGCCTTGCCAGCCTTTGCCTTTTGTGACTGCTATAACATCTACAAACATGCCGGGTTTAAGCACGTCAGCCACTTTGAGCTCCTTCCCTAGCAAAGAAAGCGCGTAGCTGGCTTTTTCTTCGAGGGAACTGCCCCCAAGAGCGAGTTCCATGCGCTCGACGTGCTTCTTGCCCGTCGGTGTAAGAGTTGGTTGAGCAAACGCAAGCAGTTTAACGTCTGTGAAAGACTCGGGCGCGTTGCCCTCCTTAGCTTCCTTGCTTTCCTTACCAGCTGTGCTGGATGCTCTTGCTTTCTTTGCACCTAGCCTTTTAATGACGTCAGCGTCGTCTGTCAGCACATCCTTTGAATAGCCATTGTTGTAAAAGCGAGCTCCATATACGACGAGAGACGGTGTTTCAACAACTGTGACACCTCCAAGCACTTCCATGCCCTTTGTAGGCCCTGGCCTCTCTTCTGTCCAAGCTGCTGTGGCCATACCTACTTTATAGCCTGCAAAGCCTAAAACGGCCTTTTCACTGACGTCTGGCCATGCATTTATGCGCTGGATTTTTGGCTTAGCTCTCTTGCGAGGCCTGAAAGACATAGAGCCTCTCCTAGGTTTTCTTATATCTACCATATAATCACCCACGTTGCCCTCAAACGAGGGACGTCACTCCTTGCCCACTTCTGCAGCGGGCTATTCCACACCTAGAATATCCAATCTTGCAGAGAGGCAAGAAGTATGTGCTGTAACTCTTTGCCAATATGTTTAAAAAGCATGGGGTCGGGCAAAGACACGACACCACAACTCGGCCTTGTAAAGAACAAGAGCATCTAGAAGCATCTAGAAAAGTAGCTTTCCATAGAAAACAGAAACAAAAAACGCGGTTAAAGTCACAGAGCCTTCGTAAAATATATGTGGGCTTTTCATTCTGGGAAAAACAGAAGTATCATCCCACCTAGAAAGACAAGAGTCCCTATAGGAGCTAACACTGGGTGATCTGTTGCCATAAGTAAAATGCCACCTATTATCGCTGTATAGGTAGATACCATAAGTACCTTCCATCCTGCTATACCACCTTCATCCTTTAGCCGCTCTCCAGTCTTTTTGAAGAGCGTCGTAAACTTTTGGATAAGGCCTTTCTTCTGTGTCATCTGTGTTGTTTGTGCCTATGGCGCTTCAAGCTTAGTCTTTTCCATCGATGCTCTCGATGGTTTTAAGATGCTTTGCTCTTCTACGCCATTCACGGCTCGTTGTGTCAAGGGCCCTATGCTAGAGAATGGCCTTTTCAGTATTTTCACAGGGTGGCCCTTCTTTCTCTTCAGGCGTCCTGCACCACGTTCTGCACCTGCTTCCACATATCTCAGTTTTTTAGTCTTTATATACTTCCATTCGTTCGCGTTCATTTTCCTCACCTCAATTATACAGTAGGTACAAACAGTTTAAAAAACCACAGCTTATAACTAAAAAGCCCTATCATTCGAAACCGACCTCTAAGAATACGCGTATAATTCAATGTGCCAAAATGTGCTGAGGTGTGCGAAAAACGAAAAGGAACTTTCTTCGGAAAAGGATTAAAAGGCCTTTTCGCGAGATGTGGAGGAACCAATTTTTATTCAATAAGTATCTCGTACTCAGCTCACATACAGAGACTATCTAGAGCAGTGTATATATTGGCCACCAATTCTTCTTTGTCATATTGAGCTTGGCTGAACAAGTTTTTCCTTTTTGCTCTACTCCTATCCACCCGTTGAGCGAACTCCTTAGCACCTTTTTCAACTATGTTTCTTATCGTTGGTCTCCACACATCGATATCATTATTTCTTAATAGCGGTGCTACATCCAACCAAAACTCATTTTCTAAGCCTATCTCTGCGATCAGCTCTACTGCACCTACTTGTTGATCTTCGTTTTTGTGCAGCTTCTTCTTTATTATTGCCTTTAATCGTTCCTTTTCCTCTTCACTCATTTTCTCTTTGTAGAAGGTCCTCACGAGGATTGTCGTCCTTACCACTGGTTTTTGAAGTACCGTATTTGGAGTACCTCTCATTCCGGGGATAAGGTACGGTGAAGGTGTGTATGTCTCTTTCTTCCAATAACCTTTAGTGTAGGGCAGCTTAGGCCATATATCTTCAGCTAGGAAGCCCACCACGCTCTTTGTCTCGGTGAGAAGGCTTATTAGCTCTGGGATAAATTCTCTCTTATTCAATGCTCTGATGAGCACTGGAAGCTTTTCCCTAACCTTAGCCTCGTTGTTGGTAATGTTCTCTTTCACATAGCTCTCCATCTCCTCCGCGACTTCTTTACTGGGGGTGTAATTTCCATATTCATCTAGGAGAATATCTAAGGCTTCAGCCAGCTTATATATTACATCACCACCTATTTGTGGCTTTTCCTTCAATAATCTTTGTATGAGTGGCTCTATATATGCTTTGTCTTTCAGCTGCGTGGTGAACTTAACTAGGTATCTAAGCTTATAGGAAGCCCCTTTCTCTAAGAAGCGCTTCGCGTAAGCTACTACTTCTTTTTTATCCTCTTCGTTGAGTACTGACTTTACACTCTCTAAATTAACATTATTGAGGTCCATTGCGGATGCCTTTCCTAACATTTTCTTCAAATCTTCTTTCAACTCGCCATTTACATCTCTTTCTCTTAAAGCTTTTCTCATTTTTTCCTCGGCTGTAGTCAAGTAGTAAAGGAAGTAAGGCAACAGGTCGTGCCCGTAGAACTCTACAACTGTTCTACTCCCCCAATACTCGTCAAGAGCGTCGTGAAAGATGGAATCCTCCAACTTAGTTTTTATGAAAGCCCTTTTGAGCTCTTCTACATTTGCGAAGCGCTTTTCTGGAGAGCGAAGGGCCGCCTTTATGATGGGTAAAGCCCACCCATTCAGCCCCTTGCTTTTCAGCTCTTCTTTTTTCTCAACAATATCCTTTAACGTGCTGGATCTACCCTGACTTTCATCATAAAAAGCAACGTTCATATCTTTTATAGCGTTGATGAGTTCAATGAGCCTAGCTTCCTCCTCAATGTAGTGTTTATAGAGGTGTTTGGCTACTCTCGATAAGCTCCTTCCACCCTCTCTCAATATCCTCTTTGCTTCTTTCCTAACCTCCTCGCTTACTAAGGGCTGCTTTTTCTCTTGCCCTTTCTTTCCTTTAGCCTTTATTAGCTCCTTTACTCTCTCCTTCATGCTTCTCCTCCTTACTAGGTCTTAGCTGTGGGAAGGGAATGACGTCGCGGATGCTCTGTCTGTTTGTCATGAGCATGACAAGCCTGTCGATGCCTATACCGAGGCCGCCGGCAGGGGGCATGCCATATTCCAAAGCCTCTAGGAAATCGCGGTCATTGGGCTGATACTCGTCTGTATGCTTAGCCCTCTCTGCTTCTTGCTCTTCGAAGAGCTTCCTCTGCAGTAGGGGGTCGTTGAGCTCACTGTAAGCGTTCGCCATCTCCACGCCGTTAATGTAGAGCTCGAAGCGCTCGACTAGGGCGGGGTCTTCGCGGTGCAGCTTGCAGAGAGGCGTCGTCTCCTTCGGATGGTCTGTGACGAAAGTTGGCTGTATGAGCTTGTCTTCACACGTCGCCTCGAAGAGCTCCGCTATGGCTAAACCTCTATTGTAATAGGGCATTTCTATCTCGTGTTGAGCCAGCAATTCCTTAATCTCGTCGTAGCTGAGCCTATCCACGTCGATTTTAGCGATGTCCTTCAACGCTTGCTTCATAGGCAGGCGTTTCCATGGCCTGCTTAAATCTATCTCCTTGTCGCCGTAGGTTATAACAGTGGAGTCGTAGAGCTCCAACGCCACGCGCTCGAATATCTCTTCCGTGAGCTCCATAACGTCGTTGTAGTCCCAATAAGCCGCGTATGCCTCGAAGGTGTTGAATTCGGGATTATGCGTTCTGTCAACGTCTTCGTTGCGGAAGGCCTTCGTTAGGGCATAGACGCGCTCGAATCCGCCGACGAGGAGCTTCTTCAAGTAAAGCTCGGGTGAGATGCTTAGGAAGAGGTCGCGCTTCCATGCATAGGAGTAAGTTTTGAAGGGCTTTGCATAGGCCCCACCGTAGACCGGCTGTAGTATAGGAATATCCATCTCTAAAAAGCCCTTTTCCTCCATAATCTCGCGGATGATCTTGAAGATCTTGGCCTTTTTCTTGAATACCTCTCTGCTTTCTGGGTTGACGATGAGGTCTACATAACGTCGTCTGTAACGCTCGTCTCTATCCTCCAAGCCGTGCCACTTCTCTGGCAGTGGACGGAGGCTCTTACTCAATATGATTAACTCTTTTACCATGAGGGAAAGCTCGCCTCTCTTCGTGCGGAACACAAAGCCTTCTACCCCAACTATGTCGCCGACGTCCAAGTACTTTTTGACGATCTCCGCGCTTTTCTCGTCTGTCTCGCCCTTTTTCACGACTAACTGCAGTTTTCCCTCACCGTCTAACAGCGTGAGGAATACGAGTTTGCCGAAGTCCCTTCTTGCTACGATTCTGCCCGCTAGCCTAAATGTTGCCTCCCTTTTCTCCTCCTCAGTCCCTAAGTCGGCGAACTCCTTCTTTATGGTTGAGGTATGAGCATTGGGCTCAAAGCGATAGGGGTAGGGTTCAATACCAGCGTTTATGAGCGCCTCTAACTTCTTGCGTCTAGCTGCCATCAAATCTTCTAAGGCCATACACTCACCACCTTTCCACAAGACGTAGAAGAGAAAAGATTAAAAGGAGGTCACATGTGCAAACGAGAAAGAAAGTGTAATAGGAAAAGCCAAATAAAAAAATGAGAGAGGTGCTTGCAATCATAGGAGTGGAAAGTCAGAGATTGGCAAAAACTAACCTTTCTTAAACGTTTAACTCTTTTTTATCAGCCTTGAACTTCTAGACGAAGGTTGCACATTATTTTTGCCTTTTTTGGCTTTCAGTGAAGATGGAGTTGGTTTTGATAAAACATCTTCCAAAGCCAAGATGGCTGCCTCATCTCAGCGTAAAAAGCTTTATCCTTGAGCGATTTTGCATATTCTTCAAACACTGCATTCCAAAGTACCTTCTTCGGAGAGTCATAGACGGCCAGATATAGAACCTCGACGGTCTCCTTCAGATCACTCTTGCTTATATTTCCAGACTTATATTCTACAAAAGCCTCTTTCGTCATCCTAAATACTTGTTCTTCATCCATTTAACCACCTCTACAATCTGCTTGTGTTCAGCGTTTGGGTCTACGAATTATTACTGGTACATTAGATTTAAGCTTCCTGCCCCCAAATTCAAGATTTGAACCATTTATTGCCTGTCTTATGCCAGAAAAACCAAGCACTTCGCCGTCGTAACCTTCCTTTATATATTTCAAGAGTGTTCTTTTTACATTATTTAAGCCGATTTTGTCTAACTCCTCAATTAAAGGCTGGATATTACCTTCTGATTTAGATGCATAGAGAAGATATAAAGCTCCTGCAAGCTCTTTAGCAAAGCCTTTCCCACAATTTTTAGAAGTGTTTGGTTCTTCCATTTTTGAGCTAGTGCTACAAAGTGTTTATAAACATACACGTTTGACCTAACATAGTCCCAAAACGGGCCTAAAAATAAGAGTCAAAACAAGACCACAAGAAGGAAAGCGCCTCGGCCGGGACTCGAACCCGGGTCTGCGGCTCGACAGGCCGCCATGCTAGCCCTTACACCACCGAGGCTCAAATTAAGCCAATGCCAAGACTCAAACACACAAGCCTTGGGACATACCTATCCTCTTATTAGACCCTTATTAAAAAGGGAATAAATTTTAAAAAAGGACTGTATGGAGCACGCGACATACGATACATACGATAAAACATCAAAAAGCGCCAGAGCAGATTGCAGCTTATACAAGCGTCACATCTTCAACAGTCACGGATGAAACACCTGGTATTTCTTCTATCTCAGATTCAATGTCGCTGCCTTCTTCATCCTTTCTTACGATCATAATTTTCAACGCTTTAGCCCCAAAACCGATATCCTCTTCACGCGCATCCTTGACGTTGTACTTCGCCTTTATAGCAGAAAACACATCCTGCAACTTCTCTTGGTCTTCAGGGATAACCCTCAATATAATAGCAACATCTCCCATAACTCCACCTCTTAAGTTTTTAGCCATTGCAGCTGTACATAGCTACATTCAAAGCTTCTTAACCTTCTCGGCCAATAAGTTTATAAAGGTTGGAGATCATAGAAGACTATGGCAAGGTTGAGCGCCGTAAAAAAACTCTACCAATTAAGTGAAAGATTTACTCCTTCTAAACATAGAGAAGCTATAAAGCTCTTTCAGACGCTCAACCGAAGACGCACGCCATTAAGGGACGAGGAAAAACATCTTCTAGAAGAAGCGCTCAGAAACATGCGATTGGCACTCCTCCTAAAAGGGAAAGAAGACGAGTTCCTAAGAATAAGCGAATACAAAAAGCTCCTTGAAAACGCATAAATAACTACAAAGCAGAAAACACAAAAGAGAGCAATAGGAGGAATAGAAATAAGACAAAATGATCGAAAGTAGAAGACCAAAAACCCACCAAACAAAAACCAAGACACATATTCTTTGTTTGGTCCGCAGGCTATTTATCGTCCACGTCTCCTGCAAACGACTTAATATCTACAACACAACACACTGTTTATACAAAATTTCATATAAAAAGAAAAAAGCCAAAATTAAAGGCAAAAGATAAAAAAGGAAGAGGAGTTCACCTTCTCCTCTTCTTAGATTTCTTCTTGCTGCTCTTTTTCTTCTTAGCAGCTTTCTTCTTCCTCTTTGGTTTCTTCTTTGCCTTCTTCTTTGCCTTTCTCTTCTTTGGCTTCTTCTTGGCGGCTTTCTTCTTTCTGCGCTTTCTTCGAGCGCCCTTCTTGCCGCCCCTGTTCATCTTAGCTCTGTATACATAGCCATCCTTGCCGACATAGTAGAGGTAACCTGTCTCCTTAGAGATTCTCTCGCTGCTTACTCTATGCTTTCTACCTCTCTTGTTGTGCTTCATGGGCACAGCCCATACATAGCCGTCGCGGCCGACATAGTAGAGGTATCCATCCTCCCTATGTATTCTTTCATGTCCTACTTTCACACCCATAGTTTACACCTCGACGAGTTATCGTCGATTGAATGAGGAAGCATAAGGTTTAAAAAGCTATCGGAAATTTTGCCGTCGAAGCCCTCTCGAGCAAAAAAAGAAAAACAAAGCCTACACATCTAAAACCTTCTTTATCTCGTCTATAGGAATGGATGTCGTCAGTATCGGCACGCGCTCCCTCTCAGAAATTTTTAAGGCTAGTTCATCCACTTTTCCCAAGCCATGAAGTATGACCGCTTTCGGCTTAGCCTCGCTTACACGTATGACAATAAGGGGGCTTCTACCTGTACTCACGTCTAAGAATATAAATGCCTTATCCATAGCATGCATGCCCAAAAGTTTGAAGAGGTCATCGGGCATGTCAAGCATAACTCTAACGCTGTGAAGAAGCACGTAGCCATAGACGCGTGTTGTATCGAGCAAATCTTCGTTTGTTAGAACCTTCGCCTTGAGCATCTCAGCAAGCTCTCGAAGGGTAATGCTTGTAGAAAAATCGTGAACTTCAAAATACTCTGAATGGTCTTCTTTTGCCTCTGTCAGCTTCTTGATTATATGGCCGCCTCTCTTTTGGTCTATTTCAAACAATGCCTCGACGAACCGTTTTATCACCTTAATGCCTGGATTAGGCCTCCTCCCACTTTCATAATCGCTTATTGTAGACGGCGAAACTTTAAGATATTTGGCTAGCTCCGACTGGTAAACTTCAAAAACCTCTCGCCATTTACGCATAGCTAACCCCGGATTCTCTGCTAGCACAATATCTCCAACCATCATGGCCTTCAGTTTTTTCATGGATGTACCACCACACCAACATCTTTCTTAAAGAACTCTACAGAATAACTCTCCTTGAATGCTGCAGGAGGTATATCTTCCTCCCATTCGCTGTAAGAATACTTCACTTCAATATGCTTATTGTCATGCCTATAAGCTACGCTTATATCTGAAGCATCTGTCTTTTTAAGCCTAACAGTCCGGAGAAGCTCACCCGTCTCTTCTTCGACAACTAAAGAATCCTTTGTTATGGAAAGATAGAGCTTTCCTGTAGATGGCAAGCTTAAGACGACTGTAGCGAGGTCACTAACAATTTTATCTTTGATCTTCACATAGTCTATACCTTCAAGCCAGTCTTTATTGAAGAGAGTTGGCTCCACAATAACTTCCCTTGTCAAAAAGCGGGATTTTTCGGAGAAACGCTCGTATACCTGCCTTACACGACCGCCCACATTCATAGCAAACTTAAAGCCGTCTTTCAAACCAATGACAAAATCAGCTAAGTAGAGAGCACGCGCTTTCTCGAGCGCAGGTAAGGACGAAGAAAGCTCTGCGAAGAGGGGTGAGAAAAGTGTAGATGGTGAAGGAAAGAAGTTCTTGCCAGACGAAAGTCCGCCAAAGGCTTTACCAAACTTGGCTTTTGCTTGCGCCAACGCAACGACGACATTCGAGCTAGCCCTAAAGGAGATTGGTTTCCATCCAAAAAGCTCGTCTCCAACTTCTGCATAGATTGCTCTTGCCTTCGAAGGATTGAGAGGGACATAGGGCTTTGCATACTTTCCAAAGAGCTTTTCCATGAACCTATCCCTGCCAAGATGAAGCATGAAGGATTTGGAGTAAGGGGGATGTTTAATGGGCCACTTTTTGTCTTCGAAAATAAGTGCATCCTTGGTGCCTCCAACTACAGCTATTTCTGCATTGTCGCCGAAGAGATCCAAAAAAGGCTTTTTCACCTCACTCCATACATAAGCTGTATAAGTTGCGTCGTGGCAAGAAGGTTCGAGTGTCTCCACAAAAGAAATGAGAAGGTCTGACAAATAAAGCCCAACGGGATCTGCTAAATTGGCTAAGCTGACGATCCTCTGGCCCCTGCCTTCTTTAGCCTCTGACGGCAGCTCGTTGACAAGAGAAGCATCTACAAGTCCTGTCGGTGGCAAAATTTCGCCAAATATAGCCTTGAGCCTCTTGTATATATCCTCTATTTGGCCTTCAGTCTCAGCTTTGCCTTCGTTTTTGGCTCCTTCTCCATGCTGCCCATCCTTAGCCGTACGTCTAGACAAAACATCACCTCATACAGTCTATGATATCTTTTATATACGCCTCATCCAGGGCGCCGAAGAGGAATATGAGCTCCTTAACTTTGTCTAAGAGGAGAAAAAATTCCCTGTGGTTCTTTGTGCGATGCGTAGCTTCCCTTAGCGCATACATAAGCTCCTTCATCTGCGACGGAGAAAATGCTGCCATAAGTAGAGAAGGCAGAACAGCCTTGACAAAAAGCTCCCGTGTTAAAGGGTCGCTATTTTCAAGAATGGCCCCAAGGGTTTTGAATCCTTGGGAAAAGGAAAGTGTGGTTATAAGAGCTTTTACTTTATCTCTATCTTGGGAGAGTACTTTGAGCAAAAGGGATCGCATATCTGAAATCTTGCCTATATGCCGCGTTATTATAGCTAAATTAAAGTTTCTATTGATGTAAAAGTTGTAGAGGGCTGGATTCTTTGCCATCTTCTTTAGAAGTGTCGAGAGCTGTGGCGAGAGCTCACTCACCCTTTTCGCAACCGCTGGTTTAAAAATGTCTGTCTCAGCGAATAGAATAGAGTAAAGCTGCCGTCTTTGAGCTGGCGTAAGCTCATCTACGGACAGAAGAAGGTTGGAAATGTCGCTTACGCAGGACTTGTATTCAGAAGCAAGTTTTTTGGGCGAGGAGCTTTTGACACCGGCTTGCTTTGCCTCTTCGTACAGCTTAAGTAACTCAGCATTTAGCTCCTTTTTTCTCTTAGGCGTCTTGACCTGCTTCTCTACAGTCACGGGCCTATTTCCGCCTCTCCATTTAAATACTTTAGCCTTTAAAAGAGCTTGGATGGACGAAGTTAACAAAAAGCTAAGCTCTATGACAACAGAGACCATCAAAAAGGTGAGAGCAGTTGTCAAGCCGGGCAAGAAGCTCGTGGAGATTGCCGAAGAGGTAGAAAGCTTTATACATGAGCTAGGAGCAGTGCCAGCCTTCCCCGTAAATATAAGTATAACGGAGATTGCTGCCCATTACACACCGAGTGCATACGACGAGCGTGAGCTGCCTGAAAGGGCATTGACAAAGGTGGACTTCGGCTTAGCCTACAAAGGGCAGATAAGCGACAATTCTATAAGCTTTGATTTCACCAACGAATACACTGAGCTTATAGAGGCAAGTAGAGCCGCTTTACGAGCAGCCGTCGAGAGAGTTAAACCAGGAGTTGAAGTGGCAGAGGTAAGCAAAGCCATAGAAGACACTATCAAAGAGAGGGGCCTAAAACCCATATCCAACCTTACAGGCCATAAAATAGAAGGGCTTATTCTCCATGCAGGTGTATCTATACCAAACGTTTACAGCCATGTCCATTATAGATTCAAAGAAGGAGACAAATTTGCCATAGAACCTTTTGTGACAACAACTAAAGGCGAAGGCCGAGTTGTTGACTTGAATGAGGCCGAGATATACTCTTACATAGGCGATGCTCATCTCCGCTTAAACGAGAGCCGGCTTTTGCTTGAGCACGTGAAAAAGGAATATGGTCCTCTTCCCTTTGCTGAGCGCTGGATATCACCTCTCATAAAAAGCAGGCTCATGTTCAAAGCCGCCATAAAAGAATTACTGAGCCAACATGCATTCGCCGCTTATCCCGTCCTTAAAGAAGCGCGCGGCGAGCCCGTAGCACAGACAGAAGTGACTATAATTGTAGAAAAAGATGGGGCCCATGTTTTGGGAGAAGGCATCATCGACTAAGGCAAAGAGGAGGAGGCACAAATAAGCTATTAATGCATATATCCAATAAGATGGAAAAGAATACAAAGTTGCAAAGATATGAAAATTCTAGAAGCCCACTAAGGCCTCTTATGCTTGCTTAAGCCGACTAAGCTGATCCACAAGTTCTCTATATGTAAGTAAGTGTAGTATAGGCTTGCCAAAGAGCTCGTTGTCATCCGCTAAGCGAAGGCAGGCCGTGTCAATATAAACATCGAAGCTGTTGAAGTTTTCCAGCCCCTCTCTTGTAAATGTATTTGCCACCAATATGGCGGCTTGCTTACCCAGAGCCTCAAGTTCCCGCTTTATGTTTCTGGCGATGGCTATGCGGGACTGACCGGGCTTTGTCGAGAGAAGAATGCCAAAGCGCTCCGCCTGAATCGCTGCAGCTAAGGCGGCTTTCTGCCTTTTTCTGAGCCTTTCTATTTCAGCCCTTACATCCTTTGCTTTTCCCGTCATAGGATCAACAACAAACACGGCTTTTTTCTCCAAGGATTGCGTCGAGAGAGATAAAGCAGTGGCATGAAACAAGCCATCAGCCCATATGAAATAAGCTTCTGCCTCTTTATCTAGAGCATTGGGATCACAACCCAAAATCTGCCCTGGCAGAAACGTATAGCTGCCTTTTTTATAAGTCACGCGCACGCCTCTTCCCTCGAGCTCCTCCACAATATCGTCGAAATAATGTATGTGCTGAGCCGTTGTGGCAAGAGAGACACACTTAAATTTTGAGCTCACAAAGTCCGCGAATGTAGAGATGGCGGCGATGTTTGGCTTAGCTCTGTAAGGGATGAATTCAACGCGAATGCCTTCACACACACCAATATATTCTGTCTCTGGAAGAACAGCCTCTAATTCTCCTTCATCTCTTCCTTCGCCTTTTCTCCCCGCTTCTTCTTTCTCTACATTCTCCAATTTTCCCCTTACAGCTCTAGGCCGCTCTTTGAAGCAAGGCAGAGGAAAGGGTAAGTGGCCAAAATGTATGAGTGTTTTTGCGCCTATGCGCTTGGCCTCATCAATAGCCAAATCGCAAGCGCCAAAGGAGAGGCCTGCAAACAAATAGACTTCATAGCCTTCTTTCTCTAAGCGCGTGGCATACGCCAAAGCCTCTTGCTTCAGGCCTTCTGGGAATTGCAGTAAAATGGGTGAGTATGAGCGCCCTTTTAGATAAGCCGTTTTTTCCTTTGCCTTCTTGTTCACAACATCGCCCCAGCATGTAAAGGGAGAAAAAGATTATAATTGAAGGGTAAAAAAGAAGCGCCAAAATAAAAAGATGAAGGCCAAAGAAGAAAAGAAAAGGGAAGGAAAACAAATACCTCTCCTTTGGGAGATTACCTGGCTGCCTTTGCCATTCTCTCTATTTCATCCTTTCTCTTTATGGCATAACTGTTGTGGACGTCGTTGTCAGCAGCAGCTATGATCTCATCAGCTAGCGTCTCCTCAAGTTGCTTGTTTGTGTTAAATGCTTTCATCAAAGCAGATAATGAAAGATTTCTCAAAGCAATGTCGATGCGGCGAGTAGCTGACAAATCAACAGAAATCTGGTAGTTAACACCACCCATCTGCACTCTTGTAACACCTTCCCGAGGAGCAGAATTCTCGACGGCATTTACAAGAACTTGTATAGGATTCTTCTTTGTCCTCTTGGCTACAATGTCAAAGCTCTTCTCGACAACCTTCATAGCATGGAGTTTTTTGCCTTGGAGTCTGCCGTGCGTCCTTATAACCTTCCCACCGACTTTTTCACCGGTTCCTCCACGCATGAGCTTGTTTATGAGCCTCTCGACTAGGTTAACCTTTATCTTCTGAAGACCTCTCTTCGCATGCCTTCCAAAAGAGTGGGGCACAGACAAAGGCTTCAGAGAAACAACCTGCTCTATACTTGAGTCAGTAAACTTGACACCTTCATAATCCCATTTTCCAAACAACTTTGCCATACAATCACCTTTTTTCAACCTTCCATAATCCTTCTTGCATTATCCTTCTTTTTTTGTCTTATTTCCTCTCGTGGCTTCTGATACTTCCAAGCTACTAGGCTAAGCTCTTCAGCTCATTACCTCTTAGGCTTCTCCCTCTTGCCCTTTCTCATGGCTTGGAGGTCCACACCGTTGACGCTGACTATTTTGTAACGCACACCAGGAATAGAACCCATCTGACCTTTCTGAGAACCGCCAAGGCCCGCTATAACAACCTCATCGTGCTCGTTTATGTACGTTATGGCTTTGTCCCTAGGGGCGTGCGCTGTGACAACTCTGCCGTTCTTCTTAAGCTGAACCTTTACACACTTTATAAGACCTGAGTGGGGCTGCTTCTGCTCTAGGACAACCTTTTCTATAACAATGCCAGAAGCCATAGGAGCTCCTTGAAGAGCATCATACTTCTTCTTCAGTTTGAGCTTCTTGGCCTTCCAGCGCTTGCTGAGCCACTTGTACTTTCTGCGTTTTCTGGCTAGATTCCTACCTGCATACTCGCCATTAGCACCTTTACTTCTCTTACTCATGAATATCCCTCACGATTGTGTGCCAAGATTTAGCAGGAAAAGATTTTAAATAGTTGGGGTAGGGCCATTAGTTTTATGAATTACAGCCTGCCCGCTTTATCCAAACTAACTCCATCCCTGCCCTCTTTGCCACAACCCTTTAAAGACTTATCGACAAAAAAGAGGCCATGGAAGGTAACAACTCAGCTTCATTGGAGAAAAGGCTAGAGCGCTACGACAAAAAGATAGAAGAGGAGCTCGTCGAGCAGTGGGAGAAGGAAGCTCTCTATAGGTTTGTAGATGATGGTAAAGCGCCAGTATACGTAATTGATTCTCCTCCTCCTTTCACGTCTGGTAAGCTCCACATGGGGCATATTCTCTCTTTCACAATGTTCGACATCGTAGCCCGTTTTAAACGCATGAGTGGATACCACGTGCTCTACGCACAGGGTTGGGATACGCAGGGCTTTCCTACAGAAGTGAAAGTCGAGAGAAAGTATGGACGCTTGCCCAGAGAGCAATTCATAGAAAAATG
The DNA here is from genome assembly GCA_015522475.1 of Microcaldota archaeon. Taxonomy (GTDB): domain Archaea; phylum Micrarchaeota; class Micrarchaeia; order Anstonellales; family J096; genus J096. Next base: position 129,205 of record WAMF01000018.1, read on the forward strand.
TCACGAATGGACGCGCGAATACATGGAATACATGCGACAGCAGGCAAAACGCTTCGGCTTCTCAGCCGATTGGACGCGCGAATATGCGACGCTCAAACCAGAGTATCACAAAAAAGTGCAGCTCTCTCTCATAGAGATGTACAAAAAAGGCGACGTGTACACGGCTGAGCACCCTGTTTATTGGTGTCCTCATTGCCATTCTGCTTTGGCTAAGGCTGAGCTCGAGGAGGCTGAAAAAGAAGGTACATTGTGGGACTTGCGGTTCGAAGTGGAGGGAAAGCCCCTTGTGGTTGCTACGACGAGGCCAGAGTTGTTGCACGCTGTCGTGGCTGTTGCTGTTCATCCGGACGACGAGCGCTACAAAAACCTCATAGGCAAAACAGTAAAAACGCCCTTAGGCAAAGAGGTTCCTCTCATAGCTGATAAAGACGTTGACATGGAGTTCGGCACGGGCGTCGTCATGATTGCTACATTCGGCGATAAACAGGATGTTGTTTGGATGTACAGGCACAAACTGCCATATATAAAAGCCATGGATGAAAACGGCAGGCTCATAAATGCGGGTGAATTTAACGGCCTCAAAGTGGATGAAGCAAAGAAAGCCGTCATAGAAAAACTGAAAGCAGAGGGCAAAGTGCTCGGCGAGAAAAAGCTGAAACAGGTCGTAAAAATCCACGACCGTTGCAAAAGGCCTGTCGAGCTTCTCATGAGCAAACAGTGGTTCGCCAAACTCTTGCCGTATAAAGACGAAATAAAAAAAGCAGCTCAGGAGATAGAGTGGCATCCGGACTTTGGTATATACTACTTACTCGATTGGCTTAATACCCTAGAATGGGATTGGGTTATAAGCAGGCAAAGGTACTTTGGCACGCCTCTGCCCTTTTATGTCTGCCCTAAGTGTGGACATACGGTGGCAGCAGACGAAGATGAGTTGCCTTTTTATCCCGAAAACGCAAAGCCCAAGAAATGTCCAAAATGCGGGGCTGAGATGAAGCCAGAAGAAGCGGTGGCAGATTGTTGGGTTGACTCAAGCATAACACCTCTCATCGTGGCTCGATGGCCCGAAGACGGCTGGAAAAAATACTATCCAAGTGACTTGAGGCCACAAGGTATAGAAATCGTGAGGACGTGGGCCTTTTACACAATATACAGGGGCCTTCGCCTAACGGGAGAGAAACCCTTCAAGCACGTTTTGCTCCATGGCCACGTCATGGGGCCAGATGGTAAAAAGATGAGTAAAAGCCTCGGCAACGTCGTAGATCCTAAAGAGCTACTTGAAAAATACAGTGCAGATGCCATAAGATTATGGGTGGCTTTCAGCGGTAGCCTCGAGAAAGACAGGCCTTTTAAATACGACCAAGTAAAGAGAATGCAGAGCCTCGTCAATAAGATATGGAATGCCTCGCGTTTTGTTGAGATGGTTACAGAGGACTACGAAGGGGAGAACGAGGAAAAGGAAGAAGGAAAAGAGAAGATAGAGCTCACACCTACAGACAAATGGATCTTAAGCAGGCTTAACAAAGTTATGGAGGAGTATGTGCCAGCAATGGAAGAGTTTGACTTTTATAAAGCTGTTACTGCGTTGACAAACTTTTTCTGGGGAGAATTCTGCGACAACTACTTGGAATTTGTGAAATACCGCGTTTACAACGACGTGAGTAAAAAGGCAGCCCAAAAGACACTCAAAACTGTGTTAAAGGCAGTGCTAAAGCTGTATGCGCCGTTTGCGCCGTTTGCAACCGACTACATATATCGACATATGTTTGGAAAAACACTGCATAAAGGACCTATGCCAGACAAGCAAAGCTTCGTCTTCGACGAAAAGAGTATGAAATGGGGCAGCGACTTGAAGGGAGTGGCTGAGCTCATAAGAAAGAAAAAGAAAGAACTTAACCTCTCTATGAAAGCTGCTTTAGAAGAAATAGAGCTCAACGGCGAAGGCATGAGCGAAGACGAGAAAGAATATTTAGAGAATGAAATGAAGTCCATATTCAACGTTGAGCATGTGAAATGGGTCGTAAGCACAGACAAAACAAACAAAGATGAACATGCAGAAAAGCCATAGGTTTAAAACGATTTTGGCAGATGAAAGGTCTACAATCGCATAGCTAGCCGCGTGCCACTAATCCATTAATCTGACGGGCTGCCGGTTAGCACAAAGATGTAAAAAAAAAGTATGAGGTGTGTCTCATGGCAAAATTCCCTGAAGCTGAATATGAATTTAATCATGTGCTCATATGCCAAAAATGCAAAGCGCGCAATCCAGCCAATGCTAAGCGATGTAGACGCTGTGGCAGCACAGATCTGCGCAAAAAGAGAAAGATAGCTAAGAAGAAGTAAGCCTAACAAACACACGGGCTTCCTATTATTCTTCATTGCTTTATTTCATGTTATTTTTCTTTTTATTTTCTTCTCCTCTTGCTACTTGATGTTTGCTGTCTATCTTATTTTATGGAGCAGCCGCGGATGGAACTCTCGATTCGTTGAAATTTATGAAGAGAAAATGAAGGTTAACGGCTCTTTTTTGTCTAGAGCAAAAAAGCCCATGCGCTCAAATTGGATAACTTCACGCGGCTTTAAGTCTAGCACATTTTTCTCTGCATAACCCCGTTTTATTTCAAGGCTATTCTCTATAAAGTTGCCTTCTTTGTCAACGGAAGGTAAAGGAAAGGTGAGCCCAGCCTCGACAGCAAAGTTTGCAGGAACCCATTGAATTTTTGGCAAACCCTTGTGCTCTCCACCTGTTATCTCTAATACGGGCCCTCTTCCTTCTTTACCCTTTTCTTCAGTTTTTCCATCAGCTTTTCTCACAATAGCATTAGCCAAATCTTTCAGCCGAATAATTTCTCCATCTACGAAGTTTTCCCAGTCCCTTCTTGAAATGAATAAACCTTCACCTGTAGAAAGAGGAAGAGTTCTGTATTCGTCTCTGGAGGGGTGCTTCTTAAGCTTAACAAGTTTTGGGAGAACACCATCGTCGTCTTGAATGCTTACCTTTACGGGATCCTCAACAAAGAAGTAGCGGTTTGCCTTACTGTCTAAGAGTTTTCTATTCTCTTTAAAGAGCAAACTAAGGTCCGCTTTGTTTTCCTGCTTTCCAAGCCCAAAGCTCAACGCAAAGCGCTTTATAGCTAAAGGCTGCATACCCCTCCTTCTTAGAGCCCTAAGTGTTAAAAGACGCGGATCATCCCAGCCCATGAGCTTGCCCTCTAAGACTAGCTCGCGGATTTTCCGCTTACTTGTGAGATAACCCTCTGCCTTAAGGCGCGAAATGTGTATAAGAACAATATCTCCATAGCCTAAGTCCTTTAGGATACGATGATAGAGCTCGGCCCTTAACTCATATTCCTTACTTCTTATGGCGTAAGTCACACCCTCTTCAGCATCGACAACAGGAGCTGCAAAATCGTACGAGGGCCAGACAGTGAATTTATTCCCTAACCTATAATGTTCCGCTTCTATAATGCGCATAAGTGTAGGGTCTCGCATAGCTGTATTAGGAGACGAAAGCTCACCCTTATAGCGCAGCACCGCCTGCCCTTCCTTAAAATGGCCAGAAATCATCTTATCAAATAGCTCTAGGGCCTCTTCAGGATCTTGATTTCTATGTGGGCAGGGTTTGCCTTTCTGTCGAAGCTCCCTTATCTTCTCAGACGGGCATGTGCAAACATATGCTCTGCCAGCTTCTATAAGTTGTCTAGCTTTTGCATAAAGAAGCTCCAAGTAGTCAGATGTATGGCTGACGACATTTGGCTCTATACCCAGCCATTGTAAGTCTCCTTTTATAGCTGCTTCGTATTCTGTTTTGGCCAGCTTTGGATTTGTGTCGTCGAAGCGGAGCCTAAAAACGCCACCCCTCTCCTTAGCAGCTACATAGCTAAGAAACGCAGCCTTTGCATGGCCCAGATGAAGATAGCCAGAGGGCTCTGGAGCAAATCTCGTGACTACGACACTCTTCGTGCCTCTCGCCTTGTTTGAACCGGCAGCCTCTTTGTTTTCAGACAGAGAAGGCAAAGGAGGCAAAGCCACTTCATAGGATTTCTTTTCTTCTCTTGTGTGGTGAAGCAAGGTAGAGAGATTTCGTGCCAGCTCCTCTAGCTTGTTTCGCGGGAGCCTGTTGACTTCTTCGACGACGTCCTCAATAAGCTTAAGAAGAGCTTCGCGCCTCTCTGCTGATCGCTCTTCTGGATGCGTAGCTAGAATCTTACCCAAAATGGGCTTAGCCGCTGCCTTTCCATACTTAAGTGCATTCATAACAGCATAAGCCTTGCATTCTTCTTCCAAACGTGTCATGCTTTCAGCCTTGTTAATAGAACATTTTCGTCACATTGTCACGTCATGCTCAGTTATGCTTAGTTTAACAGGTTCGTAAGATGGCGCCATAAAGCTCTTAAAAGCCCATCAGCCCAAAACCCACTCACTACAGCATGCAATGGAAACCTACTCCTTATATACAAGCAATATTACAACACATACAAACGCATACGACATTGACGTCCAGTTTCACCTTGCTCACATACTCATTTACCGCTCCCCTCTTTACTATTCTTCTTGCCTCTGTTCCCTTCGTTCCCCTTATTCTTGTCCTGAACACCCCACAGCTTAAGGAGCATATCCTTTATTTTTTCTTTCTTCTCTTCAATCTTTGACTCGTTTATGTCGCTTTCACCTCCTTCCCCTTCTGCGGAAGCAGTTGTTGCAAAGAGATTTAAGAGTTCAACCTCCTTAAGCAAAATGCTGGCGCTCCTCTCAAGCTGAGCAAGCTCTGCCCTCAAAGAATGTAGATTCTCTGACTGCTTTTCAACGCGCTCAATGTCCGCAATGACAGCCTTAAGCTTATCCACTTTACCCATCAAAGAAGGCTCATTTAAAGACTGTTTAAGAGCTTCCAACTGCTTATTGAAGGCCTTCTCCTTCGCGTCGAGTTTTGTAGAAAGGTCGTCGAATTTATTGATGGTTTGTGTCAAAGACTGCGAGTATTTTTCCAAGCTAGATACAATTTTATCCTTTATACGGCCATAACTTTTGTAAGACTCTATTTCAGCATCAATAGTAGCTAGAAAGTCACCAATTTCCTTGGCAAGCTTTTCCTTATTTGCTACAACTTTCTTCGTCAATACGTCGAGGTCCGCCAATAGACGGTCTATGTTGTTAAATTCCTTTATGGCCTCCTTTATATCACCAAAGCTCTCGAGTTTTTTGGACGCGTCTTCGAGCTTCACCTCAAGCTTATCGAGCTCATCTTTGCCAGGGAGCTCAACCGTCGAGAGAGAGGTTTGTAAAGAATCCAAGCTTTCTATAAGTGTCGACACATCTGATTCAAGCTCATGCTTCTTCTCAAGAAGCACTTCCAGCTTTTCCGGCGTTTCCGCGTTTGTTTTCAGCTCTGCAAGAATTTCTTGGGCGTCCTTCTTTTTCTCGTCTATCTGCTTAGAGATTTCAAGCATGAGATTGGCTATGTTGTCGTAGTGGACAGAACGAAACTCCCTTATTTGGCTCTCAATCTCATAGATTTCGTCTGCAACCCTTTCAAGTTCGTCGAGCTTTGCCCTATCTACTTTAACGGATTCTAGCTCCCTTTTGGCAGCAACTAGCTTGTTGTTTATTTCTGTGAGCTGGTTAAGCAGCTTGTCCACTTCTGCCTTGGCTGAGAGCACTCTTTTGTACTTCTCATCGATCTTTGAATTCTTTATGTGATTAAGCAGCTCTTCAGCTTCTGTCTTTGTAACAGCGATGTCGTCTTGTATACTTAAAACTTCTGAAGAGAGCTTTTTTAACTCCGATTTCATAGAAAGCATGGCTGTAAGCGTGTCGTTGAGATTACTAAAGCGTGAGAGAATGTCCCTCAACTCCTTAACAATGGGATCTACAGAAGACAAAGCCTTTTTAACAACAGCCTCAACTTCAGCACTCTTTTTTGTCTCTGACGTGATTTTAGACTCGAGTTCCGCCCCTTTTTCCAGGACAGCTTTCTTTTCCTTCTCAAGCTTCACCCTCTCCATGGTGAGCTCTTCCGGCGTCTTGCCTTTCCACTTGACGATGACCTTGTATATGCCGTATTTTATCTCTACAATACCCTCTGTCTGTAGAATGGTAGCCCAATCTTCGAGAGTAGAAACAGGTATGTTCAGTTTTTGAGAAGCATAATTCAAGTCGACTTCGCCCTCGTCCTTTACGAGCTTTATGAATGTATCTATGGGCGTTGACACAAGCAAGTCGGCAAAATTTTTCTCTCCCATCACTGCCTATTTAAAGAATTAGGTTAATAAAGGTTTACATTCCAAAAGCCAGAGAGGAGCGTGAAGCCCCATGAAGATAAAACGCAAAGAAAGAAGTCATTTAGAACGTTTTAAAAATCAGGCCAGACTCAGCAAGATGTTTGGAAAGAAGTCTATAATTGTTTACAATGCAGTCCCAAAAGAAACTCCTAAAGACGAAGATGAGATTATAGACGAGCTTGCAAAGAAAGGCTTAGACAAAGAGTTTGTTGAGAAAGTGCTCGACTTCATGGAAAAGGAGGGCGTAGCAATAACTGTTGAAGAAGAGCAAGCGGTTGCAGCTAAAAAGCCTGTCCAGCCAGCAGGTGCAGAAGCTATAAGCGTAAAGCCTGAAAAAATAAAGCCTGAGACAATTGCCGGCTCAGAAGAAGAGGTAACACCACCTTCTAAGCCAGAGAATGAAGAAGAGATTTCCTTTGAAGAAGAAACGCCTTCAACACCCAGCGGCGAGACGAGCGAAACAACTGAGATCACACCCGAAGAAATAAAACCTGTTGGTGTGGAAACAACCAAGCCTTCAAAACCTTCTGAAGAGATCCAATTCGAAAATGAAGGCGAGCTGCCTGCGACTTCTGGCGAAGAGGGTGGCGAGGAAAGTGGAGAGGCCATTCCTCCCGGCTATACCGACGTAGAAGCAGATATATACAAAAAGTTTGGAGATGTAGGTGCTGAAGTATACAGAGCTGCTAAAGAAGGTGTGAGCGTACAGAACATCATGGTAGAGCACAACCTCTCTGAAGACGAAGTTAAACAGATTATGGACTTCCTCCAGAGCAAAGGCTACCTTGCACCCACAGAAGCTACTGGCGAAGAAGCGGAGAGTGAAGAAGAGGAAGAGTCAAGATTTGCCCCCCTCTCAAGTGAGATTGAAGAGACAAGTAAGTTGGTTAAGCCCACGGAAAAGGAGGGTGTGCTCGCTATAAAAATGAAAAAGATGGGCTTCACTCAAAAATTGGGTGCTAAATTCGGCGTGGTTATGAAGTTTAAGAAGAGAGGGCGGATTGTTTTTGATTTGCTCAGCGATGGCAACGAGCACGACGAAATAGAGATTATAAGAAGAACAAAGGTGCCTGTAGATGTAGTTGAAAAAATTATAAACTACTTAAAGGCTCAAAAGCTTATAACAACGCGCCTTCTTAACAGAGCTGAAATACGAAGGAAATTTGGCTACGACTCCTTAACGGTTTACAGAAAGTACGGTAAGAAAGGTGTTATAATGTACGACTTCGTAGGCAGGGATTTCAGCTTAAAGCAAATCGCGACACTTGCTGGTATAAAAGACAAAGACTTAGTCTTCAACATATTCGTCTTTATACACAAACTCTTAGGTATAGATATGCCCATAGATAAAGACCTAATTATGAAGCAGCTTGAATAGAGTATAAGTAGATGTAGGGGTTGGAGGAACGTAAATGAGAATACAGCGGATGCCAAGTAGAAACCAACATATTAAAGAGTGTATTTAAAAGGCTGAAAAAAGTTATCAGAATAAAAAAGAAAAAGAGCCGAGACATATGGCTTTTGCTATCCCTTTGTGCTTAGTAGTAGATAATAGTAGGAAGGGAAGTGTGTAGGCTCCAAAACCATTAAGCCTATGAGGCGGTGGCTACGGAGTGTCAAGGAGTGCTTCAGCGTTCTCCCACATGCTAGTTGGCCTATAACCGACTACAACAACAAAAGCATGGTTCCCATTGGACGAGGTTTTGGCTTGAAGAATGTTGGCAAGTTTTTGAGCCAAAGCTGTTTTATTAGAGGGCAAAACTATGATGTAAGTAGGCGTACCTTGCACATTCCATGCTCTAGCTAGAGCTTCGTCTTCAGCAATTCTTGAAGAAGGAAGCTGACCCTCCATACAAAGCTTGTAAGCAGTGTAATTTTTTACCGTGCTCTCCATCGCCGTATCTATAGCTGTAGTCGAAAGTTGTTCCTCTGGAAGGGTGAAGAGCTTATCGTGGGCTTGCCAGAACACACCTTGTTGAGCTGCACATTCTGCAGCCATGGCCATGTACTTAGCAAATTGATGGAAGGGCAGAGGATAGTTTTTGAATACAACTGCATAATCTTTTCCTCCCTTTGGCTCGGTGACAAAGCCTTTCCTGCAATAGGGACATTGAAAGTCAGAAAAGACAAAGATGACCCTTCCAGAAGAGATATTTCCTCTATATGGTGAGTCCTTAATAAACGTAGACAAATTCGCTGTTGAAGACAAAGAAGATGATGAAGACGCACTTTGCGGTTGAGATGTGCAACCCGTTACAAACAGCACTAGCAAAAATAGAGACGAGATTACAGCAACATACTTCATATCATTTCCCATAATTTCACCTTGAATTTAAAGTATGCATCGCATTACCATTAGCTTAGAGGGTACCTATCCATATATAGATGAGCGCCGAATATGACGGAGAAAGGCAAAAGAATAAACGCGACTATGAGAAAAGAGATGTAAGAGCCAATACCATAACCGAAAAGCAAGAGAGAAAAAGCGTGTTCAATAACAAAGAGAGAAAAGAGCACCGCAAACCATATTAAAGGAAGTGATGGCTTTCGTTGAATAAGAGATAAGGATTTATTTATTGCAAGCGAAAGTGAATAATTGTCAATCACAACAGAAAAAGGCACAAAGAGGAATGTCATGAATACCAAAAAGCTGAAGAGATGGAGAAGGACTAGATGATTAACGACAAGAGAGAAGACTTGTATAAGAAAGCTAAACGCAAAAAACAACGTAAATACAAGGCCTACTGCAAAGCTATTTTCTAGAAAACGCTCCTCGAGAAGCTTGAAGGACAATGAGCTCATAGTTCTCTTTGCCTTCACATGCGCCGCTATGAGAACAAAGGACAAAGTAAAGAGAGCTAAGCTTAATAGCACAGCTACAAGCGAGATAAGCAAGTCAAGAGGATTAGCAGCTAGAATATCAGAAGTGCGGAGGAAAAGCCCGCCCATCGCCAAATATGTGGGTCTCGATATAAAGATTAAGAGAAGCAAGCCAAGCGCAGCAGGAATGGCATTGATAAGAAGAGGTTTCCACAACCTCCCAAAGTCCGAAACAGACTCTATGAAAGCCCTCACAGTATCACATCCAACCTTTATGAACCTCTAAGCCTAAGCCATAGGCCAACAACACCACCTGCAACTGCAGAAACACTATGTCTTGACAGAGGGAGTTTAAAAAAGTTAGGGTTACCTCCAAAAGAAGGTTCAGAGAGCGCTCTTCATCAATATTTAAACCTTTTCTTTTTCATTGTTATTTACTGATCTAAATGCCCATTTATTCCTCACCACTTCCTCCAGTTTTATCTTCAGACAAATTTAATCATCAAAGCATTACTTGTCCATTTCAGCCCACTCATTCCAATGTTCACTCCCTTTGAATGTTAAGCTTGTTCTTCGTAAAACGAACTATTACTAAGATGATAAGAAGGACTAATATTAAGAGAAGGAGGCTGCCAACTATAAATACTGGATTCGTGATATCTAAAGGTAAATTCTCCTTCTTAGCTACAGAAACACTAACGCTGTCAATAGCAGAGCTTGCCTTTATAACAACTCTATATTTCCCTTTAGGTAAAAGAAGCTGGACTTGACCCTTACCTTTAGCTGTAGAGACAAGCGTATTGCCTAAATAAAGCTCAGCTGTGAACTCTGTGCCATTCGCAAGCATGGGCTTTATAACGACAGGTACTGTTTCTGAAGTGGAGAGTGGCACACTAACATTGTAGATTTTTTTGGCATTTCCGCCAGTTTCTGACTTGTACACAACCTTTGTTGTTTGCAGTGATGCTAGAGGTTTAGGTGAGACATATTGATAGATGCCCGGAGAGCGGGGTACATAGCTGCCTTTTCCTTGAGAGTCCGTTGTGAATGTATAACTGGCGTTCGGCCCAACGGCTGTTATTCTTAGAGCTGGAATAGGATTGCCTTCATCGTCATAGACATAGACAGTCACAACATAATCAACATATGCAAGAGAAGGCGCCACAACATTGACTTTCGAATTGGCTCCTAAAATAGGTGCACCTCCAGACGAACCTTCACCAGACAGAGATGTGCCGGGCTTAGTCGCATTCGACGTTTGGTTGGCTGTCTGATTGGCAGTTTGATTCGCAGTTACGTTTGTCTGATTGGCTGGAGTGGAACATAAGGTTATGCTTTTTGTCTTCATAGCAGCCTTGTAACCCGACTTTTGAGCTACGAACGTGTATGTGCCGTTCTCTGTAAGTATGAATTCCACTGTACCATCTGAGCTTGTTGCTTTGCTTTGTTTGCTACCAGAGGGCGCATCTGCTTCCACATCAGCTCCTTCAACGGCTAAGCTGCTAGACGTGACCTTAGCCTCTAATGCATTGTCGGGGCAAGTAAGATCACCCAAGCTTAAGTATAACTGAGGCTTCGGCTTTTCTTTGGGTGGAGCTGGATAACAACTAGCGGACGTAGCAGCACATAACTCGTTGCCGTATTCTAATATAACACCTCTGCTGCACGTGAATGCTGGCTCTAGAGTTTTTGTCCCTGTTATGTTGTTAGCGTCTGTTATTGAGAGGTTAACAGCGTAATAGGCGCTTGAAGGAACGGTTGCTGTGCCTTGGCATGTAGCGTTTGTATTGTTTATTGAACATGGAACGGTTGCTGAGCCAACTGCGCCGTTGTTGTTGAAGAATATTACGATTAAAGTTGTGTTGTTAGTAAAGCCATTTTCTGAATAGGCAGAAACGTTGAAGTTTATTGTTTGAGATGTGTTGAAGTGGTTGTGGTTTAACAGGGTTGTGCCGTTGTTTAATGTGATTTCTGGCACACGATAAGAATCAAACGTGTATGAGCCTGCCCGGACATTGCCCCCGTTATCGTAGACCTCATAGTTCACAGCGTGTGAACCTGTTTGCAAGTTGCCCACAAAGAGTGTGCAGTTTAGAGCTGTTTGCGTTCCAGAGCCATCTATGTCAAATGTGCAATGGTCTATACCCGATGAATCATTGGCTCTTATCTGTAGGGTTACGTTGTTTGCGTAGATTGTAGAGTTTGGATAGACGCTGGTTACTGTCGGTGGAGTTGTATCTGTTGATAGGTAGGTAGGAGCGTGGTATATGGCGTTGACGTTTCCTCCTTCCGGCAAAGCCATTAAGTCAATGGTGTAACTGCCGTTTGAAGTGTTGGTTAACATAGCCAGGTTTAAGGCTAAGTTGCCAGTAAAGTTGTCTGAGTGGGCCTTGAGTGTATTAGGTGCTGAGGTTACCTTTGTGAAGTTCGTCGTTGTGCCTGTCATGTACGTATTGTTGTCGCTCATATTTGCGTTGAGTTGGCCGAGTGGATGGTTGGATGTACCAACGTATAGGTCGAGAACGGCGTTGTTTAACCCTGTCTTTGAGAAGTTCACTGTGAAGTTATCGCCGTTCTTGACGAAGTCTGTCCATTGGACGAGAATGCCGTTTATCGTTGTTGAGCGGTAGTGAGGATATGTGTTTGAGTGGGTGATGCACCAGAACGTGTTTACACAGTCGGGGTCTGCACAGTCTGTCTTTCCATCCCTATCGTTGTCTATGCCATCTCTACAACCACCGGGGGCTGCTGTTTCTGTTGTGTATTTGGCTGGGCAGTCGGGGTCTGCTGAATCGATTAGGCCGTCTCCGTCGTTGTCGAAGCCGTCGTTGCAGTAATTGCTTTCGTTCTGAGCAGCTACATGGCCATAGATATCCACGGGCTTGCCGTAACAGTCGGGGTCTTGGGCATCTATTAAGCCATCGTGGTCATCATCGTAGCCGTTCATGCAGCTGTCATCAGCTATGTCTTCATGGGAAGGACAGGGCCTACAATTTCCACCCTTGCCCGCGCAGTCGCTGTCTGCACAGTCCATCTTGCCATCGGCGTCGTTATCGAATGCATCAGAGCAGCTCTTCTCATGACCGTATTCACATTTTTGTAGGCCTATGGCGTTACCTACTAAGCCATTACAGTCGGGGTCTGCACAGTCTATGCCTGTTGAGTTATTAACTAAGCCGAGGTTTCTCCATGCCCATTTATTAATATCGTAGGTTTCCCATGTCCTTGGTATGAATTTATCTAAATCATTGTCTTTGCCATCAGCACACCAGTAACCCGTTGCATTGCTATTGTGCAATACCCCATCAGGACTTGTAGCCTCTGTTAATGGGCAGGCAAGAGCACTAACGTTGATGTTGTTGGGATCGGCTAAGCTGCCATTCTTGTATCTTAAACGGCAGTCGTAGTCTTGGCAGTCTGTGTAGCCGTCTTCGTCATTATCGAAGCCGTCTGTACAATTTATTTCTTCGCCGAATTGGCAGACGTGGCCTGCCGCGTCAACAGCTCCATTACAGTTGGGGTCTCTACAATCTATTAACTGAATAGCGTCGCTTGGTGGAATGGGGTGTGTGTAATGAGCTGGGCCGAGCTCCCAATCTTTGCCTACATCGAGCTCTTGCTTGCTTATCTGAACAGAGTCGTTCTTCCATAAGCCATAGTCGTGGTCGTTGTTTATACCATCGAAGCAGCTCTGTGATGGTGGAATGCCAGGAACAGCTCCTTCGTCAGCTGGACAGCCTGCGGAGGTGTTGCCAAAGCAATCCATGTCCTCGCAGTCTGTATAGCCGTCTCCGTCGTTGTCGAAGCCGTCTGTGCAGTTTAGCTCGTGCCTGTATTGACAGTAAACAGGCTTTCCGTTGACTACTGCTGCTGCCATGCCATTACAGTCGGGATCCCTACAATCTGTTGAATCATTCCAGAAGAAGTAATCGCCGCTTATTAAACTGTCGAGGTCGTTGTCTATGCCATCGTTACACCATGTGTGAATGGAGTAACCATCGGCATTTTCTACGTGGTCGCTCTCGTTGATTATGGCTGAGTTGTTAACTTGGAAGTTTGTTAGATAACCGCCGGCCATTGTGTTGCCATCTATATCCCTAGCAGCTTCTATGCCCGAGTAAGTGCCTTCTGCTACTGTTGAGGGTATTAAAACTGTTAAGAGCTCGCTTAGATAAGTAGGCGAACCCGCATAGTTATCCTCATAAGCGACGAGAGAAGAGCAATTTTCTGTACAGCCCGTTGGGCCTATGGCTTTGTTCGCTAATTGCCTGTTCGTTGTGGAAGCATCTGTGACATTGAACTCTGCTGGGAAATTCTTGAGCGTCATAGTTAAGCTCTTGCCCAATATGTTGCCTGCATTGTAGAACTTAACCTTTAATTTTTGGCCTGGCCTGACGTATTCGGTGTAATAGACTTGAACATCCTGGCTGGGGTGGTCACAATAGCCATCTCCGTTGTTATCTGTGCCGAGACAGAAGCGGCAGACGTTGTTAACACAAGGGTCTATGAGCGGCACAGAAGAGGAGATGTTGCGCTGATGCCTTATAACAAAGTAGATAGAACAGTCGGGGTCCGCTGCGTCTATCTTGCCATCTCCGTCATTATCTATGCCATCAAAGCAATTAGTTTCTGTATTTAAGCCTATGCTCAAATCAAAGGCATGCACGACATCTGCTGACCAATCACAATTTACCTCGCTGAAATACCAACCCGCTAAGCCTGACCAGCAGCGGAAGGCTCTACTAGCGTCTGTTAGCGTCCAGCTCTGCTTGGGCTTGTAGTGGATGAGCGTCCATGTGTGCATTGTGAACATTGGTGTACCATCATCGTCTAGATATGTATAATTTATAGTTACATTGTACTGCCCCTCGGGTCTTGTGTTGTTTTCAGATATGTTGTACAACACATGAATCCAATAATAATAGTTAAGCCCAAATGGAGCTGGCTCTGAGACATATAATACTTTTGATGCATTAAAATTGCTGTCTACAGAGGAAAAGTCTACAGATACATTTATATTGTCGGATTGGAATAACGTAGAATACAAAGTTATGTTAATTGTATCTCCTTGAGAGTAATAAACCTGAGATGGTGCTGGCAGGTAAATGTCAACAGGTACTTGTGTACTCTTCCAGAAAGTTAAGAGTGTCATATTGGAACAATTAGCTTCATAAACAAAGTGATGGGTATAATAATTGGGGTTATTGATTATATCGTAAACAGCTCCAGTGTGGAAAAAGTTTATCATAGAGCCCAGAGTAGATTCATACTCCGGGATATATTGAGAAAAGTTAAGCTGAGAATAGAAGCGCGGAAGAAATGTGTTATTCAATCGTATGTCGCAAGGAACATCTCCTGTGTAGTCACTATATGCGTATGTTATGAAAAGAGGTGATGATGAGTAGCTCATGTAGAACCAGGAAGTGGGATAATTTTTTGCGTTAAATGGCCCTCTAAAGTAGGTCTCCGGAACAATGCCAACTGTATATGTGCCAGGCTCAGTTATTGTGAAGTTCACAAAAGGTAAGTAATGGCCCGGTGGCAAAGTAGTGTAGATCGTATCAGAGGAAGCAAAGGAGAAGGGGTCTTGGGTAAAATGATTCGTACGAAAGACGTTAACACTATATTTATTATTTGGGTCCTCTATGTCATACAAATCATATAAGTCTTTGATGGGGATGCGGCTCCTAACGAACAGAGAAGCATTTATGCCAGAATTAAGAGCAACCACCGATGCCCCGTTAGAGGAAGCATTACCTACCATGATCTCACTAGAAGTGAGTGTATTATTCCACGAACTAAGGTTGGCTGTGAAGCTTTGGACGAAGTAATTTAAGCCAAACTTCCCCATATAGTAATTATGGTAAATAAAGGGCGCCACATTGTAATTATATAAATAATAGGGCAGCCCTGTAGCTGACCAATCAAATAAGTAAGCACCATTGGATGCATTGAACACACCAGAACCAACAAATAAATAAGAACCATACTTCCCAACACCACCGATATACCCTGAAGAGACATTTTCCTTATCAGACGTAACGTTCCAGAGAACAGAATGTGAAGAGAGATTATAAGCATACAGATTAACAATGTCGGAATCGGAAGGAGTGGGGATTACCTTAGCTACAAAAAGGATGTCACCATCCAACTTAAAGTAAATGCGAGCATATCCACCGTCTGCAGGATTAGTAACATTGTCGTGAAATACTAATTGTCCATCAGAATCCTTTAGAACCTTGAGATAGCTCGTGGAGCCATTTACATAGTGGAAAACAACCCAAGAGTGTGCTGCATCAAATGATTGAATACTTGAATTGTTCAAAAAGATATTCCAAAGAATTCCTCCCGTAGAACGATTCACAGCAAATATATCTTGATACATATCGCTGAAGATATCTGCATTATACGAAGGTTTGCCAACAGGAGCAGACCATTTGCCAAAGGTGGCTGGTTTAGAAGTTGTCCAGAGCACACCTGTATCAATAGAGGCTCTGCTGAAATTACCATCTGGTTTGAAGACATAAAAGGTTCTGGCGCTATCGTTTATGATATAACCAGCTCCTATGCAAGATGTATGTGAGTAGGTGGTGGTTCCTGATATTGTGGAGGTAGCGCCATTGGAGATTTTATTACAAATAACACGCGAAGTATAAACACCCTGAGAACTTCTACTACATATAACAGTGCAAACTTTATCATCAACTTGGAATAAGTTCCCCATCCAGATATCATCCCCTCCAGCATTATAAGTTTTTAACCACAGCGTACTTCTTGAGGAAAGATTATATGCCCTAAAAGAGACTTGATCAGTATTATACCTACTACTACCATGATTGGCAGTCATGAAGGCTATATCTTGATAACGCCCTCTTCCAGGAATTAAATCAACATTATAACCTTCTGAGTAATTCACAATAACAGCACTATCATTAAGCTGCCTTATAACGAATCTCTCAGGATCAAAGTAAGAAGTACTTTGTACACCATATTCCAAACCATCATACACGTAAGAGGTATGAGTACGATCAAAACCCAATCTACTCCTTCTACTAGGATCATACGTCAAATTGAGGAAAAAAGGCACACTTACTGTGGAGAGATTAGCAAATGATACATCCTGCAAATTGAACGTTACAGAATGGGCCGCGTCTTGGTAATCAATGTATTTACCACTTGAAGGTATAAGGATATTGCTATCTTCTATAGTTACCAAGGAGTTAAGAGGAGAGTTAATCCCAAAAGCAGATGGATTTATGGCTAGAATGTCACCAAGTATAGGTGGCTGCGCTAAGGTATAAATATGCCTAAATGTAGCTTCTGTGTCTTCGATAGATCCGATAGCATAATAGACGTTTTCACAATTTACATTATCTATTAATCCACTATGAACACCAAAGCCTTGGAGAGCGCAGATGTAAGCACCGTTTACAGACACGTTGCTAATGTTCGTATTAAAGGATTGGATACCCTGCACTGTCACAGTGCCGGGATCATACTCGGCTGCCAAACCCACACCACCAAACAAGGAAAGGGGATGATCAGCTTTCACAAAGATGTTTTCAGCCTTTGAGTTATTGGAGTTGACATATATGAAACCAAGGCCATTAGGAGAGCCAAGATTTTCAGATGTATATGCATAGATGTTTTTGAAAGTGCAGTTGTGGCAATTATAAATAGCATAGCCAGAATAAACTCTGAAATCATAGCACTTAAGATTCTCACCTGTGATATTGTAGTGGTATGACATATCAGATGGCGAGTCACCATAATCACTGAAGAAACACGCGTAATAGCCATTGTTGTCTAAAAAGTGAACGCTTATATTATTCATGGCAATGTTTGAAGTATTGTCAACAAGAGTAACGCCCCATCCCTCTGTGCTGTGCGAGTACGTCACATCAATTAGAATGTCGGAAAGATTACCCCCATCAACATCTCGAAGGTCAATACCATCATCATCAAAGGTAAGGATGGTAGAATTTGTAACATATGCATCGTTGCCATGTGAGAATTCTAAGCCACTTCCATTAGAGTAGATATTGGAAAGGTAAACATCTGAAAAGTTAGAATAGTCGAACATTATTTCTGGGTTCCCGTCTTTATACAATGAGACATTTTCTAACGTTATGTTTTGGGATTTGTAGAGTGGCTCAGAAAGAACACCTCTTCTATGCAATTCGGCATTGGATAGCTCGATGTTCTTTGCATCGTCAAAAATGAACTGTGTATTATTTGCCCATACATTTGTAAGTGAGCCAGATTGGCCATGGAACCTGAAAAGGCCAACGGTTGAGTTGTCGAATGTCATGTTAGAAAGAGTGATTTCTGCATTAGAGTCACTTACATTAGAATAAATCGCGTAAGCTCCGCCCACAAAGTCTCCGCCAATGACATTGCCAATAGGCTCATCAGCGAGGTATATGCCATACGTGTTGTTATTGAAAGTTGTGTTCTCCACTGTTAAATTGAAAGCCGCTGGCAGATAAACGGCATAGGTGTTGTTGAAGATCTGCTTGGCATCGGTCAGGGTCACGTTGGAGTTGTCAATTTTCAAGGCTTTAATGTTGTGCGTGAGGTTAACGCCACTTATATTCGCCGAGGAGTGGACTGTGTTTATAGCCAGCTCCGCATCACTAATTGTTGTGTTGGTTAAATTGACATCGCTGTGGTAGAGGAAGACACTACCCATGCACGTTGTGTTTGGCATCACAGTAAGCACAGGATTAACATCGTTGTGTTTTCCGACATCTATATCCAGAGTAGAATTAACTATCACAACAGCACCCACCTCATTCTCAGATATATAAGTCTTGCCATCGCCTGTTTGCCCATTGGAGAAGTAGTAAAGGGGCTTACCCTCCACAGTTGTATTAGAAACATTTAGCAAGTAATGGGCCAAAGCTGTGCCCTCAACACAGAGCTCTGGGGTTGAGGTAGATGATAAAATGCTATTATTTAGTTTTCCCTTCAATGTATTGACAAGCTGAAGGGAATAATTACTCACTTTTACTGAAGTGTCCTCCAATGAAAAGCCATCCAAACTGTCAACATATATACCTCTTCCTGAAGACAAATTAATATTTATATCTCTTAAAGTTATATTCTTAAAAGCCAAACCATTATAAGGTGTGATTTCCACGGCTGGAATAGAGGAGGACAAATTGCCTTCTATCGTCACATTACACAATTCAAAGTTATAAGAGGCTCTATCTCCCGCATAATATGTCCTCTCAGGCCCTATAGCAACAGCAGAGTAACTTTCACTTTCATTTACAGCAACAGATACATTGGCAAATGTTGTGTTTGAGACACCTTTCGCGTAGATTCCTCTCACGGTGGGATAGTATACCGAAACGTTATGGAAAGTTATGTTGTGACAACCTCCATGGAACGATATACCTGTTCCTGGATGGATGATTGTAGTGTTTTCAACATAGATATCATAACAATTACTGCCCCAACCCCCAATTGGGTAAGAGGTGTCATAAACCAAATTATTCTCAATTATCCAGTTGGGTGTATCGCCTGCAGAGAATAGATAGTGGGCTCTATGTACTTCGTTCGAAGTTATGTTACAACCGGCGCTTCCCTCAAAGTACATAATAACAACAAGGGTGTTATTAAAGAAGTTATCATGAAGACTACAGGGGCCACTACCTCCCCTTCTATAGAAAATATATCTCTCACCAGATCCCGATGCTTGTATATCTCTAAAGACATTGTGAGATACATTTAAGTCCGAATTCGCAGTAGGAGAAAGATTAAAAATATATTTAAAGCCAGTGATATTCTTAAAAGTGTTGTTGATGAGCTTCAAACTATACGGAGAACCTGTTGCACCTATATTAAATAAAATGTCATAGGAGTATGCTGTAACATTATGTATCGTAGTATTAATTATAGAGAGTCCCATTACAGAATCAGCAAACCTAGTCAACGGCCCTGAGACTTCACTGTTTAAGAGTTGTGAATCTAAGCCAACTCTATAAAATAAGTTCACAAACGATGTAGTGGAAAAGTTGCACTTATCAAAAGTTCCAGTGGAATAGTTTAGGTCAAATATATAAGCAGAAGAAGATGAAGGCATAAAAGAAACATTCGAACCATTACAGTTAAAGACCACGTTAGTTGCATTAAAGAAGAAAAAAGGATTGCCAGATTGAGAGAGCGTATAATTCCCAGGACACAGCGTCACGTTATCGTTAATGTAGAGCGTCCCGCTGTCATTCACAACCTTGTCGCCCCAGGTGCCAGCATTATTTAGATCCACACAACAGGGCTCACTATCCGCTTGAACGTTGTTATTTGTACCTCTATCTGTTAGGTTACCCCAGTTGTCTACACCTGTCGTGTTTACAGTGGCGTTGCCCAAATAATAAGAAACATTGCTAGCACCACAGAACCGATTGTAGGAGATTGTGTTGTTCACAGAATAAAGATTGCCATTGTCCGAAAGATCCATGAAGTGAATACCGTAAGTTGGTTGGGAAGACATGACCTTATTTGAGAGAATGGAAGTGTAATTTGCATTATAAACTTCAATTGGGATAGGATGTTGACCTCCTGAAATGTTTCTGAACGTATTGTTGTGAACCATTGAGGCATTTATTCTATCTAAATACAAGCCATACCCATCAGGATTAGCTGAAGTTGATGTGTAGTCATTATCTTTTACCGTCAGATTGTTTATCTTGGAAAAAAACATAAGACCTCCTATAAGGGAATTATTTGCTACACTCACATTATAAGCAAGTGCATCATTAGTAGAGGGTCCTAAAAGATATATGGATTCACTTAAGGTAGTGTTAGTATAAGTACCAATTACGTTGTTAAAGACAGAAATGTTGTGCCCTATGTCATACAAGTATATCGCAATGAAGCTATTCGACCCCTGAGAACTCACAGAAATATTGTTGTTGAAAATTGTAGTGTCATTTACCTCTGAAAATTGTATGGCTAAGCTAGGACCACCCATAACATTGACGAAGTTGTGTCCTATTTTGACATTTTGCAAAGAGGTGCCTCGAATTGCATTACAATTACAGGAGGCAAAGGAGAACGTGAAACTGTTTCCCGAAATATTTATAAGGGAGGAGTCACTATATACTCCTAATTGATCTGCACAAGTAGTGAAGGAATTATTGGCTATATCTACTTGGGTAGATGCCTCTAACTCAGCAAATACAAGATGATCAGAAGAAGAAATGTTACTATCTAATGACGGATCATGGCTGAGGTTATTTCCAATTAAGGTACATTCCTTTGAATTGCTGATGTAAATGTATCCCGCGGAACGATTAATATCGTCACTTCGTGTGTGATAAAATGTAGAGTTAGAAATATCACATTCTGTTATATTATCAAAATCCACATATGAACCTTTACCTTCCAAATAGTAATCCTGGATGGTGCAATTTCTAATAGATATATTTGAAAGATCTTTTGCCTTGATTGCATAATAATAACCACTGTCATTGCTTGGCGGTTCAATTGTAGAACCCGCACAATCGAGGACGACGTCGCTAACATTGAAGATAAGGGCTGCATGAGTAGACGCAGAATCATTCGCTCCTACTTTATATGTATCGGTGCATAGCGTTACATTTCCATTAATATAGAAGGTTCCATAAGCATCTTGGGTTATATTTGTCCCCCACGTCGAGCTATCTGAGAGGTTCACACAAGCAGAGAAGCTGAAACTAGCAAAAGCCAAAAAAAGCAAAACAAGCACTAGGAAGCGAGCTCGCATGCTCCTTTTTCTCTCGGAGGCTTTAAAAGCGTTTCGTTGTGGGCTGGTTGAAGGAGATTAAGCTGCGGTTTTCTCCTTCTTCCACCACTTCTTAGCCAAAGCGTATATCGCCACTACAAGAACTGCTGCTACAATAAATGCGCCACCGATAGTATAAGCATTTATGGGCAGGGTTAAAAAGCCTGGCGTAGCGACTTCTAAAGATAAGCCGTTTATTTCTTTAACAGATTGAACATCAACCGTATATTGGCCTTTAGGAAGATCTGCTAGAGTGAGAGTTCCATTGGCTTCTTTTTCAAATATAAGCTTATTACTAAGGTAAACACGGACTTTATATGTGCCATTTATTTTGGGCTTTACAAAGACTGTTGATTTCTTTTCTACAACAAGAGGCACTTTTTTCTCATATAACTGGCCATTTTGTGATGCGTTTTCTGCTGGCGAAGCTGATGATTCTCCTAAAGGTTGTGGGGGCTTTACTTCTATAGTTGAGGTGGATTTTATAGGAATGTCTGAGCTTATTAGATATGTGCCGGGCTCTGTTGGTATGAATCTGGCTACACCTTCTTTGTTTGTTTTTAGCCGTGTTGATTTGCCTTCATAGTTCGCATAGAGTGTTATATTTGAAGCTGGTGTGCCACCTTGATACACTACATATATTTCTGCTGTTTGGTTTAGTTTTATTTGGCTGGGTGCTTGTATGATGATGGCTTTCTTTGATGGGCTTATAATAGGAGGCCGTTCTTTCCCTGTTTTTGGCTTGCTATTTATATCTAACGTTGTGCTTACCTCTTTACTGCAGCATTTAAGCCTTATGGTATATGTACCCAACTCTTGAACTCTGTACATAAATGGATTTGTTGTTACGGCTAATGTTTTCGTTTCTCCCGTGGGTTGCTTTATGTATAATATGGGTTTTGCTTCATCTATTGTGAGCTTTTTGTCTCCTTTCTTTAATGTGAGCTCTATTATGATTTCTCCTGATAGGTTATTGTATGTAGCTAATAAGAAGACTGTCGTTTTGGGCTGTGGTGTAGGCTTAGATGGAGCTAAGCTTAGCTTAAGCGTCTGCTTTTTGTAGTTAGATTTGGACAACGTGTAGTAGTATGTGCCTGCTTTGTTTATTGTGAACTCTGCTGTTCCCTTGCAGTTTGTGTATGTTACTTCTGTACTGTCGTCGAATTTTTGGAGGATTCTGACGTCTTCTAGTGACTTGTCTCTATAGGTTATTGTGAATGTGAGCTTATTGTCTTCAAAGGTGTAATCTACGGAGAAGTGTTTTGTCTTTTTGTGGCTTGGTGGTTTTGGAATTGCTTTTGTTGTGAAGTTGTATGGCTTGATTATGCAGTTATGGGCTTTATCGCAGAAGGTTATTGTTAGGTTGTAGGTTGTTGATGCTGTGAGGTTTGTTAGGTTGATTGTGTGTCGTGTTGAGTAGGTTGTAGAGTTGTAAGTTGTGTTTTGGAAGTTGAAGGTGTAGATGGTTGGTTCTGATGTGTTCATTGTTAATTGGGCTGCGTCTGTTGTGGTTGTGCTATTTATTGTAGCGTTGGGCTTTGTTAAGTCGATGGTTATGTGTAGCATCGCTGTGGTTAGATGGCCGAGAGAATCGTTGGCGTAGATCTTTATTGTGTGGTTGCCTTCTGTTAGCGTTAAGGTTGTGTTGGCTGTGAATGTTTGATTTGAGCCGTTGTCGATTTGGTAGAGCGTTGTGTCGGGGTCTGCGTCGTTTATAGAGAGGTTCAGCCAGATGGTTGTTGTGTTGTAGTAGGCCCAATGCGCGGGCGAGGAGATGTTTATGAACGGAGCCTCTGTGTCTATAAAGATATTTCGTGTTTCCGTTGTGTTCTCGTTGCCATAGGAGTCGGTACATTTGGCGTAGAAGGTGTGGTTGCCGTCGGGTATGTTTGTTTTATTTATCCAATAATACGTGCCTTCGTGGTTGGGGAAGGGCTCTGGGTTATTGTCGAAGTAGAGCTGAGCTATTGTTGAACTTTCATCTAAACAGCTTATATTGACGAAAACCCAGTTCTGCGAATAGTTGCCGGATTCTGTTGTACTATTAGCAAAGGATATATTTGGCGGCACTACATCGATTAAATGGATGGTTCGCGTCTCTGTTGAGTTGCATAGGCCAGCGGTTGAGCAGGATGTTGCGTTTAGATGATATATGCCATAAGACAAATTGTTGAATTCATTATAGCAAGCAGGTGTTGTGCATGTGAAATTAGCTGCCAATGAAGAAGAGTTATATAGATATATTGTAACATTGGTCAATGTTGCATCTCGTACATACACAGAAACATTTGCTTCAATCGAATGTGACGCAAGACTTGAATCATTAGCTGGGGTGGGCGAAACAAAGCTAGGAATTACACGGATGCAGCCTGTCGTGTTTGTGTGGAAGTCTGGGTTGCTGCCCAAGTCCGTTAGGTTGCCGATATTGTTATCGCCGATGTTATTGTTTGAATTAGCGTCGAAGTAAAAGCCTGCTTGGCTCGCTTGGCAGCTCGTGACGTTTGTTATGTTTGCGCCGGATGTGCTTTGGAGGTAGATGCCGTATGTGTTGTTTAAAATTGTGGTGGAGAGAATATTTAAGTTAGGAACGCTTTTAACATACACCCCCTTATCACCCGATAAATTTATCGTGCTATTAATGATTGTGACATTGTTGCTTCCAGAATCTAAGAATATGCCGTATTGGGTGGAGTTGTGTATATGGAGGTTAGATAGTTTGGCGTTTTTTAGTTTTGCAGTTATGCCTCTTGAGCTGTTTAA
>WAMF01000019.1 GCA_015522475.1 Microcaldota archaeon
ACATTAAAAAGAAAAGTAAGCAAAAGGCAAAAGAGAAGAAAAACATCAAAAAAACACCTAAGAAAAAAGCCGTCAAAAAAGTCACGAAGGTAAAAAAGGAAGTTAAGAGAAGAAGTACAAAGGCAAAAGAGAAGAAAAAGGTCACAAAAGTAAAAGTACAGAGCAAACCTACCAGCAAGAAAATCAGAAAGAGTAACAAAAAAGAAGTAAAGAAGAAAGTGGCAAAAAAAGTAAAAAAGGCTAAAGAGACAAGCAAAAAAAGTAAAGACAAAAGTGGCTTAGCAAAACCGACAAAAAAAGCAAAGGAGACACCGGCTGCGACACAGCCAAAAACGCGCTCTAGCAGATCTGCACATTTCCTGAAAGAAAAGCGCAGCATAAAGACACACGAAGTCCCAAACCCACTTAAAAGCAAGGAAAAGCTCGACAGAATTTATGTCTGCCCCGAGTGTGGCAGCACAAACCTTATACGCGACTATGAGCGCGGAGAAATTATATGTAAGGATTGTGGCCTTGTTATATCTGAGAACCTAGAAGACTATGGGCCAGAATGGAGAAGCTTCGACGCTGAGCAGAGGGCTAAGCGTGCAAGAGGTGGCTCTCCCACGACGTACATGAGACCCAACAAAGGTCTTGTAACAGAGATTGACCAATACAACAGAGACATAAGAGGTTCAAAAATAGACGTTAAGCACAGGGCTGAGCTGCACAGAATGCGCAAGTGGCACAAGCGTGTAAGCATAGCCACAAGCTTCGAGAAAAACTTAAGCATAGCCTTGGCTGAGCTCGACAGAGTGGGTTCTTCCCTAGGCTTGCCGGACAACGTAAAAGAAGCGGCAGCCATGATGTACAGAAAGGCAGTAAAGCAAGAGCTCATACGCGGCAGACTTATAGAAAGCGTCGTCGCAGCTACAATATACGCCATATGCAGGCAATATGGCATACCCCGAACACTCGACGAGATAAGCAGAGCTAGCGGCATAGAGAAGAAAGAAATAGGTAGAGCCTACAGGTTCTTAAAGAAAGAGATGAGCCTTAACATTCCTCTAACAGATCCTAGCACGTACGTGCCTAAGTTCGCGGCTGCACTCAACTTAAGCCCAAAGGTCCAAGAGGAAGCTGTAAACATAATAAAGAAAGCCCTCAAGAAGGGCCTCATATCCGGAAGAGGACCGACGGGAGTAGCTGCAGCAGCCATATACATAGCGGCAGCTGAGCACGGCGAGCGCAAGACGCAAAAAGAAGTAGCTGACGTGGCAGGCGTTACAGAAGTAACCATAAGAAACCGCTACAGGGAGCTGAAAAAAGAGCTCAACCTAAAAGTCAACATATGATTTTAAAGGTTTCGAAACAAGAAGGGAGCCGCGAGGGGAATTATGAGCGTTTTAGATGAAATCAGCGAAGCTGAGAAGAAAGCAGAGCAGATTGTGAAACAAGCAGAGAGCGAAGCAAAAAATAGGCGAGAAAAGCTCTCCACTAAATTAGCAGATGAAGAGGAGAAATGGAAAAAAGCACTTCAAGTAAAAAAAGCTCAATTGCTTAAAGCTCACACCGAAGCTGTGGATAAGGAAATCGCCAAGATAAAAAAGGCCTATGCCTCTAAAGTTTCCGCTTTGGAAAAGAAGAAAATAAGCGATGCCATCATAAAAGAAATGGCTAAGCTTCTTGCCGAATGAGGTGCAACATAATGGGTTTGTGGCCCGAAAAAATGGTTAAAGTCAGAATATATGCAACAAGAGGCATATCTATAGAGCTAACGCAGTTCCTCCACAAAGCGGGCCTACTCCATTTAGAAGAAGTAAAGCCAAAAGATGCGTGGGAAAAAGCTACCCCTTTCAAATTCTTCGACGAGTTATCACCCTTGCTTCTCCTCTTCAGGAATGCCCTTCCAAAAATAAAAAATGCTTGCCATGCACGAGAGGCGGACAAAGAAAGAGATGGGAAAAGTACAAAGGAGGAGGAAAGTGAAGAAGGGCAGAGGGAGTCGGGTAAGCTAGAGAAGCTCCGTGTTATATTGGAAAAAGCTCATGGTATTGAGCAGGACGTGGAAGGTGTGCTTAGCATTATAGTAAGTAATGTGGAGCAACTAGAAACTGAAAAGGCTGCCGTTGAAAAAGAAATTGAAGAGCTTAGCAAGGTTGTAAACGCGGGCTTAGATTACAAACGACTGCCCAGCTCAGTTGAAGCATATGTCGTCAAAGTAAAGGAGGGAGCGCGAATAGTAAAAGATGAAAATGATGGAGGAAAAGAGGAGGAGATGAAAGAAGGAAAAGGTAAAGACGGCAAGGGCTCTGTCATACATTTAAAGGAAGCCGTAGCTGTTGAAGCATTAAAAGGCAAGGAAGGTAAGGGTGCGTATCTTGTTGTATTCAGAAGAGGACAAGAGGGGCAGGTGGCAAAAGCGACACAGACAAGCGAGTTTAACAAGCTAGGTGAACTAGCCGAATGGATGGTAAAGCTGCCTGAAGAATCTCCAAAAGGACTTTTGCAAGAGAGTAATAAAAGGTTAGAAGAGATAAAGGGTGAATTGGATAAGTTGAAGGAGAAGCTCAAAACAGAATGTAAGAAAATGAAGGATCTCCCCTTGCTCATAGAGCAGCTAGAAATCTATGAAAGCGAAGCGCTAGCAGCCAGACAGTTCGCACGCTCATCCTACACGTATATAATAGAAGGGTGGATGCCCAAGAAGATGCTCAAATCCTTCGAGGCAGAGCTGAAGAAGCTATTTAGAAACGCAGTTCTTGTAGAAGTGCTTAAGGAAAGCACACTCGAAGAAAAATATGAGAAAATAAAGGACCCAGCAGATATCCCACCCACGCATATAGACGACCCAAAGCCTGTAGAGCCTTTTGAAATAGGTTATATGTTCAGCTCATTGCCAAGAGGTAATGAATTGAATGCTGCACTCTTCTATGCACTCACGTTTCCCTTCATATATGGCATGATTATCGGAGATGTTGGTTATAGTATCATATCACTATTCATAGCTAGCTTTCTTAAGAAGAAGTTCCCAAAGAGCAAGAGCATTAGGCAGATATCTGACGTGTGGATCATAGCATCCATAGGGGGTATGTTATGGGGCATCATATTCGATGAATGGTTAGGCGCTAGCCATTTTGTCTTCTTAAAAAAGCTGGCTTCCCTGCTTTCATCCATTGGCATTCATATCACTGGCCCACTTTACCACGGCTTTCATAGAACAGAAACCTTTACCATTTTGTTGCTGCTCTCAGGGCTCGTCGGCGCACTTCATATAACTTTGGGTCAGCTCTTAGGAGCATACACTGCCTTCAAAGAAGGGCACAAAAAGCACATGTATGCGAAGTTGGGTTGGGCTAGCGCTACTATAGGCTTCACGCTGCTCATAGCCATCTACTTAGGGGCCTTCACGGGCTTTGCAGCAAGCGTTGTAAGCGGAGCTGGTTGGCTGTTGTTCATTGTAGGCGCTGGCGCCATTGTGTGGCTAGAAGGTTTTGTCGGCGTGGTTGAGCTGCCAAGCATTATATCGAATACAGCAAGTTATTTCCGTATAGCTGCCGTAGGTGTATCTGGCGTTATATTGGCAGAGATAATAAATCGATATACTATGCCATCTTTTGGAGCCGCTGGAGGTGGTCTTGTCGGCGTGGTTGTTGGCCTTGTTATGACCGCTATTTATTTAAGTTTGCACTCCGTCAACACACTTATTGCTATGTTTGAAAGTGCTGTGCAGGGTGGCAGGCTTCATATATTGGAGTTTGCCATGAAATTCATTCAAGGAGGAGGCAAAGTTTACAAGCCTTTTGCTCTTCCACTCATGCTAAAAAAGAGGTGAGAATATGGTAAGTGAAATATCTGGTATAAGTAGCGCTTGGTTCACAACACCGGGCGCAATAGCTATGGGAGCTGCAGTAGCTATGGGTTTATCTGCATTAGCAACAGCTTGGAGCCAAGCCAGCGTAGGCTCTTCTTCAATGGGCTTAGTAAGCGAAAGGCCTGAAATGGTCGGTAACGTCCTTATATGGATGGCCATTCCCGAATTGCTGGCTGTTTTGGGTTTCCTCATAGCCGTGCTCCTCGTCATGAAGGTATAAAAAGGTATGATAAAGATGAATGCAATGGAAGGAAGGGACAGCATGGGCAGCGAAAGTAAAGGCTCAGCCAATCAAAGCCAAGCCCAAGCTGCCCTCTCCTTAAAAGAAGAGATTCTAAAAGCGGCGAAAGAGGAAGCCCAGCAGATACTTCAAGCTGTAGAAAGAGAAGAAAAAGAAGAGCTCTCAAAGCTCCACACAAAGCTTAAGAATATAGAGAAAGCGGAGCTCGCCAAATACAAAGAAGAGTTGGCTGAAAAAGAGAAGGAGGCCATAGCCAGAGCTAGGCTTGAAGGAAAGCGAGCCATAGCAGAGAAGAAAGAGGAGTTGTTTAGGCAAGCGCTCAACGACGCAGTTGAAGCATTCCTAAAATCAGAGGATTATAAAGAATACATAAAAAGAGCGCTTGACAACGTAAAAGGGAAAGAGACAAGCGAAAAGAGTATAACCATTGTATGCAACAAAGCAGATAAGAAGCTCATAAAAAGCTTAGCCAACAACATATTCAAAAAAGTCCACATAAAAACTGAGCTCGACGACAGAGGTATAAAGATAAAGCCAGAAAGAGCCAGCTATGTATACGACTATACACTCAAGACGCTCCTATCAAACAAAGAGGATGAGCTAAGGAAGTTATTCTACAGCAAGGCATTTGAGAATGAATAAAATAGGCGCACATATAGAGGAAAGGTGAATAAATGGGTGAAGAAAGTTTTAGCTTAGCCGGCAATCCATTATATACAATAACAGGCCCACATCGCTACGGCAATGTCAGTGCCAAAGTTTCCGGCATGAAGAGCAAGCTCCTTAAAGAGCGGGATTACATAGATTTGGCATCTGTAAAAAATGTAGAAGCTGTTGCAGAGATGTTATTAAGGATGGATAGCTACAAAAAACAACTTGAGGCGGCATTTCAGCACGGAAAGCCCACTAGCGAAGCCATAGAAGAGGCTGCGAATAAGCGGCTTTCAGAGGTTGTTGAAAAGCTAAAGCTTCACTTCAAAGGCAAGGATGCGGAGCTCTACAAACTATTCATAAAGCGCTATGACATACTCTCTGCTAAAGTGTTTTTCGGCGAGCTTATAAAAGGCAGGAAGCCAGAGGAGATCTGCCCGAAGATGGTATGCGGCACTTTAAACAAAGAGGATTGGCTAGAGATTGTCAAAAGTGAAGCGCCACTAAAAGCATTTATGAGAAAAGTATTTGGCAACTCTGGTTCTAATGAAGCAGGTAAAGTAAGCAAATTAGATGTGGACATGAAAACACTCAACGCAGATAACTTTGTAAAGCTAGCCGAGGCTTTGGACACGCTCTATTTAGAAGAGCTCAAAGACAAAGCGGCGCGATCCAAGGCCTTCCAATTGCTTTTATATGAAGCGGATATTCAGAGGTTGCTGTTAGTAGTGAAGATGCAGAGCAACAACGCGAAGCCAGATGAATTTAAGGAGGCATTGGATGAGATCAAAGCGGGCCTATTAAGCAAAAGGGCTTTTATACAAGCGTTCAAAGACAAGAAGAGGTTAAAAGAGTTGTTGAAGCTGTTTGGCATAGAAGGCAAAGCTGGAGAAAACGAAGGCCAAGAAAACATGGCTGAGCTTTATCATAAGATAAAAAGGCAAGTGGCTAAGCAGAACAAACATACATATTCTATGACATATTTCTCTATAGACAGGACGCTCACGTTCCTCTTACTGCTAGAAGAGGAAATCAAAAATATAAAGCGCATAGTGGTGGCAAAGCAGCTCGGCATGAGCAAAGAAGATGTGCTGAAAAGTATAGTCGTATAAAAGAGAGAAATGAAGAGGTGGGCAGTGATGAAAGACGAGAGGAAGGCTGTAGAAAAAGAGAAAGGAGAGAAAAAGATAGAAAAGCAGGAGCTACAGACAGACAAGAGAATAGCAGCCTGTGGGGACAAGTTGTTTGCCACAGCATTTAAACTAGCGGGCATAGAAGACGTGTTCGAGTTGGATCCTCAAGGGAATGAAGCAGAGCTTGTTAAGGCCATAGAAGCATTGTTAAACGATGAAACGGCAAAAGAACGCTTCGCCTTAATAATACTCCAAGACAGCGTCGCCGAAAGACTGTCACATAGACTAAGGAAGGCTGTAGAAGCTTCAACACAACCCCTATTCATAATCATTTCCCTCGAAGGGAGGGAGATGGAAGAAGGCGGCTCCATAAGAGAGCTTGTCAAAAAGGCTCTCGGTATAGAGCTTAAGTAAGCGGTTGGTTAAATTGAACCGAATAGACAAGTTGGCATAAGTTGAACATGTTAATGAATGTTAATGGTGATCATATGGTAAAGAAAGGAAAGATCGTGAGGGTTGCTGGCCCTGTAGTGCAGGCAAAAGGTATAGATGCTAGCATGTACGACGTGGTTAGAGTCGGTGAAGAACAACTCATAGGAGAAGTGATAAAAATCGTCGGCAATGTGAGTGTCATACAGGTTTACGAAGACACGGCTGGCCTAAAGCCCGGAGACCCCGTCGTAGGAACGGGCATGCCTCTAGCTGTTGAACTAGGCCCTGGTATACTGAAGAACATATACGACGGCATTCAAAGGCCCTTGGAAGTCATAGCAGAAGAGAGTGGTACATACATAAAAAGAGGCGCCGTTGCTGCGCCCTTAGACAGAAAGAAGAAATGGACCTTCAAGCCCCTTGTCAAAAAAGGCGACAAAATAAGACGAGGAGCGATCATAGGCACTGTCCAAGAAACAGATCTCATAGAGCACAGAGTGCTTAGCCCCTACGACGGCACAGTAAAAAGCATAAAGGAAGGCTCCTTTACAGTCGAAGATGAGATTGGCGAGATAGAGCACATGGGCCAAAAGAAGGCGCTCAGATTAAGCCACCGTTGGCCCGTCAGAAGGGCAAGGCCTTTTGTAGAGAAGCAGCCGCCCAACGTGCTCTTAACTACAGGTATGCGTGTCATTGATACATTTTTCCCCATAGCAAAGGGCGGCACGACAGCCATTCCAGGACCATTCGGCAGCGGAAAAACTGTTACACAGCAGAGCCTAGCTAAGTGGAGTGACGCAGATGTCGTCGTATACGTAGGCTGCGGAGAGCGTGGCAACGAGATGACAGAAGTTCTGCATGAGTTCCCCAAGCTAACAGACCCACGCAGCGGGAAGCCACTCTTAGAAAGAACTGTCCTTATAGCCAACACAAGCAACATGCCCGTCGCTGCTAGGGAAGCAAGCATATACACAGGCATAACGCTAGCAGAGTACTATAGAGACATGGGCTATTCAGTAGCGTTAATGGCAGACTCAACAAGTAGATGGGCTGAAGCACTTCGTGAAATCGGCGGTCGTTTAGAAGAGATGCCCGGCGAGGAAGGTTATCCTGCTTATCTAGCTAGAAAACTAGCGGAGTTCTACGAGAGGAGTGGAAGAGTGGAAACGCTATCCGGTAAAGAAGGAAGTGTTACAATAATAGGAGCTGTATCGCCTCCTGGCGGAGACCTTTCAGAGCCTGTGAGCCAAAACACACTCAGAGTTGTCAAGGTTTTCTTAGCTCTCGACGCGAGCTTAGCCCAACGCAGGCACTTTCCAGCCATAAACTGGCTAACCAGTTATTCTCTATACAAAGACGGCTTGATGGAGTGGTTTGCTAAAAACGTATCAGAGGAGTTTGTGCAGAGAAGAGATGAAGCCATGAAGCTTCTGCAAAGAGAAGCAGAGCTGCAAGAAATCGTTCAGCTTGTCGGGCCGGACGCGCTTCCAGACAAAGAGCAGCTCATACTCATAGTGACGAGGATGTTGAGAGAAGACTTCTTACAACAAAACGCCTTCCATGAAGTAGATATGTACTGCACTCTCGAGAAAGCAGATGCCATGCTTGCAAACATACTCGAGTTTTACAGGCAAGGATTGGCCACGCTCGAGAGAGGTGTGGAAATAAAAAGCATAGCAAACGCCAACGTCGTAGAAGAAATCGGAAGGATGAAGTACTTAGAACACGTGAAGGATGTTAAAGCCATAAAGGAGAGGATTGCCAAAGAGCTGGGCAACCTCTCTGCATAAGGTATAATTAAGGTGAGATGAAAAAGTAAAGCTGGTGGAAACATGAAGGAATATACAAGCATTTCAGAAATCGCGGGTCCTCTTGTATTCGTAGAGGATGTTGAAGGTGTCGCTTATGGCGAGATTGTAGAAATAGAGCTAGGCAACGGCGAAAGGAGAAAGGGGCAGGTCCTCGACATTTCAGAAAAGATAGCTGTGGTCCAAGTCTTTGGCCCTACAGAAGGTATAAGCACGGGCAGCGCCGTCCGCTTTTTAGGCGAGACGATGAAGATAGGTGTAAGCGAAGAAATGCTGGGCAGGGTTTTCTCTGGTCTCGGCGTGCCCATAGATAATGCTCCGGCTCCTGTAGCAGAAGAAAGGCTAGACGTGAATGGACTGCCTATAAACCCAGCAAGCAGGGCCCCTCCTTCTGACTTTATACAGACGGGCATTTCAACAATCGACGGCATGAATACGCTAGTCAGAGGACAAAAGCTCCCCCTATTCAGTGCTGCTGGTTTACCCCACAACAAGCTAGCTGTGCAAATAGCAAGGCAAGCAAAGGTCCTCGGCGAAAATGAACAGTTCGTAGTCGTTTTCGCTGCCATAGGTATTACTCACGAAGAAGCCCACTTCTTCATCCGCGACTTTGAAAGAACGGGTGCTTTGGAAAGGGCTGTGCTCTTCTTAAACCTAGCCAACGACCCATCTGTCGAGAGGCTCATAACACCACGTATAGCGCTCACAACCGCTGAATACCTAGCTTTTGAAAAAGACATGCACGTCCTAGTAATCATGACAGATATTACAAACTACGCAGAGGCTTTGAGGGAAGTTTCAGCAGCTAGAAACGAAGTGCCCGGAAGGAGAGGTTACCCCGGTTACATGTATACAGATTTGGCCATGCTTTACGAGAGGGCAGGAAGGGTTCAAGGCAAGAAGGGCACACTCACACAGATTCCCATACTAACGATGCCCGGCGACGACAAAACACATCCCATTCCAGACTTAACGGGCTACATTACAGAAGGCCAAATAGTGCTCAGCAGAGATTTGTATAGAAAAGGCATATATCCGCCCGTAGATCCCTTGCCCAGTCTCAGCAGGCTTATGAGCTCTGGTATAGGCCCTGAAAAAACAAGGGAAGATCACGCGAGGCTTAGCGACCAGCTCTACGCTGCATACGCCAACGGTAGAGACTTAAGGGCTTTATCCGCTGTTGTTGGTGAAGGAGCACTCTCAGACACTGACAGAAAATACTTGCACTTCGCCGACGCATTTGAAAAGCAATTCATAACCCAAGGTTACAGAGAAGACCGCTCAATAGAAAGAACGCTCGACATAGGCTGGGAACTCCTGTCAATACTTCCAGAAAGAGAGCTCAAGAAGGTCAAGAAGGAGTTCATAGAAAAGTACATGAAGAAAGCAGTGGAGAAGGAAAAGAAAGAGGCAGGCAAGCAGTAACACGGGCAACAAGCAGAACACAGCAGATAGTAGCGGCTAGAAAAGAGTAAGAAGATAGGTAATAAATGTGAGGAAGCAAAAAGAATACTGGACCAAAAGAAGAAGGTGGAGAAATGGCGCAGATTATACCGACGAGAATGGAGTTGCTTAAAGTAAAGGGGCGCATAAAGCTAGCCTCAAAGGGGCACAGCTTGCTCAAGCGCAAACGAGACGTACTCATAATGGAGCTTTTCTCCATACTCAAAAAGGCAAAGGATGTAAGGGCTGAGTTGAACGAGATGTTAAAAGAAGCGCATGTATATCTCTACTACACACTCACTGAATACATGGATGCTGAAATAGCATCCTTTGCTGCATCGACGCTCTTGAACTACACGCTCGAAGTAAAGACAAAAAACGTCATGGGTGTGCACATACCGGAAATGGCATTCAAAGTTAAAGGCTTAAAGAGGCCCAAGAACATGCCTCCCCTCGTCGACTTTGTGATTGAAAAGTACATAGAAATCCTCAAGCACATAATAGCTACAGCAGAAGTAGAGGTTGTAGTAAAACGCTTACTGGCTGAGATAGAAACGACGAAGAGGCGCGTGAACGCCCTCGAATATGTGGTTATACCCTCTCTAGAAGAGCAGAAAAAACTCATTTCTCAAAAGTTAGAAGAGCTCGAAAGAGACGCGTTTGTGAGCCTCAAAAGCTTAAAAAGCAAGATGGCCAATAGATAAGGTAAAAGTTAAGTAAGCAGAAGAGTTGCAAGACTGGCCCACTATAAGCGCCATGAGCAACTTTGCTGATAGTAAGAGGTAAGCTGCGTGCAGTGATGATATGAACAATCTCTGAATCGTGATGAGGCTGACAGCGGCTGATGCACGCGGAACACAAGCCAAGGGCAACGTTTAAAAACAAACAGAGAGCTTAATCATTAAGGCAAGTAAGATATCATGCTAATAACATACCCCTACAACAATACAGCAAGATAAATAAGAAAGTAGGAAGGGGGTGAGAAGATGAGGGTTTTTGACCCTGAAGAACATATGAAGGCTTTTGAGGAATATATGAAGCACGTCTTTGGTAGGGATTTTGGCAAAGAGATTGGTGTGTTTGGCATAAAACGCGCACCAACGCTAAACACATATAAAGAGAAGAACGCCATTGTGTATGAGCTAGACTTCCCCGGCTTCAAAAAGGACGAAGTGAAAGCCTATGTAGAAGACGGCTTATTAATTATTGAGGGACAGAAAAAGGAGGAGAAAAGCGAAAAAGAGAAACATTATATATATCAAGAGAGAGCCATATCAAAGCTCAGACGAGAGATTGCACTCCCGGAGAATGCTGACGAGAAAAAGATATCTGCTGAATTCAAAGACGGCGTGCTTCGTGTGAAAGTGCCCTTAAAGAAAGAGAAGAAGGCCAAGCGCATAAGCATAAAATAAAGTAAGCACAACGGAAAAAGTAGCGCTAGAATAGAGCAAATAAAAAAGAAAAAGAGCAGAAAAAGGAGAGGGGTTAGGAAAGTTTCCCGCCGTCAGAAAAGCAATACAGTCCCATAGAAAAGCGCCAACAGAAAGCCGCCTAATAAAAAGGGCATGAAGGGCAGCATGCCCCCATACACTTTAACTTTTTTTATGCCCGCTTTTTTCAAACGCTCTATAACGCTAGCGGTGAGCACGTTTTTCCAGCCTATATATGAAGAAAGCTTCTCTACTTCTTCGTCGGCAAGCACCTCCTCCCTGGCCTTCTTAAGAGGCATCTCAACAATCATAAGATCTTTAACATCATCAACAAATAGGCCAACAAACGTCGCTGCAATGGAGAGAATGGCGAGCATAGCCAAGAAGAGCATATTCTGCATGGGCAACTGCGCGTACACATACCAAAAGAGAAGGAAGCTTATGAATATGAGGAGGTTCATCCACTTTATCTTCTTCTTTATGCCGCGCTTCCACAGCTTAAATCCAAAGTAAAGCGCCGCAAACAAGGCAAAGAATACGCCCCCGTATATAAGCACGACAAGTATAAAGGGAAAGGCAAAGAGTGCATTAGGAAGCGTCGGTATAAGGACAGAGATCTCCGCTAATAAGATAGGGTCTGCCAACCCCATAACACCCTTAATATAAAGTAGATAACCGAAGGCAACAATGATTAAAGCCTGTATAGAGCCATAC
The DNA here is from genome assembly GCA_015522475.1 of Microcaldota archaeon. GTDB lineage: Archaea > Micrarchaeota > Micrarchaeia > Anstonellales > J096 > J096. Next base: position 11,706 of record WAMF01000019.1, read on the forward strand.
AAGAAGTCAGAAGATGGAAGTGTAAAGAAAGCTACTAAGAAGGAAATGCCAAGGCTCCAAACAAGGAACTCATCAGGAATATTTTTGTTATTCAACAAGTCATAAGCAGAAGCTATAAGCAGAAAGAGGCCACCGAGGCTAGCCCTAACAAGAAAAGAGAGCGCTGTCGACAAAGCAAGCATCATAGGGACATGTTGAGTGGAAACATATATAAATGCTTTTTATCCATCTCCTTTGTGTTATATGAGCTTATACTAACCCTCTTGCTCTATCTTGGAGTGGAGACCTTCATAAAGTACAGAGAGGAGGAAAAGCTTAGCTACCTCCTCATAGGTGGTGTCTTTCTCTTTGCCTTCTTCAACCTCTGGCTTTTCTTATACGGCAAAGTGCTGAGAGAATTCTACACTATATTCAACATAGGCCTGAATGCTTTACCCATACTTGTGCTTGTTCTCCTTTACTACATAGAGGCACAGCGCCGGAAAACACTCAGCTATTTCTCACGCTACGTGGACGAAAGCCTAGTTAAGGAACTGCTCAAAAAGCCCATAAAAATGGGAGGTGAGAAGAGAGAAGCGCTCATTATATTCACAGATGTGAGGGGCTTTACAGCCATGTCTGAAAGGCTAGAGCCGGAGGACGTCGTCGAAATCCTCAACGGCCACTTTCATATCATAACAGACAAAGCCAAGAAGTGGAAGGGGACACTCCTCAAATTTATAGGAGACGCTGCCATGATTGCTTTCAATATTCCCTATTCACAAGAAGACTTTGAGGAGCGGGCCTTTGCCATGTCAAAAGAAATTATAGAGGGGTTGAAGGTATATGCCAAAGAGATTAAGGGAAAGTATGGCTTAGACTTTGCCATAGGTATAGGTATGAATGAGGGCGAGCTCGTCGTCGGCAATATAGGTTCGGAGATGCAGATGGATTATACAGTCATAGGTGATGTCGTCAACACAGCCTCACGCCTCAACGGTGTGGCAAAGGCATGGGAAATTGTTATGCCTCTTGCCTTAGCTAAAAAGCTTGAAAAGAAGGGAAAACTAAAAATAAGCAGAACGCACATAAAAAAGGTTGAGGTTAAAGGCAAGAGCAAGCCACTGGAGGTGTATGTATGGAGATAAAATGGCCGTCCTTCCTATTCGGAGAATGCCTATACAAACAAGCAGGTCTTTTAATCTTGGCTATCCTCCTCATAGGCATTCCGACGCCCTTTTCTCTGCCCAGCTCTCTAGGCCCCTATATAAACAACATTGGGTGGCTTCTCGCCTTTACAACGCTCATACTCTTCGCGGCCCATCTCAGCCACATAGATATAGACCTCTATGCCAGCATTATAGGAAGCGTGCTCCTCTTCACATACGTCCTTGTTTTGGTCGTTAGCTTCATAAACGGATGGATCAAGGCTGGAGGCATCGTCGTAAAGATGTTCGCAACCATCGTCACATACTATGCAATAGTTGTTTTGGCTTATCAAGCTCGCCGCCTCACAGCTATGAAGAGAAAAACGCTCATAGGCCTTCTCTTTGCCATCTTATGGTTCTTGTTCTACTTCGTCGGTATTTCGCAGCTCAAGTAGGTAGTTAACAGATGGAGCAAATGCGGCAAATGGGGCAATGAGATAGAAAGTACTTGCAAAAAGGACCGTAAAAGAGTATGTGAGTATATGAAAAAGCAAGCTAGGGGGTGCGCAAGGGGAAAGTTTTTAAGCCTTCTATACAAACGTGTAAGCATGGCAATACCAACAGGCATTGAAGATCTGAATAGTGTCCTCTTGGGTGGAATACCCGATGATTCCATAGTGCTTATTTCCTTCGACAACCTAGATATGGCAAAGCTCGTAGCTGATTTGATATATGGGGGCCAAAAACAAGCCGCTCTCGTCACTACAGATGCATCACCAGCTGATTTCAAAAACGAAAAGTATGTGTTTGTCGACGCATACTCTGAGCAAAATGGCCTAACGCCACGCACAACAGACTTCCCTGTTACAGGGGCTGGCTACATAAACGATATGTCACTCAACCTTTCTGAAATTAAAGGCAAGTATAATTTAGAAGCGATCGTCGTATTTACTCTATCAACGCTGCTCAAAGAAAATCCAAAAGACGCCGTTTACAAGTTTATAGATGTGACAAAGGGTAGAGTGCCCGACGGCTTCCTGGCTCTTTTTGTTAATAGGCTGGAAACAAGCAATCAAGACATGGCAAAGCTCAAAGCGCTCGCCACACTCACAATGGAGCTAGCCATAGCAGAAGACAAGCTTATAGTCACAAGCACGCGCTTCCCTCTGCCATTAAAGTTCGAAAGAGAAGGCAGAGCTTTAGAGGCTATTTAAGCCATTCAAAAAGAAGGTGAAAACATGAAAATCCTTATAGTCGATTTTGATGGCAACATAATACAGGGCGACAAGAATGCACTAGATGAGATTACTATTAAATCTATACTTAAGACGGCGCTCGCAGCTAGGAAGATTGCCAAAGCTGTGAAAGACGAGCTTAGATATATTAAGCTGAATATGAAGGATAACGCTATTGTCCTTGGCTTCGAAGACGCGCATATCGTAATAAACATAGCGGAGACGCCTGTAGAAGTGGCAGAGGCCATAGACCGCTTCTCAAAATAAGGAGAGGTCTTAAGGGCATCTAATTTAACTAATTAACTGATTGGGCAAACTGAGCCTCAGCTTTATCTTGTCAATCCGCTTCGATTCTTGCAAAACTCGACAAAAGGACAGTGGCGTAGCTTCCTGCAGGAAGAATGAAGCTGACATAGCACGTGCCTTCAGTAGTGTCTTCAGATAGGTTGGATAAAGGATTAAGAACATCTAGATTTAAGCTATCGCGCGGGAGAAAGGCCAGCCTATAGCTGCCCTTTGAAGAGAGCTCAGGCATGGACTTAAGCTCAAATGAAGCAGAGGAGAGGCCCATAGATGCCATGAGCTCTTTCTGAATAGATGTGGGCTCCACTTCGTATCCTGGCACAGCTTTACATGTATATGCCTTGCCTTCCTTTACAAAAGGCTTTGCCCATGCCCTAATGGTTTCGCTCTTGCCTTCTAAAGGAAACGACAGCCCGCCTATATATGTATTGCAGTGAAGAGTGCCTTTATCCCTTCCCCAAACATTGCTGCTACCGCCGTTACCGTTGTTGTTGTCTTCACTACCCTTACTGTTCTTGCCCTCCTCAGAAAGTGTTTCCTTAAGGGACTGATTAAGCGACATATAAAGGGCTCTGTTAAAGATGAAGGACTGAAGGGCATGAGGAAACATTAAAGCTAGAGACCTTGGTAACTTTCTAATGGCATTGACAAAGTCATTGGGTTGTTGGCTAAGATGCGCTGCCAATGTGCGCTCAGCACACATCCATTTTGGGAAAGCTTTCAGCACGTATGCAAAGGCATCTTTGCCCTCTAACTCTAAAAATTGGGCCCTAATTTTTTGCATGCTTTCTTTTTCTGTGGAGATGCTCTTGCCCAAATACCAAACGACCGCTTCTTTAAATAGACCCTTTGCCATGAAATAACCTATGATGTGTGTATCTAGCCTGTTTCCAAAGCGCTGCTTGCCAAAGTAGTTAGGTATGTTCTCGAGCGCTTTATCGGCTGATTGGGTAAGCACATGAGAAGGGCATGAGCTAAAGCCACCGACAATAAATGCATTGCCGGCTAGCTCGCCCAACTCAATAGGCCGCGGCATGTACACCAAAGGAATAAGTTCTATATCCTTCAGCTTAAGCTCATTTATTATCTCGACAAACCCCTTCTCAGCCCTTATGCTAATCAGTTGTGCCGTTAGAGCCCGCTTGTCTTTTGTGCCTGCAAAGCTCAGCCTTTTCCTGCTTATGCCGAGTCTGCGAGCTAAGCTCTTAACAGCGTCTGTTGTAGCCCAATTTCTCTTCAGCAAAACCGCCCAAATATAGCCTTTAGCCTTTCTGTCTTTCCTCTTCGTGCCTTTCTCTTTTTCCCTCTCTCTTCCATCCCCTACGGCCTCTTTATCTTCTTCTACGCAGTTCTCAACGTGGTCCTCGACACAATCCTCAAAAGACACGTGCTTAAGAGCTATCTCTTTCATGGCCTCAAGGCTAATGTAAGAGTCGTTAGCGTTGAAGTGGAGCTGCGCTTTTTTCAGTTCTTCAAAAAAGGACAGGAATTGCTGCCTAAAACGCTCATCCATGGGTAGCTCGACAACAATAAAATCCTCTGCCTGCCTTTTCAAAAAAAGGAAGGGTGTTTTATTAGGCAAGTGAAATGAAGGCACGGGCGCCTCCTTGAGTAAAGGTGGCAAAGCCTGCTCAGCTCGCTTAAGCACGTCCTTGAAAGGCTTTGATGACATCGGTGGTGCATTGCTTACATTGCTCATGTTGCTCATCTTAACACGCCCACAACATGCCTACGTCGCAAGAAAAATGTTTAAAAACCAACAAGACGAGGATGTAATAGAGCTAAGCGAAAATTTAATAAGGTGGACAAAAAGGAAAGGAAAAGTAAAGAAGGAAGAAATGGCAGCTGGCCTTTGGATGTTCAGATGGTCCTTCAATAGCTGAAATAACTAACGTTATTGCACGTCAGTCGTCAGTCCTTAATGCCCTCTTGGCCTACTCTGAATACAACTTCCCTTTCGGGCAAGTTGGGCGAATCTACAAGCCTAGCTATTCTCTTATCGTCCTTGCTCTTTCGGATGTATATCCTATAAGTAGCGGCATGGGCAAGCACATGTCCACCTATAGGGATAGTTGGGTCGCCGAACAGAATGCCTGGATTGTCCATAACTTGGTTTGTGAAATAAACCGCTAGGTTATACTTGTCGGCTATTCTCTGAAGCGTGTGCACATGCCTGTTGAGTTTTTGCTGTCTCTCGCTAAGACTGCCTCTGCCCGCATAATCAGCCCTGAATTGACTTGTTAGGGAATCGACTACAATAAGTCCCACATTCTCTTTTTTGACAAAGTTCTCAAGCTTTTCAACGACAAGAATTTGGTGGTCGCTGTTCTCCACCTTCATAACATATATGTTTTCAAGCACCTTTTGAGGATCTAGGCCTTTAGCTTCGGCCATCTGCTTTATACGCTCTGGCCTAAATGTGCTTTCTGTGTCTATGAAGACAACTTTCCTACCCAAGCCGCCTTTGTCCGGGGGAAGCTGCACATTAACAGACAGCTGAAAACCCATCTGACTCTTTCCACTGCTGAACTTGCCGAAGAATTCGGTCAAGGCCTGCGTCTCAACACCTCCGCCAAGCAGCTCGTCCAGCTTTTTGCTGCCCGTTGTTATCTTTGTAACAACTTCCCTCTTTTTTAGGATGTCGAGACCTGTCTCAAAATCCACGTCTATGGCATCCTTTGCCGCATCCACGATCTTTTTGGCAATATCCACGCGTATATCAGCAGCTTCTGCCAGCTCACTGGGCAGCTGAGCGGCTAAATCTTCAAGCGTAGAGAAGCCCGCATGCCTTAACTTTTCAGCCGTTGCTTCACCCACGCCCGGCAGATCTTCAATGTCCTTAACAACCTTATATTCTTCCTTCTTTTTATCGGCCATACTTACACCTCCTCAATTTTTCTAGCCATCTCATTCCTTACGTGCATTAGCCTATGCCCAGCTTACTTGTTGTTAGGCCATACAAGGAGGCGTAGCTCGCCGATCTTCATAACAAAGAACTCTCTGCCGTCTTTTGTCGTTGTCTTCCACATAGCTCCAACGCTTCTTAAGATCTGCTTGCCGTTGGCGTCTGTGTCGGGCTGCAAAACCCTATAGTCTGGCTTATTGCCCTTTCTCTGTTGGCCCTCTTGGGGCTTATTGTTGTCTCCGCTATTTTTTGGCAGGCTTACCTTGCCCACCTCTTCAAATTCTTCCAATTCTGCTAATTCATCGGACATACTTTCACCTGCGGCCTTCCCCTAGGCCACATAGACTTTAGAACCGAAGCCTTTATAAGCCCATATCGTAGTAGCGCTATTAAGCTTATAAGATTATTAGGTAATATAAGCAGGGCAACCAGCTGAGGCAATCAACATATGCGAATAAAGGTTAACTAAGGGCTGCGAAGAATGGGATGTAAATCCTATAAAAACACTAAAAAAGATCTGTTGTGAAAGCTCCCGGACCCCCTATCCCGCTAGAATGATCTACGGATTACTAAGAAGGAAGAGCACATATACTTCCGCTGCCTTCGGCTTCGCTAGCATTGTCTTTGCCAGCTGTATTGTGTGTATTTTGGCATGGAGAGCTTTCATTTGTAGTTGATTGGGTTGTTTGCGACTTGCGACTGGCGTAGTGGAGTTCTAAGCCAAGTGCCTGAAGGAGCTCATCCTTTGAGGCGAAGCCTTCTATAACAGTCTCGCTCTTCTCGGCCTTACTGCCTTGCTTACCCGGGGCAGTGCTTAAGATAAGCGTAGGATAGCGCGTGAAGTTGTAGCGCAGCTTCAAAGCCTTGATTACAATATCGTCTGTAAGCGAGCCGTCAAATGAATATATGCGTATGCTGCCGTTAAGGGCTTGTCTCAGCTTCCACAGTTCTAAGCCTTCGTCTTTGCATTTTGGGCAAGTGCCTTCCTTGTTTGAATAGATGTAGATAATGTAGGGAGTTGAAAGATTGCACAGGGCTCTAGCCTTCTTTAACAGAATGAGGTCTCTATACTCGAGGTGGAAGTATTTATACTTAAGGTGTATATCAAAGCTTTTCTTACTTTCTTCAAAGTATTCGAGCTGCTCGCCTATCTGCCATGTCTGGCCTTCTAAACTCGGGGCAGCTAGAGGATAGAGTGTGCAGAAATCCTCTCTGCTAGCAGATGTAAGCACGGTTTCCAAGCTTATGATGTCGTCGTTCAGCACGCTCATCTTCTTCTCTATGGGGCTCAAAGCGGAGTTTAGGAAGAGGTAAGACACGGCAGCCCCAGCTAAGAATACAACAATAGTTATAATGAAGGCAATGGTATAAACTTCCCATGTCCACTTGCGGGGTGTCTTTCTGCCTCTTGTCTCCCCCCAAACGTCGTCTATGGCTTTGCCTTGTTTACTGCCTTGCTTGCTTTCTCCTTTGGCATTTTTGGCATCCCGCTTGGCATGTTGCCCTTGCCTCTCTTCTCGCCTCTTCTCTTGCTTCTCTTCCCTTTCTTTATTTTGCCCCTTATCTTGTTTCCCATCGCCTTTCATAACCAATCACTTCCTTGAACAGGCTTTCAACCCATACGTATGGCCATATGTAGCCATATACAAATATAAAGACTGCCAACTCCGGCAAGTTTTCCAAACCAAGGAGCTTATCCTCAATGCCTTCTCTAACGCGATTGACAGCATATATAGCCCAAAGAAAGGATATAACAAGGAGGGCTAAGCTCGTAGCCATAAGTGGGTCCGCAAATAGAGAGAAAAGAAAGCTCGGTATGCCCAAGCGGTCAACCCACATGTAGTTAGGTGTGGAGACGAGCTTGTATATAAGCGTCAATATGAGAATTGACGAAGGGATCATGAACATGAGGTCAAGTAACATGCCGAATATGAAAAAGTCGCCCAGCGTCACATCGAAAAGGTCTATGTGCTTCCTCAAGCGCGTCCAAAAGCCCCCTCTCACCCATCTAACCCTCTGCTTTATGAGCTTGCCCCACGTAGGCTGCGCCCTTGTATAGACGGGAGCGTCAAGAGCTGCTTTTATCTTGTAGCCAAGGCGCTGCATGCGTATGGCTATTTCCAAATCCTCTGTTAAGCTGCGCGGGTCAAAAAGGCCCACCTTTTCAAAAACCTCTCGCCTAAACATGCTTAAGCCGCCGGGCGTAACATATATGCTGTCCACAAGGCTCATAAGGCGCCGAAAGAAGAGGATTGTATCATACTCAAGCGCCTGCACCTTCTCCACAACTGTCTTTGGGTCGCGTATTCTTATTGTGGCAGTGACAGCCATAGTATCGGGCTCATATGCAAAATAGGAGGCGAGCCTTCTGAATGTGTCGGCATCGACTACACTGTCAGAGTCCAGAGTCGCTATAAGCTGGCCTTTTGCCGCTTTAACACCTGTATTTTTGGCTATAGCTGCGCCCATATTCTTCTCGTGGCACAAGACATGAATAAAGAGATAGCGCTCGTACTCTTTTGCTATAGCATAGCTGTTATCTGTAGAGGCATCGTCAACAACAAGCACTTCCAACTTATCCTTAGGATAATCGCAGTTGACAATAGCTGAGAGATTATCTCTTATGCTTTCGCCCTCGTTGTACACGGGAATAACAACAGAAAGTGTAGGCAGCTCATCGTCGCTCAGCTCCCTAGGCTGGTAGTAGACGCGCTTGTGGTAGAGCATGAAGAGCACAAAGAATAGCACTGTCAAATAGACAAGCACAAACACTTGACTGTATAAAAGCAAGAGGAGCAAATCCACGCAACTCTATAAAGACGGAGCCTTTAAAAAGGCACTCGAAGAGCTGAAGAGCGAGCAGATGCGCAAAGAAGAATAGAGGAGCGAGGCTAGTGACAAACAAATAGATGGCGGAGCTGGATGGAGTGCTAAGTAAGGAAAGGCTAAGAATACAGCGACTGATTGAATGCACTGAGGCAGAATAGGTCTGCACAGCCAAGCCCATGTGCAGCTAGTTTTGAGTTGGCAATAGCCGAAAGGCGAGGGTGGAGCTTTTTAAGTGCTTGCCCAAAAACCACTGCCATGGCAGAAAGAAGAAGGGTTGCTATTATAGGTGTTGGATTCTCACGCTTCGGCGAACGATGGGACAAGGGGCTAAGAGATCTAGCCTTAGAAGCAGGCGTAAACGCTATAATGGACGCTGGCTTGAAAGGCGAGCAGATAGATGCTGGCTACGTTGGCAACATGGGTGGCGGAGCACTTACAGGACAGGAGCACTTGGGCTCACTCCTAGCTGATTACTTAGGCTTAAACCCCATACCCATAACACGTGTCGAAGCTGCTTGTGCCAGCGGGGGCGTAGCCTTAAGGCAGGGTTATATGGCTGTAGCTAGCGGCATGCACGATATTGTCGTCGTGGGCGGCGTGGAGAAGATGACGGATTTAAACACAGCCCAAGTCACAGAAGTGCTAGGGGGAGCAGGTGACCAAGAATGGGAGCTCTTCTTAGGAGCGACATTCCCCGCTCTTTATGCGCTCATAGCACGCGCCTATATGGAGAAGTTCGGCGCCACTGAAAAAGAGTTAGCTGCTGTAGCCGTTAAAAACCACAAACACGGCGCAATGGTGCCCTACGCCCAATACAGGCGCGAGATAAGCTTAGAGGCGGTGCTTAACAGCAAGCCCGTGGCCTCTCCCCTTAAGGTATTTGACTGCTCGCCCATAAGTGACGGTTCTGCAGCTGTTATTCTAGCGCCGCTTGACGAGGCTTATAGCTATGCAAAGGAGCCTGTGGAAATAGTGGCTAGTGCACATGCAACAGATACTATAGCACTTCACGACAGGGAAAGCCTCGTAGAGCTGAAGGCAACAAAGGTTGCTGCAGAAAAGGCCTATAAACAAGCGGGCATCTCTGCCAAAGACATTGATGTAGCGGAAGTCCACGACTGCTTTACAATAGCTGAAATTCTAGCCATAGAAGACCTCGGCTTCTTCCCAAAAGGCGAAGGAGGTAAAGCCACGCTTGAAGGCAGAACAACATTCGGCGGGGACGTCGTCATAAACACAAGCGGCGGCTTAAAGGCAGCGGGCCATCCTGTGGGTGCAACAGGCGTCAAACAGGCAGGAGAAATAGCCCTCCAACTAAGGGGCGACGCTGGCGAAAGGCAAGTGAAGGATGCGCGCTTCGGCCTTACGCATAACGTTGGAGGAAGCGGAGGCACAGCTGTTGTCCATATTATGAAGAAAGTAGAGTGAGAAGTAGCTGCCTCCGAGAGAGGAGGCGCGACGTCGACGTGAGCTCCAACAGTTGGGATGCCTGCTTGAATTAAGCCAATTAAGCCTGTTAACAGTATTGATATTAAAATGGCAGAACAAACAGTAAAAGAGAAAAAGAGGAACTAAGGCCGCGCTATAAAAGACAAAAGAACAAAAATAAAAAAGGGATCAAAGGCCTAACAGACCTCTCCCAATTTTAAGTACTCAGTCATTGCACTCATTGTTCAGTATCAAGCCCACTGCTCCACAAAGTTGCCTATGAAGGGGATTTTGTACATCTCTCCCTTATACACCTTGTAGAGGAGGAAGAGCCAGTACACAAACACGCCCAAGAAGTAGAGCAATGAAATAAGTCCCATTATTAGAGCTAAAGCACCACCAACTGCTGGAATAAAGCCCAAGATCAAAGTGATTATCCAAAGCCCAATATCTACGATAATAGTTCCCCATCCAAAGGCAGTTGCCTGCAAGCTGTGAAAGCGTGTAAAGCGGTCGTTCTTGTCTGCTACAAAGTAGAAGACAAAGCCTATCAAGCTGAAAACGTATGCCAACAGAGACAAAAGAATGCTGTTGCTCTTGCTGGAGGAGCTGCTCTTGCTCGGCAAAGAAGCTCCACTTTTGGCTTGCGCCTTTGCACCTCCTTTTGTCTTTCCTTTCTTATCTGCCATAAATTCACCTCCGAACATAAATTTAAGATGTTTCAAAGAGAACGTTTATAAAACTTCCTTTTGTCTTTCTGCCACACATCAGGCACTTACTGAGAAGGCAAAGAGAGTGAAAAGAAAACGCGGAAAGGCAGAGGAGGAAAGAAGGAATAGAGAGTAAAGAGAGTAAAAAGTAGAGGGGAGAAAGAAAATGCCGAAATAAAAAAGAAAAAGCTGTTGATCTGCTGTTGCTTGTGTTTGTGTGGCCAACGTTTAGGCTGATTTATCGGCTGCTTTATCGATTATATTAGCTAGACCACTTATCTGCCCAGGCACCGACAAGCCAAGCCTTGTAAAGCTCTCCAACAACCACCTTGTACAGTATGTAAAGCCAATATATAAGATACACCAGCATAATTAAAAGGTCTAGTAGGCCTATGATTGGTGCTGCGCCGGGTATAAATGCAAACAAGCCCACAACAAACACAACGACGAACACTTCTATAGAGAAAAGCGTTGCCTGTATGCTGTGGAATCGCAGGAACTTGTTCTTCCTGTCTGCTACAAAGTACAGCAAGAAACCGAATATGCCTAGAAGGTACGCTATTATCGCTAACACCTTATCTCCTCCCGATGGTTGGGAGGCAGCTGCTTTTTTACCGTCAGCCATGGTTTCACCAAGAGAACGTGGATTAAGAAAGTTTATAAATCTTACCATTCAATTCTCGTTGGTGAGAAAATGGATCCCACTGTACTTATAACGACGACATTTATGCAAGGTCTGATCCTTGCTGTCGGTTTTGTAGTATTCCTTGTGTTGGGTGCAATCATAGCATGGATTGCTGGCCTCATAATAAGAAAGTTATCTGCGATGGCTCGGCTTGAGAAATACATAGAAGAAGCGGGCTTAAAGGAAGCGTTGCTTGGCTTTACGCTCACGGATCTCATTGCATGGACAACTGAACTATACATATTGCTACTAACGCTGGCCATAGGTGGAGATTGGGTTAAGCTCAGTTCACTCACGCAGTGGTCCATGGCGGGCTTGCTTTATCTTTCATCTGCAGTTCAAGGCCTCGCAATACTCGTCGTGGGCTTATTCATAGGCGAGTATATAAGCGACAGAATAAAGGAGAGTGGCATATTTGGAGCAGGTTTTTGGGGCATACTTACTGAGATCTTCATAGCCTACAATGCGCTTGTTTTGGCTTTACCCGCCATTTTGCCAGAGGTGGATACCTCCTTATTAAAGTGGAGCTTCATGCTGTTCATAGGAGCTGTGCTTTTAGCGCTGGCTATAGCAGGAGGCATAGCATTTGGCTTTGGCCTCAACAGAGTCATAGAGAAAATCTCCCTTTCATATGAGAAGGACATAGAAGAGGCCATATTCGGCAAGAGCAGTCCATCGAAGACAAACGCTGGTGGAAGAGCTAGAGGCAAGAAAAGGAGAAGGTGAGGTTTTTAAAGGGTAGAGCTCAATAAGGAAAGAGGTGGAAGAATGGTGAAGTATCTGCTTGCCAAGCAAATAACTGGAAAAATGGTTATAACCAACGAGGGCGAGGACTTTGGTAGAGTCGTAGATGTAAATGTGAACGAGCTTACAGGAGAGCTGGAAGACCTTGTCATAGATCCAAATCCAGACAACCCCATGATAGAAAAGCTTAGAGTGGAAGATGACTACGTGCTCATCCCCTTCAACAGTGTCCTAGCTGTGGGTGACTACGTTATTGTAGACAAAAGGCACCTTCTCTGATCCTCTATTTTAGCTTTCTGATTTTTTATGATTATTGCAGGCATAGACGAGGCTGGAAGGGGTGCGCTCATAGGCCCCCTTGTCGTAGCCTTTTTTTCCATACCAAAAGAAAAAGAGACTGCGCTGGTTAAGCTCTGTCTTAAAGATTCTAAACAGCTCTCGCCCAAACAGCGCTCATATCTTTATCGCCGTCTAAAAGAGCTAGGCTCATTTGAAGTGGTCAAGCTGCAGCCAACACAGATAGACATGAGAAACATAAACAAGTTAGAGCTTTCAGTCATAGAAAAGCTCGTCGAGAAACACAAACCCGGTAGGCTTTTTGTAGATTGTTTTGTCAAAGACTGCTCTTCCATTCACTTTCCCGGCGTCGACGTCATAGCAGAGTATAAAGCAGACGAGCGCTATCCTATTGTGTCCGCAGCTAGCATTATAGCAAAGGTCGTCAGAGATGCTGAAATAAGAAAGCTCCGCGAGAGGTTTGGCGATTTTGGCAGCGGCTACCCCTCAGACGAGAAAACCGTAAGCTTCGTCAAGGAACATCTTAAAGAGCTCGAAGCAGCCCATGCCATAAGAACAAAGTGGGACACGTACAAGAGGCTAGCTCACAAACCCAAGCAGAGCTCTCTCACAGGGCTTTTAGAAGAGCAAGAGCAAAAAGAACAACACACAAAGAAGCAAAATGAAAAGAATAAAAAGAAGAATTAAATAAACGACCGGAGAGGGAAACAAAAAAGAGGGGGAGTGGAAGAATGAAAAAAACATACTTAAGCAATAAAGAAATCCGGGCCTTGGAAGAAAAGCTGCCCTTTAAGCTGGGAAAAGGCAGGGCCGTTTATTGGTTAGAGCATCCAAAAGGTAAGGTACTTATCATAGACAACATACCGGCTTTTTTCGAATACGAAAATAAGCTCCTACCGACTTTGGCCTTAATCATGGAGACGGGGGAAGAGTTCCCTGCTATTTATGTAGACAGAGGCGCAATACCTTATGTAGCTAAAGGAGCCGACGTAATGCGCCCGGGCATAACGCAAATAGGTGGGGATGTTAAAAAAGGAAAAGTCGTCGTTGTAAGAGACTCTGCGCATGGCCAAGCCCTCGCTGTAGGCTTAGCCTATTTAGATGGAGATGCTATGCAAGCTAGCAAGAAAGGCAAGATGGTTAAAACGCTGCACCACGTCGGCGATTGGATATGGCGCATGTATAGGGGCCCGTAGAAGTAATAAGTATTAATCTGTCAATCGGCCGTCGCCCAACTCAATTACAGAGATGGGCTCATATATGGGGCCTTGGCGCGTGAGCATGCTCTTGTAAAGAGTTAAGTGGTCAACGGCAAAGCTGCCAAACACGTCGTTTTTGTGCCTCTCTAAAAACGCTTTAAGGTCTGCTTTGCATTTAACCCTGGCAAGCGTTAAATGGCAATGATCTGCGCACTTTCCCTTCATGCGCGTCTGGCAAGCGGCTTTAGCAAGCTCTTCACATCCTTCTATACCTATCCACACAACGCGCACATAAGAAGGCGAGGGAAACACACCCACAGAGCTAAGCACTATTGTCGTTCTTTTGAGCACCTTTTCTTGCTCCGCCTTTTCCTTCAAGTCTTCAATTATAGAATCAGCTGCTTCTTTACTTATCTCTCCGTAGAAGTTAAGCGTTATGTGCATGTTCTCAGGCTGAACAAGCCGCATGCATTTCGTTGGCAGCTCCTTCTGAAGAGCTAAAGCCTTCTGCTTCAGCTCTTGAGGCACATCTATGGCCAAGAAGGCGCGCATATCTTTATTCCCCCATCCAAGCAGGCCTGAGCAGCGTCGATGAAGCAAATAAAGCCAGACGAGATAAAAAGGAAAAAAGGCAAAGCTGCGTTGCTGCATCTGCTCTTTTGTTGGCAGTTCTTTTTGCCATCGATTAGTTGCTTAGCTGATAGATTAGCTGCTGACACTTGTGTTTTCGCCCGACGAGCTCTCGTTGGCTGTTGAGTTGTTTGCTGAAGTGATGTTGCCAGTGCCAGTGGCGCTGCTGTTTGTGGCATTAGCATTGTTCATGTGAAACGCTTCATGGCAGCGCTCTTTCATCGTCTCGTTTAGCATTAGATTGCAAGCACTCTCGTCGCCTTTGCTAGCGGCATAGTTTGCTAAACACTTATCTATATCTTTAGCGTGATAGCATATAGCAGCTAGATTGTTGTCTATGGCTATAGCCCTTATTTGTGGGTCTTGTCCTTCTTGAATGCCTTGAACAATGTGTTGCCAATGATTGAATAGGCCTTCGTAATCTATCTCGCTGATTTTTGGCATTGCAGGCATAGAGGAGAGGTTGCTTATATTGACAATCCACGTGCTCTCATTGTGGAAGACACCAGCAAAGGTGTAGGCCTTGTTGAAGTAATAGATGTAATGCTTATCGAGGCAGAGCGTGCTTTTGTAGTGTATGCCAATAAGGGGTGTGTGCGTCGGAAGATTCATCTCGTCTAGCACTTTAACGGGCAATTCCTCGAAGGAATAGTTGTATATATAACAAGTGGCATTGGGTGCCGAGTAAGCGGGCTCGAGGCCATAATCTGAGGGATTGTAGGGCTTAATAGCTTCGATGTGGAGAGCGTTGTTTTCAGCTAGAACCTTTATGTCCTTCAAGTAGCTCTTCATAAAGAAGGCCATCTCGTTGCCCGGCAATGAAGCAATAACAGTGTATTTATAGGGATCGCCACAAGCCTCTGCCGAATCGTTTGAATAAAGCCTAAAACAACCAACGCTGAGATTACCTTCATGTATAAACTTGGCCTCGTACAGCCAATAGGGATCGACGAGATCTACCAAAAGGTCCTTGCCATTCTTGACTATGGAAAGCTTACGATTAATCACTTGGGTGGAAGCTGTCCCATTCTTGCTTAGAATAACCTCCTTCTTGGATATATTGTAAGTGGAGAAGGGCTCAAAGTCCTCTAAGGCTGCCATAAAGGCTTCGACGTTCTTGGACATCTTGCCCACTTCGCCCTCACCCTCTGATGAGCCGTGCATGTAAGGCGCTAGAACGATGTAGGCAAGACCTACCAATACAATCGTGGAAATCGCTATTATAGCATACCACTTTACTGTTTCGTTATCCATGGAGCTAGCTCCACTTCTTTTTTCAGCTGACATGGAGCTAATCTGCTAGCAAAACAGTTAAAAACATAGGCCATGAAGCGAAGAGGGGGCAAAGAGAGTGAAATGAGAGGATAAAACTTAAGTAACACTCAATTTTATAAACTCTCCTTCTATAGGTTATATGGGCACAAGCAAAGAACAAGTTTCTCTTCAGATAAAAGAGCAAAAGAAGGCTCTATTAAATGCCGCAAAAAACACCGTAGGAGTAAGAAAAGTAACAGAGGGTAAGCGGTCTTTCTTTGATTGGGAGCCAATAGAGGAAAGCCAACTCAAAAACGCTCGCACAAACAGCATTATAGATCACGCGGGATATGCTCCCCTCCAACATGCACGTGAAAGAGCGTTTAGCAAAATCCTCGCTAGTATAGAAGACCTTTTTGAAAATCGAGATAGAGTAAAAGACATATCTACAACGTCTAGAGACGCAAAGACATTTGATTACCATGCAAGCTTTGCAAGGCTCGTCGTAGATTGGATGCTCGGAGAAGTAAGTGAAGCAAAGGAGCTGGAGAAGAGAATCAAAGCAATTGTAAGGGCTGCTTGGGAAAACGGCACGCCCATAAACACGAATACAACATGGTGGATGCACATATTAAGCGACGTGAAGGGTGCTATTGAAGAAGAGAGAAGAAAAGAAAAATACATGAATAAAAAGCGGGCTCGAGGGGATTCGAACCCCTGACCCCCCGGTTAAGAGCCGGGTGCTCTAACCAGGCTGAGCTACGAGCCCAAACAAAATAGGCTTAATTGCGTTCCTCTTATCCACCAAACTCTTATTAAAGCTTCCTTTTTACCCTTTTCTCTTTGCAGACCTAGCAAATTCTGCCTTGAGTATTGAGTGTTCAAGAGCGTCGAGCTCTTCAAGCAAACGCTCTACCTCTTTAACGTAACGTATGAGCTGCGATATAGCTACAAACTTCGCCAATAGAATGAAATGATCCGCTATAAACAGACTGTTTTCCTTTTCTCCAGGAAGGGGCTCGTTTAGATACCTATTAATAATCGTCTCGAGGTTGCTGTGGCACATGGGGCAAAGAGGAAACACATTACCTCTGAAATTTTTATTGGGCAGCCTACCTATTTGCTTGTATTCTTCTTCATGCTCGTCGAAAAAGGCTTCGAGAGCGCCCTTAGGTATGATATGATGGCCAGTCATAGTCGTGGAAGCACCGCACACAGGGCACAAGCCTCGCTTTTTCTTTCCCACGAAGGAGAAGGTATAGAACTTCGGCCCAACGTCGCACGTTTTATAGTAAAAATCCTTTGTTATTGTGCCGTTGACTATAATCATTCTGCCAGGGTGGAAATGGCTATCTTCCTTCACTGCATGAAGTGCGTCTGAATGAAGAGACGAAAGCACCTGCAAGATCTCGTTGACTGTAGCGCTCACTTTGTCGGCAAATGAGCCTGCTCTTCGCTTCACATTGGAGAGCTCCGCTTGGTATAGAGCAGGAAAGAAGTAGCTTTTCTTGCCCACGTAGAAAAAACCGGAAACCTCTACCTTTGTAGTAGGTGATACGGCGTTTGCCTCAAAGAGGGGTGTCTTATGCTCAAGGGCATAGTTGAAGAGCTCCCTCAAGAAGAGAGAGTATGAAGCATCTGCAATTTCTTGTGAGCTATGAGATAAAAGAGGAAAGGTCTCTGAAAAGAGTTTGAGAAGAGGCGTTTCCTTCGACGAAGAGATGGGATAGAGCTCCCTCGCCTTTCTAAGAAGGACATAGCGCCTCTTTACGCCCATATCTTCGCCTCATAACAATTTGGGCAAAGGTCTTAAAAAGCGATTGCATACCCACACTATCGACACCTATATAGAGCTTTATAAACAGCCATAGAGAGAATGAGCATCTCGACGAAACACAGATAAGAAGGGATTTGACAACCTTTTTAAAGAGAAAGGCGCAAATGTAGGAGGGGTGAGCATATGAAGAAGCGCAGAATAGATCCTTTTTTTGAGATCTTTGAGCAGATGAGGCGAGAGATGGAAGAGCTGATTAAAGGCACATTCATGGAGGAAGACCTCTTCGAGAAAGCGTTTAGGGACATGAGTAAAAAAGGCAAGAGCAAGGTATATGGTATTCACATAACTGTAGGGCCAGACGGTAAGCCCATCGTCAAGGAGTTTGGCAACGTTAAGCCAAAAACAGAGGTCATAGGCAGTGAAGAAGAGGCAAGCGCAGAGACGCCAAAGGGTTTAGAGGAAGCGAGAGAGCCTCTCGTCGAGACGCACGTGGAAAAGGATACTGTCAGCATAGTTGCAGAGGTGCCCGGAGTCCAAAAAGAGGACATAGACTTGGAGCTCGTCGAGGATGATGTGCTTGTCATAAAGGTAGATACGGCGGAGCGTAAGTACTACAAGAAAATAAAGCTTCCAGCACATGTCGACGAGAAAAGCATAAAAGCTACGTACAAAAACGGCATACTTGAAGTAAAGCTTAAGATAAAAAAGGCAAAAAAGAAATCAAAGAAGAAGTCCGTAAAAGTAGAGTAAGTGACATGGACAGTTGGCGGAATAGAAGAGCTGGCAGTCAGCAGCAGCTAATCTGCAGTAAATAGCGTAGCAGAGGGATATAACTGCACATAATGCACATGAGCCTGTATGCATAAGTCCGTAAAAACACCGTCAGTGTATTTTTGAGCTTCTGTAACCTGCATAGAAGGGGCGAGAGGATGTCAAGCAAAAAATCAAGCAACGGAGATAAAAGAGAAGAAAAAAACGAAGCAACGAAGGAAGTTACGAGAGAAGGCAAGCACTACATCCGCTCGCCCATAGTTACAGTTATGGGACACGTCGACCACGGAAAGACGACGATACTTGACAGAATACGCGGCAGTAGAGTAGCTGAAAAAGAAGCTGGTAGAATAACCCAAATGGTGGGCGCCAGCCTTACAACAAAACAATCTATAGAAGCAATAAGTAAAGAAATAAAAAAACAGTTGGCCATTGAACTGCATATACCCGGCCTTCTCTTCATAGACACGCCCGGCCATGAGGTTTTCACAAGCTTAAGAGCTAGAGGAGGTAGCATAGCAGATATAGCTATACTTGTAATAGACATAAAACAGGGCATACAACCTCAAACAGTCGAGAGCATAGACCTGCTGAAAGAATACAAAACGCCCTTTGTTGTAGCAGCCAACAAGATAGACCTCATAGACGGATGGCGCACGACGAAGCACAACAGCGTCTTAAAGGCCCTGGAAGAGCAGCCCAGCCATGTAAAAGAGCGCTTCGATGAGCTCATATACGACTTGATGGGCCAGCTCTCCATGCACGGCTTCAATGCTGAGCTTTTTTACAGAATAAAGGACTTCACAAAAGAACTTAGCATTATACCTGTGTCAGGCAAAACGGGGGAAGGGTTAGCGGAGCTTCTCCTCTTAGTCGCGGGGCTCAGCGAGCGCTACCTAAAGGACCGCCTGTACATACACCCCAAAGCTGAACCAAAGGGCACAGTCATAGAAGTAAAGGAAGAAAAGGGTTTGGGCATAACAGTAGATGCCATATTGTACGACGGTGTTTTGAGAGAAGGCAGCGAGATTTACTTTATGGCCAAAGACGGCCTTGTAAAGCGGAAAATTAGGGCGCTTCTTATGCCCAACGTCTCCGGCAACAATCCTCGCGAGAAGTACACGCGGATAAAAGAAGTTGTGGCAGCTGGGGGTGTTAAAATAGCTGCTCCAGAGCTCGACAACGTCTTGCCTGGCTCGCCCTTTGGAGCAGGACAAGAGTTGGAAAAGGCACTTGAAACAGATATGAAGCACATTATATTCGAGCACGAAGGCAAAGAAGGTGTAGTTGCTAAAACAGACAGTTTAGGCAGCGCCGAGGCCCTTCTAAACCTCCTGAGAAAAGAAAACATAAAGGTCGCTAAGCTTGACGTAGGGCCCGTTAACAAAGACGACATTGTGTTTGCTGCTGCCAACAAAAAAGACGAATACAGAGCTGTCTTAGTCTTCAATATGCACGTCCAAAAGGAGATAATAAGCGAAGCAGAGGGATTGGGTGTTAAGCTCATTGTTTCTGACGTTATATACAAGCTGCCGGAGCTCTACGAGGAATTTAAGAAGGAAGTGCTTGAAAAGGCTAAAAACAAAATGGCGGAGCAGCTGCCTTTTCCGGCTAAACTCAAAGCGCTTAGAGGCTTTTTCTTTAGAAAGAGCAAACCGGCTGTATTCGGAGTGCGTGTGCTCGGCGGCGTTCTAAAACCCTCTATTTATCTTATGAACGAAAACGGCGAGACTGTCGGCCAAATAAAATCCATACAGAGTGAAAGCCAATCCATGAAGGAAGCAAAAGAAGGTGAGGAAGTTGCCATAAGTGTAGAGGGAGCAGAGCTGGGCAAAGACATACATGAAGACGAAGTTTTCTACACGAGCATGGGCAAGAAGGATGTGGAGAGATGGGAAGAAAAGCAAGCGGTTTTAGAAAAGGGCAGTGCAGCAGTCTTAGAGGAGATAAAGGCCATTCTCTTAAAGCGACAGCTTCGCCGCATAAAGGAAAGGGCCAGAAAAACCTAAGAAAGAGGCAATGGCCATAAAAAGAGTGAAGAAAAGGCAAAATAAGAAGAAGGGGCTTTCTTGGTTTTTCTCATAAAATTTAGCGTGGTTAGCAGCATAGAGGGTAAGGGTAAATGGTTAGTGTAAGTATTAGATTAGATAGGATTAATAGCGCCAATTTAACATTAATACACATTACTACAAGGTACTACAAGGTAAATGAGAGGATATTAAAATAAAAGGTTACAAAAGATAACAGGGACAACTAACAGTAATAACACAGAAGACGATAGTAAGGCTTAAGCCGAGTTCAAAGGATTAAAATGGGCTAAGGTATGAAAAAGCGTACAAAAACAACAAGGTTTTAAAACTGTTTGCGAAAAACTTATATATGCCCTTGGCCCCTATAGTACCGCCACTCTTTTTAGGGTGGGGGGACTGGCTACCTTGCCAGCGTCGGGCCTCCCGACGCTGGCCTCCTTTCCAAAAGTCGGGAAAAACAGGGGAAACCTTAGGGAAGCAAGGAAGTAAGTAATAGCCCAAATAAAAAAAGCCAAAAAATGGCTAAAAGCCGCCCACATAGCTTTAAAAACATGACTTAGGATAATGTAAAACATGGAAAATGTGGGAAGTGAGGTAACTATTGGAGAAATTATGAAGAAGAAAGTCATATTCCTTCCGCAAGAGGGTACTGTCAAGGAAGCTGCAAAGCTCATGAAGGAGAACAGAGTTGGCTCTGTAGTTATCGTTGAAGGCAGTGCTGTGCGAGGCATAGTAACAGAGCGAGACATAGTAAGAAAAGTAGTAGCAAAAGGGAAGTCCTATGATACAAAAGTTGAAGAGATCATGAGCTCACCAGTTATAGTAGCAACGCCAGACACAACCATTGACCAAGCAGCTAGAGTTATGAAAGAAGAAGGTATAAGGAAGCTACCTATTATAGATAAGAATGGCTATTTGCAAGGCATCGTCACAAGCGACGACATAGTGCGTGTTTTCCCGAGCATTGTGGAGCTCATAGAAGAAGAGGCATTCCTCACAAGCTAATAGCAACCGATAGCAAAAAACGACGGTAAAAGGAAGCCGGAAGAACCGAAAACGGCTAATAAGCTTATACTCATGCTGGGTGTTGGATGGCGGGTGCGATGGGTGAACACCGCTGCCAACGCCACCCAGCACATCTGTATGCTAAGAAGGCAAAGAAATGGCCTGTATAAAGATAAAGGTTGCCCCTGGAAAAAAGAAAAGGGGTATTATTCTCGAAAAAGGCCGGGAAGGCCTTCCAATAGTTGCGCTCACTTCTCATCCCACCAAAGGAAAAGCCAACAAGGAGCTCTTAGAGTTCCTTAAGGGGGTGTTTGGAAAGCAGGTGGAAATAAAGAGGGGGCACAGCTCCAGAGAAAAGCTCATATGCGTTGAGCTTAGTGAAGAGGAGCTGTTCGCCGCTCTAAGAAAAGCCGCGCGAAGCGAAGCATGAGCGCGAGGAATAAACAATAAGAAGAAAGAGGTGAAAGTATGGGAAAAACATATATAGATACAGTAAAGTACACAATATACGCCTACTTTGAAGTGGATGGTATGGTTGAAAAACCCGACGTAGTAGGAGCTGTATTCGGCCAAACAGAAGGCTTGCTAGGAGAGGATCTTGACTTAAGAGAGCTCCAAAAGAACGGCCGCATCGGCAGGATAGAGGTTGAGCTCGTCAACGAAAGAGGGAAAACGAAGGGTGTCATAAAGATTCCATCAAGCTTGGACATGGTCGAAACAGCTATTATAGGAGCAGCCCTAGAAACTGTCGATAGAGTTGGGCCATGTGAAGCCAAAATAAGCATAGACAGAATAGAAGACAACAGGAACGAAAAGCGAAAGAAGATCATAACAAAGGCAAAGCAGCTCTTGAAAAATCTCATAACGACGCAGATACCAGAGACAAAGGAGCTTACAGAGATGGTTAGGAAAGAGGTGAAAATAAGCGAGCTCGTCACATATGGCCCAGAGAAGTTGCCAGCGGGTCCAACCATAGACATATCTGACTCTGTAATCTTCGTCGAAGGAAGGGCAGATGTAGTGAATCTCCTAAAGAACGACATAACAAATGTTATAGGCATAGGAGGGGCAAAGGTGCCCAAAACCGTCGTAGAGTTATCCAAGAAGAAGGAAACAACCGTATTCCTCGATGGCGATAGAGGTGGAGACATCATACTAAAGGAGCTGCTAAACGCGGGCGTTGACATAGACTACGTGGCAAGAGCTCCAACGGGCAAAGAAGTAGAAGAGCTTACGAGAAAGGAGATAATAAAGGCGCTGAGAAACAAGACGCCAGTCCACCAGGAGCATCCACACCCCATAAAAGAAGGACAACTTAGAGAGCAAACAAATGCAACAAACAACGGCAGACAAAAACAAAAACAAGCCAAACGAGAAAACAGAGAAGCGGCGGTTGAACGAAAAGAAAACGGAAGCAGAGGAAAAGCAGATAAAAGCGAAGGCAAAGAAGAAAGAAAAATCGAATTCAACAAAGCCAGCTTCCTCGACGAGCTCAAAGACCTCAACGGAAGGCTTAGGGCCAGAATCTACGATGAGAATCAGACACTCATAAAAGAGGTCTCAGTGCGCGAAATGCTACCTACACTTCAATCCATGGATGAAGTGGGTGCAGTTGTCTTTGATGGCATAGTGACACAACGCCTCTTAGATATAGCTGCAGCAAAAGGCGCTAAGTATGTAGTTGGCGCAAGGCTGGGCAACATAAACAAAAAGAAAGAAGGCCTAACTGTCATAACTGCTAAATAGATGGGTAGGAAGGAGTAGGAAAGAGCATCTGAAAAGCCATCGTAGATGACTAAAAAAGAAAGGTAGAAAGAGTGGAATCCCTCAACAGGAACCTGCAAGGTGAGTAAATAGTAGATGGTGAGGGGCAAAATGGCTAAAAAGACGACAAAAATAGACTTGCACAATCACACAGTTTATTCCTTAGATGCACTAACCACGCCGGAAGAGCTTGTTAGGCAGGCTGTTAAGAAAGGCATAAGCAGCATTGCATTGACAGACCATGACACCATGAAAGCCCTCCCCTACGTCGAAAAAGCTGCAAAAGGCAAAGTCATCATAATCCCTGGTGAAGAAATTATGTGCAGAGAAGGTGAGGTTATAGGCCTCTTTCTATTGGAAGAAATAAAACCGGGGCTTTCTGTTGAAGAAGCGCTCGTCGAGATAAGGGGGCAAGGAGCTCTAGCCTATGCCCCTCACCCCTTTGACAAGATGCGCCACGGCATAAAGAATGAAGAGCTCTTGAAAAAAATGGACATTATCGAAGTGGGTAATGCAAAGTGCACCGCTGCCTTTGATAAAGAGGCAGAGCGATTTGCGGATAAATACGGCTTATTGAAAGGAGCCGGCAGCGATAGCCACAGGCCCAAAGAAGTGGGGCGCGCTTATGTAGAAGTGGAAAATCCCGTCGAGTCGCCAGAAGAGCTGTTGGTAGAGCTGAAAAAGGGCCACATAGTGGTTGAGAGAAGGACAACACTTCTGGAGAAGCTTTCTCGTCATGCAACGCTTTCATGGAAAAAGATCTCAGAGAAATTCAGGAAACAGCAAGAATAGTAGAGTTGATGTAAGCTGTTAAGCCATAGACATCGAGCCATTAGGGCCCGATCACAAATTGGCTCAAGCAAGCTCGAGCGTCCCAAAGAGAAAGCTTTATAATGCATGGCTTTGTATATTATACAATGCTGTCCACCCCCACCAAATCTGCTGAAAGCGAGCTAGCCACTGCCTTAGCCAAGGAGCAACAGCTAGCCCCATTCAAGGAAGAAGAACTAGAGACGCTCGTTAAAGAAGAGAATTGGCGCGCCGAGCTTGTGGAGCTTATCATATCAAACAAGCTTGACCCATGGAATATAGATATAGGACAGCTAGCAAAGGCCTTTATGGAAAGGCTCGACACTTATATCGCAGAGGGTTTTGAGCTCCCTTCTAACTTAGTACTTGCGGCAGCAATCATACTCAAGTTCAAAAGCATGAGTTTGAAGCTCAAAGAAGAGCCAAGCGAAGACATAAACTTGGATGTAGATGAGCAAACACAAATAAAAGAAACCGGCCTCCTTATACGGAGAGCACCCCCAGCACCCATAACACTCAAAGAGATTGTTAAAGCTGTGGAGAGGGCTTTAGAGCGCATGAGGAAGAGCGCTCCGCCCAAAAAGACACCTACCTTAAAAGAAACTGTCATAGAAATCAACGAGGAAGACGTGCAAAAGGAGGTTGCGACCCTATATGAAAGGCTCGTCGAGATGTACAAGGCAAGAAGAGAGAAAATCCTTCTCTCCCATCTGCTAAACGACAAAAATGACTATCCAAAGGGGCAAGGAAATGACAACATGCAAGGGATGCAAGACATACAAAACATGGCCTTTTCGGAAAGGCTAACAAAAACCCTACTCAGACTTTTGTTTTTGGCCAACGAAGAGAAAGTAGAGCTCATACAGGAGGAGCTATTTGGAGAGGTAGAGGTGAGGCTTTTTGAAGAGGCAAGAGAAGCTGGAGAAGTTAATTGAAGGCCTGCTTTTCCTAACGGCAAAAGAGTGGAAAGCTGAAGAGATAGCCAAACTTCTAAAAGCAGATGGACAAGAGGTTAAAGAAGCGCTCCAAAAGCTAGCCGAGAGATTTAACAATCTAGACATAATTATAGCTGTACGCAAGATCGGCGATTACTACAGTATGAATGTAAAGCCTGAATACGTGCCCCTTCTCAAGCGATTCATAAAGGCAAAGGAACTCACACGCAAGCAGGCGAGGCTCCTCGCCATTATAGAGGCAAACAAGGGCATTAAAAAAAGCGTGCTCGCAAAGAAGCTGGGCTCAGCAGTATACGAAAGCATAGGCGAACTCGTGAAAATGGGCTTTGTCACAGAAGTAAAAGAGGACAGAACGTCTCGCCTTTTCACAACAGAGAAGTATAAAGAGTACAGAGAGCTTTACAAGTAGGCAACCAACAAATAAACAGTGGGACTGGCGTACAGTGAAGGTTTATTAAATATCTCTACAAAGGTGGAAGTATGGAAGAAGATAATAAAAAGAGCAGCGGGCCAATCAAGATAGAGGTCAACTCTATCAAAATCAGCCCCCATCTATAAGGGTTATAGACAAAAATGGGAAAGAGATTTCATTTAAAAACGAGGAGGAATTCAAGGAGTGGGCTAAAGAGAACCTATCTGAAGAGGAGTATGCCACGCTTATAGACGAGATAGACAACGTTAGAAAAGAAGAGTATGTAGAGGAAAGTCCATCGCCTGCTGCCAAAAGAACAGGAGTTGAAATGAAGCTATCTGCAAGCTGGGAAGAGAAAGGAACACATAATAAGAAAGGATCTTTTCCCACCCTTAGAAGATTAGAGGAGGGAAAGGGAAGTAAAGAGAAAATTGTGAAAGTATCTGCGGATTTATCAATCGTCCCAGCTATTTTTGGAGGTATTCTAAGCATAATGCTAGCCCCACTTTTTACCCATTTCTCTCAGTCGTCTGCATCATCCTTTCAGGACAAAAAGGTTGAGAATTTCCTCAACGCCGTTGAGAAGCGACTGGCTTATACAAAAGAGCTAAGTGAAAGTGAAGTTAAGGAAATGACAAAAGAGAAAGGTCTCCATTACAATAAGCCTTTAGAGAGCGTGTTGAAAGCAAGAGGAATAAAGAAGAAAAGCCAAGGGTTGTTTAGAGAAGCTATGTATGTAAGGGAAGTGTAGGTGTACGAATGGGGTGAGCTCTGTCAATGTTACTTTAATGCTAACTTAATGTTGATTTAACTACTAACCTGATCCTTCTACCGCTTGCCTATGTATTGCTTGTATTAAGCTTGCATTGACGCCCAACTATAAGGCTAAACGTACGATGGTATAAATTGCTCGTAAATCCTATAAAGGAGGAATCAGTAACGACTAGTTGAAACAAGCAGCTTTAAAAAGATTTCCCCAGGGAAGATAGACAAGCTCTGCTATATTTGGCAGATGGAAGAAAAAATGTTTAAGGAGGGATATGTATGGCTAAAAAGGAACACATGAATATAGTCTTTATCGGCCACGTAGATGCCGGTAAGTCCACAACAGTGGGTAGGATCTTGTACGAGACGGGAAAGATCGACGAGCAGGTGATCCGCCGCTTAAAGGAAGAGGCAGAGAAGCACGGGAAGCAGACCTTTGAGTTTGCCTACGTCATGGACCGCTTAAAGGAAGAGAGAGAGCGTGGTGTTACTATCGACATCAGTCACCAAGAGTTCGAGACACCAAAGTACTTCTTCACAATTATAGACGCTCCTGGCCACAAAGACTTTGTTAAAAACATGATTACGGGCGCGAGCCAAGCTGACGCCGCTGTCCTCGTCGTCAGCGGTAAGGATGGTGTACAACCACAGACAAAGGAGCACACATTCCTTGCCAAGGTTCTAGGCATTAATCAGCTCATTGTCCTAGTAAGCAAGATGGACGCCGTTGATTACAGCCAAGATGCTTACAACAAGGTAAAGGCAGAGGTAGAGCAACTCCTTAAGGGTGTGGGCTACGACGTAAGCAAAATCCCCATCATCCCAGCCTCAGCTTACTACGGAGACAACCTAGTCAAAAAGAGCGAGAAGATGAGCTGGTACAACGGCCCAACGCTCTTCGAAGCGTTCGACACACTCCAATCCCCAGAGAGACCTGTAGATAAGCCTCTCCGCTTACCTATACAGGATGTGCTCACAATTACAGGCCATGGCCTCGTTCCAGTAGGTAGAATAGAAACAGGTACAATGAAAGAAGGACAAAAGGTTATTGTTATGCCTAGTGGGGCTGTTGGTGAAGTTAAAAGAATAGAGATGCATCACCAGGAAGTGCCAGAAGCTATTCCAGGAGACAACATAGGTTTCAATCTAAAAGGCGTTGACAAGAAGGATGTTAAAAGAGGTTATGTCGTCGGCCCAACAGACAATCCCCCAACGATTGCAGAGGAGTTCACAGCTCAGATCATTGTGCTTAACCACCCTACAGCCATAAGCGTAGGTTATACACCTGTCTTCCACATACACACAGCTACATTCCCAGGCCGCTTTGTAGAGATAAAGGATCCACAAGGCAATCCTAAGGACTTCCTGAAGACAGGCGAAGCAGGCATAGTAAAAGTACAACCTCTTAAGCCCGTCGTTGTCGAGAAGTACAGTGAGTTCGGTCCATTGGGCAGGTTTGCCATACGTGATATGAATATGACTGTGGCTGCAGGTGTTGTGTTGGACGTTAAGAAGAAGCAGTAAATCAGCAAATCTACGTGAATAAAAGACGGGAAATAGAAAATAGGTGAGTATGTGGCTCGGGCACGTGTAAGACTTGAAGGTGGAGATAGCAAGGATCTCCAATACATCGTCGACCAGCTCAGAATGATGGGCAACGCCCTTAACATAAAAGTAAGGGGACCTATTAGACTGCCCAGAAAAAACCTCGTCCTTCCAACGAGGCGGACGCCTTGTGGAGACGGCAGCGACACGTACGAGAAGTGGTGGGCGCGCATATCCCGCTGGCTTGTTGAGCTTGAAGGCGACGAGAAAGCCCTTAGGCAAATTCTCCGCATAAAGGTGCCCGACAAAGTCTACGTCCGCATAATACTGCTTGGCAGCTAAAGATAAAGAGTATTGGACTGAAGAGCAAAACTAGCTAAGTCCTTTTTTATTTTTTATGTCTTATTTTTACAGCATGGCCAAAAGAAAGAGGAAAGCTAAGAGAAGGCTGCTCGCTCCATCAACAAGAAATATACCTAATATGCTGAAGTTCGTCGTAGACGAGATGCTGTTAGATGTTGCCAAATATCTGCGCATAATAGGCTATGATACTATTTGCCCCGTGCCAGGCACGCAAGATCGCTTTATTTTAGAAGATATAAAGAAAAGGGTTCTTATAACTGCGGACAAGGAGTTCTGCAGGTTAACACGAAAAAAAGGCCGGCGCTGTATATATGTCGATGTTCAGTCCAGCCTTAATAAAAAGCTCTCTCACGTCATAGGTAAGCTCCACCTTGTTCCGCGCTATAAGCATTCTAGGTGCCCAAAGTGCAACGGCACACTACGAAGAGAGAAAAGCGAGAACGTGGATGTGGATGAAGGCATAAGAAGAAGGCATCGCTATGTTTACGTGTGCGAGGTTTGTGGCCACATCTACTGGAAAGGTAGCCAATGGCAGAGGATGATTGCACGCATCTGGCGTATAAGAAAAAAGCTAGGCTTAATAAAACCTCGTCGGAAATGAAGCTGGGAGGCAAGCGAAGCTTTTAAATTATTCCGCTAAATAGTAGTAAAAGCTGCCTCGGTAGCTCAGGCGGTAGAGCGTTCGCTTGGTAAGCGAAAGGTCGAGGGTTCAAATCCCTCCCGAGGCTCTCTTTATTTCTGAGTGGCTTTTCCAATCGCATTAAGCGTTTCGTCCAGTCTAAGCAGCTTGCTTCTAAGCGCCCCGTCGAGAGGCAAGTGCTTAAGCCGATCTATATTCCACAGCACAGAGTCTATGTGGAGTGCTGGCAAATTGGCTAGTTGGGCCACATCTTGCCAAAAACCTATAGCTTGCTTAATAGGAAAGGTTTTCCTCGGTTGTGCAGAAGACAAAGGAGTTAAGCACTTTATACGCGAGTCTAATGGAATAGGAATAGAAAAAGGAAACATAACGAATTCAGCTGTTATGACACGTCTGGCATAGCCAAACATCTTAACAGCAAAACTAGCTGTCTTTGAATAAGGCGCATGAAAAGCAGAAAGCAACGCCTTATAAAGTTCTGAATATGTTGTATCGAGGCGAATTTCGTTTATAGAAGGAAGGGCCTTCCTAAGCCGCCCTAACTTTACATTGTGTAACCGTCTATTATGGTGACTCTCTCTCAAAAAGTTGGAGATAGCTTCATACACATCTGCATAACGGCGAGTAGAAAAGAAGGTTGAGAATTCCTCCCAATAAAGTTCGCCCTTTCCAGAAGGTTGATATGAAACTAGAGCATTAGCAACGACTAATCTAGTGAACAATTCACATGAAGAGGAAGAAAAAGCGGAAAGCTGTCCTTTATTCCATAGGTCAAATAGAGCTCTGTATTGGAGATCGGACACTTCTATTTTCTGTATATCGTCGAAGGAGAATTGTTTTAGGCTATTGGCCAAGCACCTCTTCAGCTCTTCAATTGCTTTCTGCATCACAACACGCTCCTACCGTTTCAACTTTATCAGCACTCTCTATCATTTCATCTCACCCTTCCCATCACCATTCCTCTATTTAAGTTTTTCCACTAAGATGGCCGGACAGACCTTCAAAACACGCTTGTCCTTCTCAAGCTTTTTTACGAATGAATAGAGCTCTCTACTATCTTTGAAAAAAGTCCTAAACATGATCATATGGCCTCCAGTAGAAGACCAAAGATGCACAACGTGCTTATCCTTCTTCAAGAGGTCAATAATAGACAAAAAGCCCTCTGGTGTCGTATCCACACCTGTTACAGTGTCTACCTTTCTTGCCATGGCTGTCGGCTCAACATCTGCATGGTAGCCCTTAATTACACCCTCCTTCTCAAGCGCCTTTACACGCTTCCTCACAGCGCCTTCTGTAACACCCAACTTCTTCGCTATCTCTGTAAAAGAAAGCCGCGCATTCTTCTGAAGGAGCTCCAAAAGCCTTTTTTCCGAAATTCGGACCATAAAGTAGTAAGATAGGAAATGTTTATAAGGATTTCGTAATTAATAGAGCAAAGGTGATAATATGGAGAAAGAAGAAGTAAATGTAGGTCTACCTCTTTTAGGCGAAAAATTTCCTGAACTAGAGGTGCAAACAACACATGGAAAGATGAAGCTGCCAGAGGTCTTCAAAGGCAAATGGTTCGTTCTCTTCAGCCATCCAGCTGACTTCACACCCGTCTGCACAACGGAGTTCGTTGGCTTCCAAAAACGCTACGACAAATTTAAAGAGTTGAACACGGAGCTTATCGGGCTAAGCGTCGATCAAGTGTTTAGCCACATGAAGTGGGTTGAGTGGATAAAGGAAAAGCTCAACGTCGAAATAGAGTTCCCTATTATAGCAGATGATATGGGGGTGGTAGCAGAAACGCTTGGCATGATTCATCCCAATAAGGGAACAAATACTGTTAGGGCTGTGTTCATCGTGGATGACAAGGGTATTATACGCCTTATCATGTATTATCCTCAAGAGGTTGGCAGAGATGCAGACGAGATTTTAAGAGCTGTTAAAGCTTTACAGACTGCAGACAAGTATGGAGTGGCCACGCCCCACAAATGGCCCAAGAATGAGCTTGTAGGCAGCGACGTTATAGTGCCTCCTGCAAGCGACGAAGAGATTAAGGCTAAGCGCGAGGAAGCTGCTAAGAAAGGCGAGATCGAGTGCTTTGATTGGTGGCTCTGCCATAAAAAAGTGTGAGCTTTCATAGCAACCCTTTTTATTCATTTCTTTTTTATTGTAACACATGGTAGTTTATGAGTACGTAGCCACACTTTCCTTCCTAGCGAAGGAGTGGGCGGACATCTTAAAAAGAATAAGGCAGAGTGTAGCATCCTATGCGAAAAAAACGATGAGGGATGGAAAAAGCATCCATGCATCGGAGAACTATGGACCTTTCAATTATTCTGTGTTTGTACAACTGTACAAAAATGATATGTGGGTTGAAGTTTATGGGGAAGTGCAGAGCTCTCTTGATGAGGTCCTCAGGGATAGAGGGATTAGAGAAGCAGCAAGCTTATCTATAGAGATGGACTTTTTGAGTGAGATGGACGATGGAGTTGTGAGGACAGGAGCATACAAGGCTATGGTTAAAGAAGGCAATATCATTTATGTCCCTCCTGCAATCCGCGTGTGGTGGCCCCTTAAACACCTGTCTCACAAAGGTCTAGATCATACGTTCGTCCACGAGATTATGCACTTTATCCAAGATGCTATGATAGAGGAGATGGACAAAAAGGACAAAGAGATGTACGCAACAGTGGAAGGGCTTTTGGCCGTGTCTCACAAACTAAGAAGCGTGAAAAGGGAAGTTAAGGGTATGGTGCAGGCCTGCAGTCATGTTGGGGGAGAGTGCAAAGCTGTGGGCAGTTTTCTAAAGAGTATTAAGGGTATGAAGGAGATCTCTATGTTGAGAGAGCTGGAAGAGAAAAGCCTGCAACTGCATAGGAAGTATGGATGGAAAGGAAGAATATACGAAATGCTAAAGAACATGAAGCCCAACGAAGTGGTGCTGGTTAAGGGAGCTAACTACGCTAGTTAACGAGAGCTTTTTGAATAGATCTCTTTAAATGGCAAATAAGGCCATAAAGCTTTTGGCACGTGTATAACACCTTCCTCGTCTTGATAGTTCTCGATTATAGCCACCATGGTGCGCTCTGTGGCTAAGCCCGTACAGTTCAAGGCGTGCGCTATCTCAAATTGCCTATTGCGCCTAACAAGCCGCACGTTGAGTTTCCTTGTCTGGTAGTCTGTCGTGTTTGAGCAGCTAGCTAGCTCTCTAAATGTGCCTTGAGCAGGCATCCATGCTTCTATGTCGTATTTTTTGGCTGCTGTGTCGTTCATATCACCAGAGCATATGCTAACGACGCGATAAGGTAGGGCTAGCTTTTGCATGAGCTCTTCTGTGTTGCGCGTTATCTCTTCCAAAAGTTGCCAGCTTTCCTCGGGCCTTGCAAAGACATACTGCTCAACTTTGTCGAATTGGTGAACACGAAATATGCCTTTTGTGTCCTTGCCATGCGCACCCGCTTCCCTTCTAAAGTTTGTGGAAAAGCCGACGTAGCACATAGGGAAGCGCGTCTCATCTATGACTTCATCCATGTGATAAGCAGCTAGAGGTTGCTCTGCTGTAGCAATTAAGTACATGTCTTCATTTTTTAGGCCGTAAAGCGTCTCCTCGAAATCGGCTAGTTCAGCGGCAGCGGCCATCACCGTCCTTTTAAGCATATACGGTGTCCACATAGGTGTAAAGCCCTTGGCGATGAGGTGGTCAAAGGCAAAGTGTATAAGGGCTAAGTTAAGGAAGACAAGCTCGTTCTTCAAGTAGTAAAAGCGCGAGCCAGCCACTTCTCCTGCTTTTTTTGTGTCTGCTAAGTTGTAATCTTCAATAATGTCCGCGTGGCTCTTAGGCTTCCAGCTTATCTCGACGTATTGGCCTTTGCCTTCCGTTAATTTGAGGAACTGCTCTACATCTGCCTTGAAGACCTTTGCTTTTCCCCAAAAACGCACGAACACGTTGTCCTCGTCGCTCTCCCCAACGGGCACGGACTCGTGGAGAATGTTGCCTATGGTGTAGAGTGTAGCGTTGCGCCTAGCCAGCAAGTCCTTTTCGCGCTTCTCCAACTCAGCTATTTTATCTGTTATGCCCTTTAACTCTTTTATGAGAGATGAAGCATCCTCACCTGCCTTCTTAAGCTTTGCTACTTCTCTTGTCTTCTTGTTCCGCCCTGCCCTCAGTTGATTGAGCTCCTCGAGTGTGTCTCGCCATTCCTTGTCGTAGCGAAGCACCTCGTCCACTACGCTTGGATCTTTACCGCGCTTTTTCTCGCTTTCCTTCACTATATCAGGGTGCTCTCTCACAAAGTGAATATCCAACATGAACTTATTTGGTGGAGTAACCCTTTAAATCCCTTCTCCTCATTAACGACTATGGCACTTCCCAAGAAAGAACAGTTTTCAGAATGGTATAGCGAGTTGATGAAAGAAGCGGAGCTCGTCGATTTGCGTTATGGCGTTAAGGGCTTCATCGTCATAAGGCCATGGGCCATGTACATTTTGAAGAAGATGTACTCTTACTACGAGGAGATTTTGGAGCAATACAACCACATGCCCGTCCATTTTCCTGTTGTGATTCCCGAGCGTTATTTGACAAAGGAAAAGGAGCACATAAAAGGCTTCGAGGGCGAGGTCTTTTGGATAACGCGAGCTGGGTTCAACGAGTTGGAGGAGCGCTTAGCCCTTCGACCAACGAGCGAAACAGCTATGTATCCCATGTACGCTTTGTGGACGTCTGGCAGAAAGGACCTGCCTATAAAGCTCTACATGAGCGAGCTCGTCTGGCGTTATGAGACGAAAGCTACTAGGCCCTTAATCCGCGGCAGGGAGTTCTGGTGGATAGAGGCGCACTGTGCCTTCGCTACTAAGGAAGAAGCTGAGGCGCAAGTTAGGGAAGATATGTTAACGGCTAAGAAGGCTATATGGGAGACCTTTGGCGTGCCCTTCCTCTTCTTTAAGAGACCGGAATGGGATAAGTTTGCCGGTGCCGATTACACCTTCGCCGCTGATACGCTTATGCCCGACGGCCGCGTCTTGCAGATAGCGACGACGCATCTCCTTGGGCAGAATTTCAGCAGACCCTTTGAATTCAAGTTCATGGATACAGATGGCAAGGAGAAGTATGCGTGGCAGACGAGCTATGGGCCGGGCATGAATAGAATATTGGCAGCGATGATTTCGTGGTTCGGCGACGATAAAGGGTTAATACTGCCCTTCCACCTCGCGCCCGTTCAAGTCGTTATCGTACCCATCTTTAAGGACGAGAGTAAAAAGAAAGTACTCGGCTACGCTAAGGAAGTCGAAGGAAAACTTAAAGCGCTCGGCTATAGGGTAGAGCTTGACGACGCTGAAGATGAAACACCTGGCTTCAAATTCAACAAATGGGAGTTGAAGGGCGTGCCCATTCGCGTTGAGGTTGGGCCAAAAGAAGCTGAAGCTAAGGCTTTAACTGTTGTTAGGAGAGATAACAGGGAAAAGCAGCAACTCTCCCTGGAAGAAGCGGCGAAGATTGAGGAGATAGCCAAGCTGATGTTCGAGGAAATGAGAAAGAAGAATGAGGAAAAGATGCGCTCCTCCATCGTCGATGCCAAGAACTGGGATGAGCTGAAGAAGGGCATCGAAGAGGGCAAGATTGGAGGGTAGCGTTCTGCAGCGTCGATAAAGACGGCGAGGCATGCTACGCTAAAATAAAGGAAGAGTTAAAGGCAGAGGTACGAGGCGAGCTGCTAGAAAAAGAAGAAAAGCCCGAAAGCGGCGCTAAATGCGTCGTCTGCGGCAAGGAAGCGAAGCACATTGTTTATGTGGCGAGGCAGTACTGAGGGGAAATTAATGGCAAACCGTGAGAAAATAACTCTTGAGCAATTAAGAAAACCCCTAAAAAAGCTACCAAAGGATGTTGAAAGACTCTGGGAAAAGTACAGCCTTTGGGAGACAGTAAAAGAGCATTTGACATTAACTGCTGAGCTAGCCTTAGGCGTCGCGGATAGGTTAAGTATAAGGGGAATAAAAATAGATAAAGATCTGCTGATTAAAGCGGCGCTTCTCCATGATATAGGCAAAGTAGAGGATAAGCCATTACACCCATTAAAGGGCAGAGAGCTTTTAGAAAAAGAGAACTTAGCCGATATCGGGAAGATAATAGCAACGCACGGTTATGCATATGAGATAACAAGGCAAGAGAGCGAGTTGCCTAGGAGCTGGGAAGCAAAAGTCCTCACATATGCAGATCTCCACGTCGATTTAGAGCTTCGCCCTTACAAAGAGCGTATATTGGATTGGGTTGAGAGAACTGCTAAGAACAAGGAGAAACGCGATTTGACCTCTGAGCAAATTATCTCTGCCATTAAACGCTGGAATTCTCTCATAGCAGAGATAAACGCGCTCCTCGGCGTTGAGGAGGAGCTAATTAATATTCATGAACTTCACAATTTAATGAGGGGCTAAGGCTAAGAAAGCCTCTCATACTCCTCGACGACGCGGGTAAGAATATCCTTGTAGATTACAGCTGAATTGGGGAAGAAAGGCTTCTGCGAGAGCTCCTCTTTTATATCCTCTATTAACAGGTCTGGGTTGTTGACATAGGCAAACACATGCTTAATTTCGTCGATGAACTGCTAAATACTCACTGGCAGGTTTATTTTTCCTTTTTTCACCTCGGGCACAATCTCAACTTTATAGGAGTATATTGGGTTTCCCTCCTCATCAGTCACGTTAGAGCGAAGGGTAACATAGAAGACAGCCAACCTTATCCTATTCGGATCGATGCCCTTCAGCCGAGAGTAAAGGAGTCTATAAAAGGCGAGCTGCTTAAAGTGGTCCGACTTATAATCTTTATAATTTTTACTTGTCTTATAATCGACGAGCCAGAGGTATTCCCCCTTAAACACAGCATCGACCTTCGCCTTAAAGATTTTTACCCACTCTGGTATAGACTCGAATACATCTCTGAAAAGAGATGCTGGTGCTTCTATTTTCTCCTCAGCACTAATCTGCACAATCGACGGGTCTTCCTTCTTTAACTCAGCAACACAAGCTTCCCAATGTTTCTTCCATAGCTCTTCGTCTTCATTGGCAGGCTCTCTACCAACTCTAAAAATACTATCATAGAAATTATGAACGGCGTTCCCGAAGGATAATGCAGAGGTTTCCTGTCCCGGCACACTTAACACAACCCTGAGGAAAATATCGGAAGCCGAACTAATCGAAGAGTAGGACATCTTAGATAAATTGGCCTTCAACCTATCGCGAATGGTATCTTTAAGCCAATTCTTTTTCTCGATACACTTGTTCAAGCTGCGAATGAGTTCATCAGCAGAGACATCGCCATTCAGATACTTAACAGTTGTGGAAAAAGCTGTGGCATGCCTGTGATAAAAAGACTCTTCATCAGAGGTGAGAACGAGATTATCGGGAAGTTTATACTCCTTGATGCCGTCGAAAGATATGTAATCGGGAACCTTATTTTTATCTTTACCCGAGACGAGCGCATCTTCCAAAGCCACGAAGAGGACATCCTTTGGCCGTGTGAACGCCACGTAATCCACCCTAAGTCCCTCCTCGTTTATCTCCTCTGGATTATACACATCAGGAACAAGAGTTTGGAGGATGGCCTTCTGAATAGACTCTATGGCTGCATACCCCCTAGAACCTTTGGCTGGGAAATAAACGACAACATCAAAGGTTAAGCCCTTGGCCTTATGGGCTGTTATGACGGATACGCCTTTCTTTGCAAAGGCTCCGCCATCGGAGATATCAACAAGAGAGAGATACTCAAAGAGATTATGAATCCCCAAAACATCGTATTGCTCAAAGAACTCAACAACAGCCTCATAAATTTTCGTGGCTGTTAGAAGCCCATCTCTACCGAAGGATACGCTGACGGGCAAGATGCGCTCTTTGAAGAGTCTGTCCAGCCCCTTATACAAAGTTTCTCTATCCGGTTGGGAAAAATTGACGAGGTCAACCATCTCAACAAAGGGCTTGAACTCACCCCTACCCTTTATGTCTTCATAGGTAATCTTCACGTCATACCCACCCTTATTTTTTTCTCTATTGAGAGCATAAAGGGAGAAGATTCCATGAAGATTTACGCCGGAGAAAGGAGAGGCCAAGCCGTTTATTAGCCTTGAATCATCGTCGTAGTGAAAGAGGCTATCCAAGAGAGTTAAAATACCTTCCTTAACGGTTACAGAGCCACTCTTCGGAGCAGAACAGTAATGCACTACACCGCGGGCTTCTAGAATACGAGATATCCTCTCGGCTTGGTCATTCGTTCTGGTTATGAAGGCAAGTTCCTTTCCTTTATATTTTTCCACAATGTGAAGTAAGAAGGCTTCGAGATTGTCATCGTCAGTATGTATAAAGTAAACTTCTCCACCTTCTTCCTTGGGTTGTAAGGCTTTTGCCTCCTGTATCATCTCATCATCCCGGGAATTCCGCTCCAAAAACCACGTAGAGTATTCGACGATGGCCCTCTTCGAACGATGATTTGTCGTCAGGGTATGCTTGGGATACATCTTGGAGAAGTTCTTGAAGTTGGCTAGGCTCCCACCTTGGAAGCCAAAAATGCTCTGCTTTGCATCACCGACGAGCACAAGGAATGCCTCCTTATCCTCAATACCGACGTTGGCGGCTATCTTAGCAACCTCCGCTTCTAAAATATTGGCATCTTGGAGTTCATCGACGAACACATGGGAATAGGGGAAAACTTCCCCCCTATACTCTTCTATAAACTTCAAAAGCATGTCCGTGTAATCTATGAGATTGTGCTCGGCTTTGAACCTCTCATAGGCCTTATATATTGAAGTGAGATGGTAAAGGAGATGTTCGACGTCCTCAAAGGATGATTTCTTAGAGGATTTAGACGAGGCAGCCTTTATAGCGTGAAGGATTTCAGGCTTTTTGGTTTGAATATCATCAGGAGTTATGCCATAGCACTTCAAGTAATCAATGAATGCCATGGTGGAACTTAATATGTCTCTTTTAAGGTAATGAGGACCATATGTGAAAGCTTTCTCCTTAACGATGAGGTCGTATATGACAAAACGTTTAAGAGATTGAGGAATAACACTATTTTCTGCAACGTCCAAATAAGATAAGGCAAAGGAGTGGAAAGTGTGGACATTTACGAGTAGCCCTCTAGAACCATAATGGTCGTAAAGACGCTCCATGACTTCGCTCACAGTAGAGGTTGTGAAGGTTATAACGAGTATCTGGGATGGATCAGCTCCTTCCTCTAACACTTTACCTATCTTGTCGATGATTGTTTGCGTTTTACCTGTACCAGGTCCTGCTCGAATGAGCTCACCTTTCTTAGAAAGAGGCATATGATGTCATGGGCGATTGTGCTTTAAAGGTTTTTCCCGAAAGAACTTCGGGATATGTAAGTTTTAAAATGTGTTTGGAGACTTATACATATAACCATTTTAAATCCTTCGCCTCAAAAAGAAATGGGGTCGAGAAGATGATATCAAAAAAGGAAATCGACGAGATAAAGGCAATGAGCAATGAGGAGTTTAAAAGATGGGTAGAGGAAAAGTTAGCAGATAAGGATCATATAACACAACTTGAGGATTTATACTTCGACGAGAATTTTAACGACACTGAAAAGCGATATATCCTTCTAACCTATGAGGCCAAGCGAGAGGATGCCCTATACAAAAGCTTCTGGGACTATCTCATCGACAACTATGGGTTGATTAAGCTGTTTGAGAAATATCTTACTGTATTAAACTTCTCGAGGACAGAAGGCACATCGATGAAGGAATTAGAAAAATGGGAAATTTACCTGTCACAAAAGCGAGAGATGGGCATGACTAAGCTAAAGGAGAT
This sequence comes from Microcaldota archaeon, assembly GCA_015522475.1. Classification (GTDB taxonomy): domain Archaea; phylum Micrarchaeota; class Micrarchaeia; order Anstonellales; family J096; genus J096. The sequence goes on from WAMF01000019.1 coordinate 49,694, forward strand.
TATAGAGCGGGGAGGCAGCATGGCGGGAAAAATCGAGGCTGCAAAGGCCCTAAAAGAGAATTGGGGGATGGAAAGACTAGGACAGGTGCTCAATAGCATAGCACCGCCCATAGCCAGATATATACATGAAGCCATCGATGATAAAAATATGGAAAAGAAGGCAAAGGAAGTGACGAAACAAATGGAGAAAAAAGGGGCTAAGAAGGATAAGAAGGAAAGCATATGGAAGAAAGTGCTGAAGATAGGCGTGCGCGAACTCTTTAGTAAAGGCAGGAGGAAGAAGTGAATATGAGAATAAAAGATTTCTTATTTTTAGGTCTGCTGGCAACGGGCATGGCTATAGGCAGTGGCGTCCAAATCAGTAGGCAGCCTATGCTTTTAGAGAAAAGTAAGGAGGCTTTTAAAGACATGGAGATTGTAATCGAGAGAAAACTCACCAGCCATAGAATACCTCCGGAGAGAAGAGATATTAAGAACTATAAATTGTACATCATAGAGCTTGTGAAGAAAAAGCTGTCGAGTAAAGAAGGTGAAAAAATCATAAACAAAATGAAGAAGTCGGGAGTATTTCCTCTTAGCATTATCTCCGGGGAAGAGTTAGGCGATTTCAACGATATGTACAGCGTAAAGGACAAAGAAAAAACATTCATACGAACGCGCATATTTGCAGAAGCCCTGTGGGAGAGCATCTCCAAACTAAACATTGTCGAGCAGGAAAGGATTCGAATAGAAGCAGAGGATCTTGGCATATACTTAGAAAGCTGGGACAGCAGAACAGCCCCCTACATTACAGACCCAACCCTCTTCAACCTCGTGTGGGGCCTCTATTTAAAAGATGCTGTTGGACTATGATGGATGATGCGCATCTGCATAAGCGGCGACGTGGCCAGCGGGAAGACAACTATTGCCAGAGCCTTGGCTAAGCGCTTGTCTTTACCCTTGATTAGCTTGAAGGATTTCGTCGAGAAGGAAGGCTTGGCTGAAGGTTGGGACGAAGAGCTAGACGCTGCCATTGTAGACGTGGAAAAGCTGCAAAAGACCCTAAAGGAAAAGCTGCCAGAAGAGTGCGTTGTTGAGGGACATCTTCTCGTCGAGTTTAAGCTTAGCGACGCCGTGCTCGTCCTCGTGAAAGGGGAGGCAAAAACGCTCTACGGACGCATGAAGGCCCGCGGCTATAGCGAAAGAAAGATTGAGGAAAACCTCATAGCCCATTATCTCGACTACTTTGAGGAGCGTGCCAAGGAGGTGTGGGGGAGCTATATTGTCGTGGAGAATAAAGGCAGCGTTGAGGAAGCAGTGGAGCACATCCTAGAGGCGTTGCAGGTGAGGAGTTAGCTTACTTTTCTCTGAAGTGTTCTTTTAACCACCTAGCCAACTCGTCGAGGGCCGTTGTGGGGCCTCGCGTCTTTTCTCCACTCTAAAGAAAAGCTTAAGCCCCACAAAGCGGAGCCTATCCTCTAACTCCTGCCTAGAAGGACCATTGAGCTCCCACTCAGATTCCTCCTGCACATACATGTTGCGGAGGAACTTATGGTCCTTAACAGCAAGGAAAAGTTTAGGAGCTTTCCCTTCCTCTACAATCTCTCTCACCCTGATCCACCTATGCTTTTTGAAGGCTTCCAATGATGGGCTATAGAAAGCCGAATACAGCTTACCTTCTAAAACCTTCCTGAAGCCCAGCTCAGCCATCCGCTTGAGCAGTTTTTCCTTATCAAAGGACAAAAACTTCCGCTCGACTTCCTTTGCCATAGAGTCGTTAGAAAGAAAACGTTAATAAAAAGAATAGTAGAAAAAGATATATGACATCTATTGATTTGTACGGACTCATAAAAAGGTATCCTTTCTTACGGAAGAAATCTATGTATAACGAAGTGAATCAGCTCACACAGAAAATCCTTCGTGAAAGTTTTGAACACAAAAAGAAATCCTTTCTGGGCTTGGGTATATTCTCAACAGAGCCTAAGCCAGAGAAAATAGCTAGAGAAAACATGAGAGAAATCCTTGAAATTGTAAAGGTAACAAAAGGTATTGCAGTTAAATACCAGATTGTAAGCTACTTCAGAGATCTAATCAAAAGAATCAGAAAGTTTGAATTGAAGAGATGGAGCGAGACATACACAAGCAGCCTAGAAAGATATGTAGAAAAGAACTATGAGCGAATAAGAAGGAACTATATAAGATTTCTAAGAAAAAGAAAGAGATTGGCCTTGAAAAACTTATTTAATGAAAAGGTGGTACCAGCAGTTGAAATAATAGAAAAGCTAACAGAAAACAAAATTCCTCTCCTTTCATATAGTAGCTTAACGAGGGAGAAGCTAACTGAGGACATAAAAGTCCTCCAAGAGTGGTTCAATAAATTAGGATTCGAAGTTAATGTATCTGGACAATGGGATGAAAAAACAGAAAAAGCTTATGAAAAGATAAGAGAGATGTATAGATATGTCAAGTCTCATGAGTGGGGTACATTAGATTTGGAAAAAACAGACAATTTCCAAAAATATTTAAAGATAGTAGGCATCGGAGAAGAAACGCCAGGTTCATACTGTGCCACAGGAGCTCATTTCCTACTTCTGGAGAGATATGGTTTGGACTTCTCAGAGATGGCAAAATATAGTTTTCCAGATACTTGGCAGTTTTTTCTTAATCCTGTAAAATATGGAAAAAAACAAGACAATGGTATACCGCTTTCATGTAGATGTCAGTAATAAAAAAGGGAATGAGATAAATGTAATGGATTTAGAAAACATCCACGATGGATCTATACTATTCCTATATTTTCCGTGGAGCGAATATAATAAATTAGCTGAGAAGTTTGGTAAAAAAATCAATAAAAATAAGCCAATCAAAGATGTTCCCACACACATGATTGTAAAAATAGGAGGGTTGTTTTATCATGTGATTGGAAAGAGGGTTTACAGACTAAATAGTATAGAATTGAAGAATTTACTTGTAAAGAATAATGCTATACTGCGTGGTATTGGGATCCCTACTGAAGGTGTATATGCTCAAGGAGTTAATGGAAGTAAACAAGCAAATAAAAAGAAACAGATAGAAATCAAGCAATTGTTGGACAGAACAAGATTGTGGATATCTCATTATTACAACACAGATGAATTTTACAATAAAATTACTACACTAGTTAAAACAACCAAAAGAGAAGAGGTTAAGCTAGCAACCATGTACATTCTATGGAATGAGATACCTCCTACAAAGGAAACTAAACCCCTAACTAGAGAAAGGGTGAAGAGATATGCTGCATGGTTAAGTGCAATGGTTGAAAAATCTGGAAGTTCTTTAGCCAAAAAGATTCTTGAAAAAATGGCTGAAGATATCGTTGGAAAACATTTACCTACGAGTCTCACACCTTTTCAAATGAGGGCCCAATACATATACTCCGAATTTAAAAAATATCCATCTGTCCTTAAGAGAATGGTAAGTATAATAAAAGTATGGTATGGCAACGCCAAGCCCATAAAAAAGTTGCTTGAAGAGATTCAAAAAGCCAAAACAGAAGAGAAGAAAGACACAGCCTACGTTGCTCTCTTTCATACGGCTCTTTTGTAAGAAGAGTGGGATAACAAAATAGAAGTCTCTTCTGTTTTAGCTAAGACGTATCTCAACCTAATTTCCAAAGATTTGGAGATGTTTAGGAATGGCGTTCAACAAAAAAGTATATTAGTTATGAATACATTAACACCGAAGATGTCTTTAAACACTATTAAGTATGAAAGTGTACGAATAGAGGATATGGCATTAAGTATAGCTCTTAGATACCACTTTGGAGATTACATTAAAGTATGGATTCAATACTCCACTGCCTTGATAGCTCTTCAACTCATAAAAGAAGGCTCATTGAACTTAAGAAGTAGTTATACTATTGGCCCTACAAGTAATAGATGGCGCGACCTTTATAGGAAAATTTATGGAACAGAAAATCCCTTTGTAGATTACGTTATAAAGAAATATATAGAAGTCAATCATGCTGTCCCAAGTGGTATCGTAAATGTGGAAAAGATGGTGCAGCTCACCTCTACTCAATGGTTCAAAATGAATTATTCAAGGCATATAGAGGAGTTGCTAAGATTGAAAGGAAAGAATCCAAAGGAAGAAAAGAATGTTCAATTAGAAAAATGATGCACATTTTAAGAGTGGCGCAGAGATAAAAGCTAGTTGAACTAATTATCTTTTCCCATCCCACTCAGCAAAGAACTCCTCTAAGAAGAGCTCCATGAAACGATGCCTGTGAGCGGCCAGCTCCTTAGCAGGCTCGGTGTAAAGCATGTCTTTGAGCTTGAGCAGCTTCTCGTAAAAGTGAGTTATAGAAGTAGGAGAGGGTTTCTTCCTGTAAGCTTCTGTGGTAAGCTCCTTCCTAGCTTTTACTTCTGGCAAGTGGATGGGCCTATTGTGCTTCCCACTGTAGGCAAAGACACGAGCTATACCTATAGCACCGAGTGCATCCAGTTTATCAGCGTCGGATACGGCTTTCCCTTCCAAACTTAGCTCTTCCGAGGAGCTGAGCTGCTTACCGAAGGACATATTGTCAACTATGTGAAGGATGTGCTTCTTTTGCTCATCGGATAAAGGCAAGCTTTGCAGGAAGGCTTCTAATCTTTTTCTCCTCTCAGCAGCGTCTGGAAACTTGTGGTCTGCCACATCCTGGAGAAGGGCACTCAGCTCTACCACTTCCAAGTCTAGCTTGGCCCCTCTCTTCTTAAGCTCCTCGGCTATACGCTTGGCTAAGCGCCACACACGAATGGCATGCCAGTAGTCGTGGCTCACATCTGTGGAAAGTTCTTGCTCAACGAAAGTTAGAGCTTTCTTGGTTAAGGGCTCATCCATCTAAGCCACATCCAACTTGCCTTTAACAAAATCCTCTGTTACCTGCTCGATGTTGTCGAGGCTGTAGCCTATAATATAATCGACCTTTGCCTTAACGCTCTCGGGATCGACACCGTAGAGCTCCACATTGGCTATTTTCGGATCATTTATGGGCCTGCCTATCTGCGAAAGTAAGAAGACATCGACGTTTTGTACCTCTGCCAACTCCTCTTCTATTTGCTTGGCCATGCGGAAGGCCAAAGCCGAGTAGATTTTGCCAGTGTGCGTTACAGGATTTTTTCCTGCGGCAGCCTCCAGTGTCATGGGGCGCATCGGCGTTATTATGCCATTGATACGGTTGCCCCTGCCTACGCTGCCATCGTCGCCTGCTTCAATACTTGTGCCTGTTACTGTTATGTAAGGCGCTTCTCTGCTGTCGCCGGTGTTTATGAACACGTCAAAATCGTCGAAGAATTCGGCAGCAAGCTTTTCTACCTCAGCCTTTAACTGGTCTTTTTTGGCAAAGTAATCATCTACATCGCTGACGTACTTGGACACAAAAGCAACGGCCACTGTTATAGTGGCTTTTTTCCCTTCCCTTAAAGCCATAACCTTTATGTCTTCACCGACAAAAGGATATTTTGCCTTAAAGTCGTCGCTGTTCAACACAGCCTCGATGTGCAACGCGGCTTTTTCCAAGTTGCTGAAGGGAGCGAAGCCTACGCCAAAGCTTGTGTCGTTGGCTAGATGCTTCTCGCTACGCATGAAAATTTCGACGAGGTCTTTACTGCCAGGCCTTATCTTTGATTCATACGTAGCGTGAACACGAGCGTCGAAGTTTCTTACTTTGCTAAGTTCCTCTTGGGCTACTTCTATAGCTATTTCATCGACGGGAATCTCTATGCCTTTGTATTCGTTGGTCGCTCTACCTGTCAAGAATACATGCACGGGACTTATAACCTCTCCACCACCAAACTCGGGCTTAGCCTCCCCACCGACGATAAGGCCCTTGTCAACGTTGTGATGGGCTATCTTCCCAAACTTACTCAAGTACTCGTCGCAGAGCCTTCTGCTTATCCCTTCCATAATGTGGTCTATGAGAGTATCTGGATGGCCTAAGCCCTTCCTCTCGACAATCTCTACTTGCCTAAACGGAGCTGGTAAGCTCTTAGCCTGTTGAATAACGCGCATAAAGGCTATGGGAAGAAAGTTTTTATAGAGTTATGCTTGTTCGACTGATGTCTGGCGGCTACCACCAACTAGTAGTCACTACACACTTCCACTTACAGCGCTAGTCTCTAACCCTCTCCTTCAGGAGCGTATATGCTTCGATAGCCCTCTGAACATCCTTCTCGTCTATGATTAAGTCTATCTCGGTATAGGCGGATTCCCGCTCAGAGAAGGCGTGTTTTAAAAGCCTTTCCTCTATATAAAGAGCTAACAGCGGGGTAGGGTAGCCTGGAGTGCCCGCCGGGCTCATAACCCGGAAATCGGTGGTTCAAATCCACCCCCCGCTACTCCTTGCTGACGAAACAGGAATAAACATTGAAAAAGAACTTGAGAGAAATAAGGTAGGCATATACATATATGAGGAAGAAGCTACAGAATGGAGTATAAAAACAGGTATAGCAAAGGAGTTCGCAACCGTTCCATGGCGTGAATGGATAGATTCTGATTAGTCTGAGCTAAGCCCGCGAGCCAAACTTCTCCTTATACCAATATGCACCGAACACGATAAGAACGAGAATGAGAAGGAAAAGCGTAACCTCCGACGTGTACTTTGATATGAGCGCTTGATTCAAGCCCACGAAATAACCGATAGCCAAGAGAAAAATGTCCCACAAGAAGGAGCCTGCAAAAGTATAGAGGAAGAATTCCTTTAAGTCCATCTTTGCCAGACCTGCCGGAAAAGAAATATACTCTCGAACGATGGGAATTAACCTGCCCGTGAATGTTATGATGGCGCCGTGCTTATTGAAAAGCTCCTCTGTCCTTTTCAAAATGCGCTCGTCTATAAAAAGGAATTTTTTGTACTTCAACAGAAAGGCCTCGCCGAACGTCGCTGCGAGCCAGTAATTGATGTAAGCGCCGACGAGATTGCCGAGAGTCCCTACAGCCAACGCTATGATTAGGCTCATGTGGCCCAAAGCCGCTAAATAGCCAGCAGGAATCATGACGAGCTCAGAGGGGAAGGGAAAGAAAGAGCTCTCCAATGTCATAAAAAAGAAGATAGCCACATAACCGTAGGTATTCAGATAAGGAAGGAGAGCTACATAGTCCATTGCTATCGCCTTAATATAGGTTAATGTGAATAGTAACCACACACTTTTTATAGGTTGGGGTAGGTGATGATGGCAGCTACATGTTTATATGTTTGACGTAAGAGATAGCTTTTTATATGCTTACGTTCTTTTAGACTCATACGAGCCTATCACATCTTCATAATCACGTTGGTCTTAATAGGTGTTATACTAACGAGTGGTGTGAAAGCAGCGATTTGGACGTAAAAGGAATAAAAGCAAGCTGCACAACCACAACAGGAAAGAGTGTTACAGTGGATGCAAAGGTTCACAGGGTATGTACCTCTACAGCCTTTGGAGCATGTGTGAGTGGGTATGCTGTTGTCGATGGCCTTTGGATTAAAATAGATAATGTAAATTACCCAACCAATTATGCCACTCAATTGTATATTGCAAATAGCAGTGGCTCTATGAACTTCTTCTTAAGGCTGCCAGCCCAGGTGAATGGATGTAGTTGGGTAAAGATCCCTAACTCGCAAATAAGTTCAATAAGCACATACACTCTTTCCCAGGATATAAACTACATTAAAGATGTAGACACCATAGATGATCTTAAAAACAGGATAAATGAAAGGCTTTTCTGTGGAGGGTCGGACCAAGTCTCAATAACAAAGTATTATGAAAACTCAACATTTTATTCTGTAAAGTCAAGCGACATGCCGGATGTCAGTGGCAGAGCTGCAGTATGAGTGATATATAAGTAATGAGACAAGTAAAGCTTTGGAGCAACATTAATTAGAAAAGAGCAAAGGGTAAGAGGTTATACTACCTTCCTAGTAGTAGATGACAACCATTTTAAATGGGCTCATGAGTAAGTCACCACGCAATCTCTAAAACCTCTGGAAGTTTTAAGCATGAAATTTGTCCCATTTGTCCCAATCATCCCCAATACTCTTTGTATAGCTTTCTCCCAAAGGAGATGAACACTATGGCCAAAAGCAACAAGAAGAGCAAAAGAGCCCAATTTGTGCCTCCAGCCTGTTCTTTGCTGGATGAAGTGCTTGGATTTTCTACACCTTGTTCCGAGAGAACGGCGTACTGCATACATGTTCTCAAGCCGTTGCAGTAATCTGATGTGCTTTTTCCGCAAACATCCTGGAAATACTTAACAGCACATGTTTCATTCTTAGCCTCTATGCATCCTTGAAGCACATCACACTTGTACTCATCTGTGCAGTCCTTTATGTGCTCTGTGAGGCACTTAAAAAATTGATCTTGGCAAGTTAGGAAAAGATGGTCATCAGAAAAAATTTTTATGGGCACATCTCCGCCAAAGTAAGAGTAAAGTTCTATGTCATAAGTACTCGTTTTATCAATGTGGAAGCGAGCTGTTCCTTTGCCAGAAAATGCAGGTATTTCAACTTTAAATGGATGAGAACCTGCTCGCTTTACTGAAAGCATACCTCCAGTCCCTTTGAAGAATCCCGAGATATCATCTATTAGTGTAAGGATGTCATTGTCAGGGCAAATCAACGAATAATTTACATTCAGTTGGCAAGAATTAGGCAAGGAAAGAGGCTCAATCAAAGGCTGGAAGCCAAACTTGTAAAGAGAAAGATTTCCTTTTCCACCTGAAACTGCAAAATCCACATTTCCTCTTGCATTCGTCTTGTCATCCGCTGTATAGTTGGTTCCATCTTCTTGAAGAAGCTTCAGCTCAGCAGACACCTCCGCCACAGGCTGCGACTCATTTTCTACATGAACATGCAAGACGGTTTGACCATCTGCACAATAAGACATAGAAACATTGAATCGCGGATCATTGGGGTTGGCTATTGCAACTTTCTTTTCAATACCTGTCTTACAATCTGAGTTTAATACACCCTTGCCTAAGACAGTGTAGATGCCAGAGTGAACTTCTTTGGCTTTGCATGTTATGTTATCCACTTGTTCATGGGCACATACAAATGCGGACTCTTCACCTGTAGGGTTCGGCACAACAGCCAGAGACAAATAAGGCTTTTTACTACCTGTGTATGTGGCTTTTAATGTGAAGTTGTAGGATGTGGCAGTAATCTTGGAAGGTAAATCGCCAAAGGAAAGTTGAAGCGCATCGCAGTTATTTTGTAATATGGATTGACCTGAAGAGGAGTTACCTGAACCTGAAGATCCCTGGCCAGGAGCTGAAAAGCCACTTCCTTTTCCACATAGGTCCACTTCTATGCCTTTTGAAGTACTGAAATAATTTCTTTCTTCGATGTCTGGAATAACAAATGTAACGTTACCTTCATATCCCTGTCTTTCGAAAATTAAATACAAGGTAGCAGGATAGCAAGAATATAATCTCCCAAACAAGCTGTGGGGCCGATAGAGAGTAGTGCTCCCTTTTCCTGCATTATCCGTGTAGATTTCTGCAGTTACATCCCTGTAAAAACAAGAATCTTCACGATGATTAAGAACTAATTTAACGGTAATTTTTGTGTTTGGGATGCCTTGGGATTCATTAGATACATTCAAAACGTGTACAGATATATCAATAGGATATTTATAGTGAGTAAAAAATCTATGGATTTTTACTTCTCGTCCTACTACATCATAATTTATAATGCCGAAAGGCTCACATCCCTTATCGCCCCAAATAGATGGGCCACCTCCTCCATTGTTCCCATTGCTTCCATTACCTCCCCCTCCGCTCGTGCCTCCACTGCCAGAAGCAGAGACGCCCGGGCCGGAAGGCACGCAGTTATCACTCTCATTTACAGAAGGATTCGAAACCTCCGTTACATAAGGATATCCGTTGGCGTTTACACCTATGATAAGGGCTGTATCGCTCGCATGATAGCCTGCCTTGGCCAAATGCAAAGTAGCCTGCTCATAATCGCCGGGGTTAGGTGCGGGAATGTCTGCTATTAAGACATTTCCGCTTTCATTAGAAGTGTTTGTATATACTTGGCCATCGGCTGTGGTAAGCCATGCTTGAGCGTTTGCTAGATGTTTGTTATTTTCATCCACAGTAAAGAAGGAGAGGTTTAATTTTGAGCCCTCTTTAAGTTTTGGCAAGGCAAAATATTCTACTGTTAGATTACAAGTTTCAGTAGAGCGACCATAATAATACGGTGAGAATCCGATGTGAACTCCAGAAGCTTTCTCTGGTTTGCATACATCCGAACTTATATAAGTTAGCTTACTATAAGGATCACGGAAAGACGCGCTCATCTCACCAATGTATGCGCATGCCACGCCTTTCAGCCAATTAGGATCTGACTGTTGAAGCTCTGCAGGATATACTTTGCATGCACCTTTCCCTTCATAAGATCCCTTTAAGAAATCAACACAGTAATCAGCTTCGCCATTATAATTTGAAAAACAGTTCTTATTATGATCCGGAAGAATTTGGCATAACTGTTGAGTGAAATATGAGTTGGATACGTCAAAGCCCATATATTCTGGAGTGTAAAAATCGGGGCCAGCATAATGGGCGTCACAGCTTTTATCTAAAGAGATCTCGCAAATACTGTTGCCTACTATTGTTCCATTGGTCTGACTCGAACAATAGAAAGATCCCCATTTAGTTTTGTGTAAAGTAGTGCACTTTGGACATATGAGATCACCGCCTACTGCCAAACCATCAGAGAGAACTCCACCAACATTGCCACTCAAACATGCGCTGTTCCCGCTGCTTTCTCTAGGCGGCGGGCATGGTCTAGAAGGATCGCATGAGCAGACAACAATATCTTGAGCTGCGCCATAGCTGCCTTTTGTAGCTACAACGTAGTAATAACCCTCATCCACATCAGGAAAGATAGCTGAACCGTCACTGTCTGAATAGGCAGAGGTGTTTGTACCATCAGGATACGTAAGATCTATATAAGCGCCAGAAACAGGTTCCTTGCCAGAGCTATCATAAACTGTTATCTCCAAGGACTGTGTTGAGCCCCGATTACATATTATATGTGACTGGATGACTAAAGGTTTAGCCGAAGTAGCACCAGCTGTCATGACAAGAGGCTCGGACATGCCTTTGTTGCCGTCGACATCTTCTGCCACAACGAGCACGACGTACGCCTTTCCCACTTCCAAACCTTCAAATGTGTGCTGTATCACAACATGTTGGGTTGAGACCTGCTGCGTGTATTTATCTACTTGTTGGCCATCCAAATAGAGATAAAATGTTACGCGAGCTATATTGCTGTCTGGATCCGTAACGCTCGCATTGACAGTTATAATACCATTATTTGTTTGCTCATCACCGTTCTGAGCAAAGATATATGGCATAAGAAGCAAGAGAAGCAAAAACACAAACACTGCTTTTCTTCTCATCCACCTCCACCTCCTGAGGAACCTTGCCCTTGAGAAGAGCTCGTTGTGACACACTTATTGTCTCGGACAGAGCCACCCCTTTCTTCGCAAACAGTTGCAAAGGCCTTTGCATCATAGTAACATTTATTGCCGCTCAGCAAGTCAGCTATATTTTCTGTTCCATCTGAGTCGCCACTTGCCGTGCCAGTCAAAACATTAGGTGTAAGCCAATAATTAGCGCATATCTCCTCGTTTGTTGCTGATTGGGTATAATAAGCGGTGTCATTCTTCTGACAATATGTATTGGGAATTGTCTTGCTTTCAGCAGGCTCGACTACAGCAGAAGCATTGAAGCAGATGCCATTGCAAAGCACATAGCCTGAGTTGCCATCTCTGCCTTCACAGAATTGCTCTGTTCCCACATCAATGGAAGCATTGAAGCAACTTGTATCAGAGCTGTAATCGCAGCTTGCATCAACTGGCTGGCCAGCAACAAGATTCTTAGACGGCGTTTCTATTACAACAACAGGAGGCTTTCCGCCCTTGCTTTTCTCCTCTGTATACCCGCCTTTTGTGCAAAGCAGATCTTCCTGTGTCTCTGTCGTATGCTTATCATAACAAACACCATTCGGCGCAACAAAGCCACCTCTTTCTTCGCAAAGCTCTGTGAAGTTCTTGGCGTTGTAGTAGCAAGAGCCACCATCAAGCAATCCAGGTATGTCCAAAGTTCCATCTTCACTGCCATCCGAGTTACCTGTAAGAACATGGGGTGTTTTCCAATCATTTTGACAGATGGTTTGATTAGAAGACAATTCAGTGTATAGATAATAGGTGTCGTCTTCTTGATTGACACAACCACTTGCTGCATTAGAAAGATCTGTGATATATCTATTTAGCAACTCGTCATATGAATGATAGGTCGTACAATCATGAGTATAATAAGAGATCAGTGCAATATGAAAATGGTTAACACATTCATCGCAGTTACTATCCCAAAAACAACTACCAGATAAATCTTTTTCAGTACTACTGCAGCGAGCATCGCCCGATTTGCTCCCATTCCAATCATAATTATAATGCTCACAGAGAAGTTGGTAATTTGATACGTCGTTTATTTGCAGTGTCCCAGCACATGCAAGTAATCCTGTATGACAATGGGGTTCGCAAAGTATACCTCCATATGAATAATTCTCATCTCTACACAACTGTTCCCAGTTCAACAGATATGACTGCTGTCCATAACAATTCCCTCCACAGATATAATCAGGAACTTCTCCATCTGATCCCTTGCAAAACTGCGCCGTTCCAGTAGAAACAGAGTTCTTAAAGCAGCTTGTGTTAGAGCTGTAATCGCAGCTTGCGTCTATAGTTTTATAGTAGCAAAGGCCACTGCTTTCATTGAACCAACCACCCTGATCTTCACAACGCTTCTTAGCTGGATAGCTCTCGTTCATCGTATATTCACACGCTTTATCAACAATGTAGCAGCGGAAGTTCTCTAGACTCTGCCCTGTTATCTCCTGAATACGCTGGAGGGTCATGGGCTCTTTGAAGCAAGGTTGCTTTTTCGTCTTGTTCTGCATAGCTATAGGCATCTCACCAAGAGGTTCATATTGGGGCATGAGGTCATATGTATAAACGTAATCTAGGATAGGATATGTACAAACGTACTTTGTAACATTTGTTGTCTCGTTTATAGGAATCTGTTTTTCCGAGCAGTTTATTGCTTCTGGATACTTGTTCATAAAGGGCTGAAGAAGCGCCTTATCGGGGCCAACTGAAGTCTGTAGACCAGGATACTCCTGCTCAAGCTGAGCCCTGTAAAACCTATCAATATACTGAAGGAGATCAAGAGGTGGATTCGTTAAAATACCGCAATCGTTAGTTTCATTCTCCGGCGTAGGATCGCAAATAGCGAAGCCTGTTGTATTACCAGCAACACATATGGACATGCCAGAGTCCTTTGACACAGAAGCTACAACAGGAGCAAACACGTCATAAACGCTCGTTGTAGAGAACTTTGCTGCTATGGATTGCGGAGACATAGTTGTTAACACTGGATGTCCCTTCTTATCCAATGAGTAGCAAATAATGGAATGGTTAGTTTCATTGAACCAGGTGGGCGAGGTACATAGAGAACTAGGCATAAGTGTCGACTGCACTTTATTGAACATGTTTATAGGTGTCTCATTTGTGCCATAGGGCTTAGGCACAACAGATTTTTTGAAAAGGGCATAAGTAATGTGTCTTCCAGAAAGTGCATCAAACATAGGCCCATAACCACAGAAGTTGTCTTCCATCTTCGTTAAGTCGCCCTTAAGGATAAGGCCTGCAATACCCATATTTGTAAGATTAGCTCTATATTCGCGTGCGAAAATAGTGGCGTTGAAAGGATTGCTAAATAGCGGGCTATTAACATCAACATCTACTAGAGAGGGAAAGCCAAGAGAACGGCCGCCTTCTGCAGTAGTAATTAATGTGGTTAGAGCATCCGTAAAGTTAGAGCTTAAGCTTAGAGTATTCGAAGAATTGTAGAGCAATGTGGGAATTTCTCCAGACTGCACCACTTTAGGCAGATTAGTTAAGCTCGTTATGAGCATACACTCAGGACAGTTTTGGGCAGCAGTTTTAACTTGAGCTCCATTCTCAACATATATACCCGTTGGCCCGCCGCGTAGATGTATTGTGTTCTTCAATTCAGAATCCACTTTGCTTTCATCAACTATGGGCAGAACACTTTGGTCAAGTAAGTGTTGAATAACATAGGATGTTCCACTGTTATAACTAGAGCTTGTGAAATGAGCGGTGTTGAGCTTGCTGCAACCTTCGCAAGCCCCCACATCAACACGAACAAGGTTGCCATCACCGTCAACAAGACAATCGCCCAAAGCAGAATAATTGCCAAGCCCGGGCACAGTAATCTTCGCCTCGTCGTAAGGATAATCTATAACAAGCATAGCCAGCGCAAACTCTTCGCATGTGCCAGTTCCATCATTGGATTTTTTCATGCACCAATCGTTTAATGAGAGTGTGGTGCAGGGATACTTGTAAACCATTAGCTGCGCGTCATTACCCACAACATCATTCCACAATGTGCTACTCCCCCACTCTGTATCTAAGAAGCTAGATAAAAAGTCTCTCAACTCACTGTTAAGTCCAGGCTCCTCTAAAGTTTTTGCAATGTCTATATATCTATGCATGGCCAAAAAGTAAGGGTTTACACAATAATAGACATTAACAGTATAGTCATGCACACCCGCTGCCTTCATCCAATCAGGGATTGACCCAGAGTAGTATTTACCTTGCCATCCATTTATTGTAGGAAGATAGATCTCGTGAGGAAATTTGTCTAAACGGCAGGCTTTAAAAAGCTTATAATTATTGGACCATGTATCTCCTTCAAGCCTTTCTTCAATACTATCAGCGCTTCCAGCAAACGCCCAAAGAGAACCGGAAGGATCGCCTTGCGGTCTCAAAGGAAACGCTACACCGCTCACAAGAGAAGAAGGTGGCAAATACGTAAACTGTGGATATATAGGATGAAGAGGACCGTTGGGATTGTTGGAAGAGTAGCCCAGACTATCATTATACAGTATCATGAAACGTGCGACGGGTGACTCATCTATCTTATAGCTGCACTGAACACCAGAAATATCTCTATTAGCTTCACATCTCCCCTCACACGACGACCCTGTATTACTATTTACACTACATACCTTCACACGCTTATGAAAGCATGGAACATATCCGCATATATCTGGAATGTATGCTCTTTCATATATACCATACTCTTCTCCATCAGATGAGATGCCTGTGAATGCAAGAGGAGTCACAACCCACTTAGAGGAGATACCTACTGGGACGAACCTCTTTACACTGATTTTGTTTCCATCCGAGCCACTCCAATCAATCCAACCACTGCTGTTGAAGTCAAACATGGAGGGAAAAATGAGATCTTTTAAAAAGAGAGAATTTGACCCTCCTATTGAGCGACTTGCTAGGTCTGTATTTGGAACCAGGGGGGTAAAATCTAGCACATAAATCGGAAGACTTTGTGTCATGGGCCAAGAAACTTTATTATCTTTAATCTTAGAGTAGATTTTCCAATACATTGGGCCCCCGCTATTATATAAATTTCCTCCACACAAACACCCTAGAGATTCAGTAGGCAAAGCATAGTTGCTACTAATAGGTGATTGTGAAGTAAGAAGAGACCCATAGAGATCAAAAGCTATTACTTTCACAGGTTCATTCTGCATAGCACTGTCAGCATCATCACCTAACTTAAGAGCGCACGTATCAGCTCCTCCATCAGCTCGTACAGGAAATCCGTCTGGATCCATAAAAATAGGTCTCAATGATCCAAAGTAACATGAATCAAGGGTCTGCCATGAGCTATCTGAAAAATCGGGCACCTCATCTTTAGAAATGTCCTTAGAGAGATATTCAATAGTGAATTTTGGCTGGGCAACCCCTGTATAGGAGATACCTCTTGGTGGTGTAATTACACCTCTTACATAATAAGCCTTTGCAGTAATATCCCCTACAGTTGTATCTTTTGTCGCATCCTCGATAGAATCCAAATATGAGCTTGTAGAAGATGTTGTAGAAGATGTATCGTACCATTTACCCTCCTTATAGTTATAATAAGTAAGATCACAGTTGTAAGAAGCGTCCTTACATGATTTGCCTCCTGAATAAGGTAAGAAGTAATAAGTATACGAGCTCCCACCAGCAGTTAAAGTAAAGTGACTCGGGGTTGTTGGGCTGTCGAGTTTATATCGTATCCCATTGTGAAAAGAAAGACCTGACTCGCGGCCACCGATAAAGAATGTAATCGTGTAGCTCACTTTATAACGCTTTGAGCAGCCAGAAGCGGAGCACTTATCACATTTCTCATTATTACCTTTATAGCATCCAATATACTCTGTGGTCTTGGCACCTACATTAGCCAATTTGTTCTCAAGAGACTCTCTGTCATTATCAGTAAGGTACGAATCTGATCCAGAAAAAGAAATATATGTGCCATAAAATGTGAGCTCTGGACTGCCGTATTGCTCCACACGTTCCTGCTCGCACCTCTGATTAAGAAGGGAATAAGGCGCAGGAATAAAACCATTTATATCATAGTCTTGGAGAGGGAAAAGGAATACATAATCTTGAGAAATCTTGCTGGGCTTTACAAAGAGCCCTCCTTTGGTGCTCGGCTTATCTTGTAGGGAACTGTAGGAGATCCCATCGATACTGCCTCCATACAACTTCCCTTCTACTGCCAAAGTATCTGGATCTATAGGTGGACCTAAAATTGCGTAACCTTTTAAGTTTACAATGGACTCATCTTTTGGGAACGTGTTTTTGTCAGTTAGTTGTGCATCTGCTACTGTAGCAACAACACCCCGCTTGATTCCATTGACCTCTGCAGTCAAAAACTTTGTTTTTACCTTATCAGAGCTGTCATAATTACACTCATCAAATGTATAAGCGGTTATATTTGTATATTTACCAACATCCAACCCCCATCCAGGATATCTTGTAGGTATGTAACCACTCGACTTTTCCCATGGAAGGGGAAGTAGAGCCAACTTGAAGTCTGTAGAGAAGCGGTTATAACTACAAGGACTATATGGAGCGAGTGGCAGATAGGACAACACATAAGAGTTACCTGATTTATCCTTATTTTCGCCCAAGAGAACAAGAGGATGTTGAGGAGAAGTCTCTTTTATATTAGAATGCTTTTCACTATGAGTCCAACTACTAATCGATGGTGTTAAAGGATATCCACTATCATCTATAGAGAAAATAAAAGTGGATGAACACGTGCCGCTGACATGAGGCCAGTTATAGGTATGTGTAGCATTGACTTTAAAAGTTATACTATAGCTCTCTTGCACAATATCTAGTGTAGAGACACTCCAAGCATCCACAATCTTCTTCTTATTCTTTCTCTCATAGTAGGTTGTATAAACAGGTGTAAAAGCATCTGCATTTTTTGCTCTAGCACGCATGTTCATGACCTCAAAATAAGGAGTATATATAAGATCTCGAGCTGAGGAACCAAATCTTCGTGTCTTAAGCTTCATACACCCATATTTAGAGTTTCTAGCATCGCTTTCCCAACCTTCTTTTGTGGTCCAGATTTCAGAAGAAATAGATTCTTTTTTGAAGTTGGTTGGGCAGTGCACTCCAGAGTCATCGTAAAAGCAACCACAGTCTATCGTATCTTGCAAAAGTTCTTTTGGAAGGGTTACTGTTCCAGCTAAAGAGCCTGCAGAAACAGTGGCCAGCTTATTAAGATTAACATTTCCGGCATGATATATGCTCATAAGGCTGTAAAGCCCTGAGGCCTTTACGCACGTGCTTCTAGCATGAAAGTGCGTCGTGCACCATCCAGACAAACATTGATCATTAGCAACACACTCAAAAGGCAGCATAGAAAACCTAAAAACGCCGTTGTCAAAGCTGCCCGTGTAGTTAAAATCTGGATGGGCCAAAAGCTTATTTGTTGTCTCATTGCCGATTTCTTCCGTCATGTGTATATAGCCACTGGGATAATCCAATATAATCTTTGAAAGAGCTGCCCCGCTGAGCTTTGGCCTAGCATATGTGCAAACATCCTCAGAGGGCAAAACATACGTGGTTTTCTTAATTTTGTTGTTATCACCACAAGAGAGCTCACAGTCTATGTACCTAGAAAAAAGCTTGCCTTTGTTATAACCTTCTGTACAGTTGTATAGGTAAACCGAAGTGGGACTAAATTTTGCAGAAGATAAATTTACTAAAGTTTGGGAAGAAACGTTCCATTGCACAACACGGCACACATAGGGCTGTTTAAAGTTGTATAGATAGAAAGCATCCACATAACCTGCCGGATTTATAGAGCATTGTGTTGACGAAAGAGGAAAATAATTGCTGAACTGAGAGAAGGCAGCATAATTAGACACTTCCACACCAATTCTAAAAGGCAGGATTTTGACTTTTGGATTTGTAATGTAGGCATAGTTCTCTTTAGAGACCTCGTAAAGCTTACATGCCTTACCTAACAAAGAATAAGCAGCAGAGACACCACTTACGCTTATCTTTGGAGCTAACTTAACATTCTTCAACTCTGCTAAACTAACGTTCCTTATTTGAGCTTCTCCCAAATCCCCTGCTGTTACAGGCACTTCCTTCCTGTTCGTAAGGCGCTTGTACAAATCGCTTGAGCAAGCAACCACTCTGCAGCCTTCTCCACACACTTTGCATGGCTCTCCTTGTGAACAGATATATGTCTCATTAACATTTGTGTAAACCTTACCACTACTCTTGTTAACTATTGTTAGGTTGCAAAGCCAATAGTTCTCTTGTGTCTGCTGATTCTCTACATACCAACAAAGATTTTTGGAGGGATCTGAAGAAAGCTGGAGTTGGCTTTTCACGCTAGAAGAAAGCTCGGACTTTATCTGCATGCTTTTACAGTAAGTGTGATTAACACCCCCCACAGTATAGTTATCCATTGTGTTACAACATGCACTAAAAGAAGGGCCAGATTCAGCTTTGGCTCTGCCATAGCAACCAGCTAAGAAAAGCAACACAAACAACAGCACAATAACTGTAAACCAAACCTTCTTCATATGAAACCTCCTAGCTTGCGAAGCATGACACTGCCCAGCATGCCCCTAGTCAATATAAGGTATGTGTGGTATATGAATAAAAAGGTTACTGCAAGAGCGACGCCATGTCGTATTAAGAAATTGAAATATAAATCATTAAGGAATTGGAGGAGATTGCTATCGCTAACAAGTATTTTGGTGGCTGCGCTTGGAGAAGAAGCACTTGTTTGCTGAACAGCTTGAACTGTGGCTTTACTGTATGTGATGTATGAAGAGGGAAATGTCGATATGCCACACCACCTAGCAGAAGCTATATTCAAAACAGTACTGCTTTTCAATAGGGCGCTTATATCTATGCGAGGCGAGACTAAGAACGCTTGGTACGTAACGGGATAAACATAGTATGCTCCAAGGGCTATTGTAATCATAGCAGCACCCGCAGGCCGCGTAATGTCAAACGCATAATAAGCCATGCCAACAACAAGAAGCCAGCCCGCTAAGTTATAATCTTGACTGAAAAAGAAGTCCCATACAGTGGCAGCTACAACACTAGCAATATCCAT
>WAMF01000020.1 GCA_015522475.1 Microcaldota archaeon
AGTATGTTGTTCAAAAAGGGGATGAGCTGTCTTACCCTCGTCATATTCAGCTGTTCTGCTTTCTTCAAAAGGTCTCTTGCCTTTCTGACGTTGCCTTTTTGCATTTCGATGATTATGATAAAGAAGAGGTCATCGACTGTTTTCTCAGCTATGTCTTCAAAGTACTTTTCAGCCCCTTCGCCGTTGCCCATCTCAAACAATGCCATGCCTATAAAGCGCTTAGCTAAATCTTTCTCGTCATCGCTTTTAGCAAGCAGCAGAGCTCTCTTAGCTGCTTTGTATGCTTCTTCCAAATTGCCCTTGATTAAATGAAACTTGGCTGTGAAAAGCGCCTTTTCATAACCTGCTTTCATTTCGTTTATGAGAACTACAGCTTCTTTGAACTTCCCGCTTAATATGAGCTTGTCGACTTCTGTGTGTTTTGCGGTTGAATACTGTGAAGACCGTGAAGAAGAGGATGGCACTGAAGGTCGCATGGTCATACTTTGTAGAGTATGTTTAAAAAGCCTTTTTATCCTTGCATGCTATGCCTTATGAATTCTTAGAGCACACAGGTGATGTCAAAATACGTGCTACAGGCTCATCTTTTAGGGAAGCCCTTGAGTCGGCCATGCAGGCGCTCATACAGCTTATAAGCTCAAATGAAGCTCCTGGGTTAGATGAGGAAGATGAAGCCTCTCAGAAAAATGGGAAGAGTGGGCTAGGAGAAAAAAAGGCCCAAACAAAAAAAGCATCTCAGGAACTCCTCTTAGAGGTCGAGACGTCAAACATAAAAGATTTGGTTGTAATGGCTCTTGAGCGTCTATTTGTTATGTGCGAAATAGAGGATGTGCTGCCAAGGAGCGTTAAGATTCTTGAAGAGGAGCACGAGAATCCTTATTATGTTCGCTTTGCTGTCTTTGGAGAAAAAGGGAAGCTTTCAGATACAGAAATAAAGGCCATAACCTATCATCAACTCCGCGTAGACAAGACAGACGATGGCTGGCTTATAGAGGTTGTTATAGATATATAGATAGGCACGGAAATGTAAATATGTGGATAGGTATGTAAGGGGCTGTAGTGTAGGATATAATAGTCTAATATATAACAAATAGTTATATAATGTTCTGTGTCGTAGATAATATAGGTTATAGGTAAAGTTGGTAATGTTGGCTAGAGCATGGGTGTTGTTGGCATAAGTTGGGATAAGTGTTTCCCATGGGCGCTTTGAAGGTAGCTATACCCTTAGAACCCAAGCTTTTTTCTAAGATATATTTTAAGTACCATCCACCCTATGTGGTGTTTATCTCTTCTTGTACGAATGCGAGCATCTCTTTCTTTGTTTGTTCATCCACAAGGCCTTCTTTTGCCATGTTGACTATGACCATCTCTACAATCTCTTTTTTCTCACCTAAGGATATAAGTGTTTCAATGGCCTGTCTTTTTACATCACGTGTTCCTGTCTGAAAACGTTCTATTAAATACTCAATGTATTCAACATAAATATCTGCTAGACTTTTTTCGCCGTATCTCTCTCTAGCTTTTTCCAAGGGCTGGATGTGCTTATCGTGCTTTAGATTTTCCCACGTTTTTATGAATGCTTCTGTTATGCCTAATACGTATGGAATTCTGTCATACAGTTTTTCCATATACCTATCTGAAAGTTTCCAAATTCTGTCAAACGAGAACTTTGCTTCTATGGCCAACTTCGTATCCAATTGCCACAACGTTGACGAGAATCCTTCTATATATGTCATGGTTGTTAAGCCTTTCATTGCTTCGTAGTCGCGTTCGCCAATGTAGCCTTCTTCCTTTAAATTGGCAATACCCTCTTCTTGCAAGCCTTCAACAACTTCAACCTCTGCTTGTTCCCAGCGTCTTTGGAGATATGTATGTCGTCCATCCTCTTTTATGTGATACACCGCTTCTATAACTATGCTAGCTGCCAAGATTTTTGCAAACATCTGTGTGTTGTTGATTAAAGCCGGTGTGAACCACTCATCCTTTAATAGCCTCTTACTTAGCCTATACATTCCTTCCTCAAACGCTCCGATGAGCTCTCTTTTGGGTTTTTCGTCAGCTATACGTTGTAAAAATTCGTCTGTAATCTTTGTCAATATCTTTGTGCCAAGCCATCTCAGTGTAGAGAGTGTGATGTGCTCTAGGGCGTTTGATGACAAAATCTCTTGATTTAAGCCCTCTTCAGCCCATTCTTCTGCTTGTTGGATATAAGTTGTCCATTCTTCGAGGTTTTTTTGGTTAAGCTCCTCTTGGATGAGCTTGCTGTATACATCTATGGCAGCTTCTGAAGTCTCTGCAGGAGGCATGGGATTTGCTTTGAGGAGCTTCAGAAGACAGCTCTTCAAACTTTCTCTATCGTCTTCAAACAAGGGGAGTGCTTTTATAAAAGTGGCACTGTTCTTTCCCATACAATCCTCTGGCCTTAGCTGCGATCCATATTGCTTTTGCTTATTGTTTATTTCTTTTTCAATTTTTCCCTGCTTATCCTTGATAATGTTTTTACCCATGTTGTAAAATCATGGCTGAAAGATATTAAAAATGTTTATGCTTGTCCACTAAAATCCAAGAAATCCACATAAGCGGTGAGCAAAGCTGCATTTTCTCTCACATTCGCTTCTATCTCTGCCCGGACTTCTATTTCAGCAGCTCCACCTCTCATAGCCGGCGGCAGATTCACGAATAGCGTCTTGCCCACCCTTTTACTGCCGACGACTTCATGTATATGGCCAAATACATGGAGAAGGGGCTGCTTTTTGTCGACGAATGTCCTTATAGCTTCACTACCGAAGCCTCTGTCAAGTATGCCCTTTGGAGGGCTATGAGTCAAGAGGATTGTCTGCTCGTTAACGTCGAGCTTCTCTAGGCCAGCCTTTATTTGAGCCTCGCTGAGCTCACCCCATGTTTGGAACGGCGTGGGCGAGCTGTACCCAAAGCCGGCTATAGGTATGTGAATGTTCGACTCGTCTATGTCTAAGTTGACAACTTTGCCATGTATATTTATGCCTGCCTTTGTAAAGCGCTCAACAGCTAAAGGATGATCCATGTTTCCGGGTATATAGAAGGTTCTTTGCCTGCCGATAGGGTCCAATGATTGGAAGGGCTTGACAAGCTCCTCTATAACCTGGTCGGCGAAGTCCGTGCTTTCTGCTATGTCGCCGCACATAAAGAGGGCATCGTATTCACTTGCTAAGCTAGTGAGCCTTTCCAATGCCCACGTGCTGCTGTGCAAGTCCGAGATGGCGAGTATTTTAATGCTTTTTGTGGGGCTCATTGTCTCACATTTGATGCTCTTAGCATTTATTCCTATTCATTGGTGTTTCATGTTTCTTATTGACCTTTGTTATCTTCTTTTTGCTTCTCTTGCTTTTCGCTACTCACTTTTGCCATCTTTAGCCTCTTCTGCCCTTGCTTTCCTCTCCTCTTCGTCACTAAGTGAGCTCTTAAGCAGCTTCTCTACAACCTTCTCACCTTGGCCTTCTTTAAGGAGGAGGTAGAGCTCTTCCCCGTCCTTGCCGGCTATGCGTGTGAGCTCTTTAATGAGCTCTTTGTCGAGCTCAGCCATTATGGAGCGACTCTCTTCTATTTGGCTTTTCCATTCGACGACTCTGTCCTCTATACTTTTGTGGGCTAAGAAGTTATCAACCTTCAAGTCTTTAAGTGAAGGTAAAGTCACGATGTTTCCTTCAACATCTTCTTTCAGGTTGCCCTTCACACGTATACGCACAATGGCATCCGGATGCTCCTCCTTTATACGCTTGTACTCCTTTTCCACTTCTTCCCTTACCTGTGTCGGCGTGCCGTCTCTAATCTCTTTGTCTATGAGGAAGAATGGCTTTTGCTTCAATACGCGCTTTTCTAGCGCTTTTGTCCTCGTGTCGTATAAGAAGACAGCTCTAGGCTCGATTTCTACCTCGTCGATTTTTGTTGTGAGTGTGCTTCCGGGCAGCAAAAAAGGCAGGTCTTCCACTTGCCTGTGGATATGCCCACTTATAATCAAGTCGAAGCCAAACTGTTCTATGAAGGATTTTCTCATCCCCTCTCCTGGGAAATAATCCTTTATAGTTTGGTGTATAACGAGGATCTTCGTCTCGGCTTCTTCTAGCTTTTCTCTGTGCTTCTCGACGAGTTCCTGCAGGCGTTGCTCAGCTAAGCCCTCGTTGACATAGTTCATGCCAAGTATCGCAATGCGCTCTTTGTCGTCTTTGCTCTCGATGAGCTCCACCCTGTCGCCTATGTGCTTAACAGCGCCCACTTTATCTAAGAATTCTACGCCGTCGGGCAGGCCTTCAGCTGTTTTCTCATGGTTGCCAGTTATGACTAGGACGGGGCTTTTCGAGCGCCTAAATATGCTATATGCTTCAAGTAGTGTCTTCATATCTGGTGTTGCCCTATCAAAGACGTCGCCTGCATGTATTATAAGCTCAGCATCGCCCAGTTTTTCGAGTGCGTCTTCCAGCTGCTTTAGGCCTTCTTCATAAAAGCGCTTATGGCCTAGGTGACTATCAGAAAGAATGCCAATTTTCACATGGCCTTATTGTAAGGAACAGTTTTAAAGAGTAAAGCTTGGCGGCTTGATCCTCCTACATCCATTTGATTAAGTGAAGGTGTTAAAGATGGATGCTAAAGAGGTAAAAAGAGATAACCACGTTAGCAGACTCAGAAGCTCGTGAGATTCATGTGCTTACATGTCCATGCTCAATTCAGTTCTTTTTGGTTCTATTCATTCCATACCCCTACGTTTTTCTCTCACCAGATATATCTAAGTACTTCCGCCGCCATCAACGTGCTCCACAGTTTGCGCTTGTATTCGTCTATGGACCTTATACCCTTCTCACCAACTGTTTTGAAGGGGGGCAGTGTTGGTGCACTACTTGTTATCTTCCAGTATGGCTCAGACCACGTCATCTCTTCATCATTGTGATATATCCTTCCAACATCAGCGTATTTGCCGTATTCTATAAGCTGCTCTACGACATCTACAGGGTCTAAGGAGTTCTTGTCCTTCATGCCGTTAATTAAATGAGCTAAAGGCATGTATTCCATAAATATATTACCATACAATTTGGCTTTGGAGGGAGTTAGTGGTATCCTAATGTAGCTCCTCCTCTCTACTGCTTTCTTCAGTTGCTTGTATTTAGATATCTCCTTCTCTTCAATGTAATAGCAACCTCTTTCTTTGATTCCTTTAAATATATCAAAAGTTCCAACCATTCTGTAAAACGCGTTTATGTCCTTATAATACTTCTTTCCATATCTCTTGTATAAATACTTCATGGTTCCTAGCGCGGCCTTGGTTGCCTTAAGCAAGGCTTTACCATAAGCTTTTAGGTCCATTACGTATTCCTCTTCGCTCTTCACAGACCTTATATTTATCCCATTCAAATAAATCTCCCATGCAACCTTCCCAAAGAGCACACCTCCGTCTTTGCGTTTACGCATTTCTTCTAAAAAGTTCATCAGTTTCTTCTTGGCTTCTTCGTATTCTTTTTCTATTTCCTCTTCTTTATCTCTCTCGAAAGAGTATGCCCTTAAACTTTTTAGTTTCTCCAGTCCTTTTGGGATTTTCCACTCCATTTCTCTGGCCAATTCTCTTGCTTTCTCTTCTGAGCTGATCCAAAAAGGATCTTCTTCACCCTCTTTAATTAGTTCCTTATAGCGGTCAACAAATTTGGACATTTTGTATACTTTGTTCTCTTTAATCATAAGGGCTGTCTCAGCCCTATCGAAGAGCATATGGGCAAATTTATTTTTGATGACAGTTGCTAACGCTTCTTTTACCTTAGCTTTCTTTAGCATTTTGTCGAGTTTGTGGAGTATTCTAGATAGGGGTTTTAGGTTTGCAGATAGTTCCTCATATCTCTTATATATTTCGCTTAATTCTACATCTTCTTCATTTTTTGCAGAGAGCTCTATCGCGCCCAGAATTTCTACTATGGCATTTTCCAATTCATACTTCTTCAGCTTAGACTCTAACCTGGCGTTTCTTATTTTTATCCATCTTTCTCTCATGTTAATGGGGGCGATCAAATCCTGAAGGGGTATTCTTAATCTATTCCAATTTTCCTCCAAATCTTTTTTGGATATACGCCATGCTACATTAAAAAACAGATTCTTTGTCCCTCTAGCAATATCTTTCGCCTTTTCTTTTGGACTCTTCTCAAAGCCCATGTATTTCCAGAGTGGATTATCATACATTTTACCAACCCCCAACAAGTCTAGCCCCTGGCGAGGTTTCTGTAGTTTTATTGGCGATTGCTAGCTGGATTAGAGGCATTACCATCTTGACAACGATGCTTTTTGGAAGACCTTGTTTGCGGCTTTCCTTTTCTAATTGGACGGCGAGCTGCCAGAAGTTTCTTATGTGTTTATGTCCCTTAACATAATCTATTGTTTTTCCTAAAGGTTTCCTTAGCTGAGAGGGTATGTTGTATTTCTTGTAGAATTCCTCCTTTGACATGGTTCTTATGTCATTTATTATGTTGTTCAGCCTAGTACTATTTTCAATGAGCCAGCCAGTCGTTTTTTCGTCAAATCCAAACTTCTTGAGGAGTTCTATGGCCGACATATCTGCATTTTCTCCAGGTAGGAGCGTGGGTGCAAACCCAAGCCCCTTTTCTATTTTCTCGTTAACAACCCCTCCTATATGTTCAATTGCAGCATCCAAATCTTTTCCACTTAACCATTTTCCCTCTTTTTTCAGAGCTATTCTTAAGCCACCAGGGCCATCCCTTGCTATATACACTTCATACCCCATTGATTCTGCCTCCTTTTCGAATAAACCCAGCCAAATGCCACGCAGCTCGTCCCACGTAACGTGGCCAAACACTGTATTGCTGCCAGAAGGGCCAAAGAAATTCAACACAAAATCAAATACATTTTTGTCACTCATTACAGAAGCCTTCTGCATAGCTACTTTCTCTACCTTCCGTTCGCTACTAAATCTCAAGGAGACACTCTGAGTAGGCACGTCTTCTGGTGGCTCTTTGATCTTTTTTAAGTATCCCTCTATTTTATTATCTTTGTAATACTTACGTATTCTTTTCTTTATCTTATTAATAGCCCACTTCAAAATAGGATGTCCTTTGTATTTCTCTTCCACTTCCTTTCCAGATGCGGCGTTATAAACCGTCTCCTCTTTCCCTTTTTTATTCTTAGTTTTGAGCGTTACTGTTCCATCCTCGTTCCTAGTTAAAGTAGCATCTGTCTCTGCTAAGTCTACACCAAATCTCCTTCCAACTTCATCAAACGCTTTAACAAGAGGAGAATTCTCTCCATATTTCTGCACCAATACTCTGCGTATGTTAAGCCATTTTTTCATAAACCTTCTCTCGAGCCTCTCTTTGAAGAGGGGTAGTACAGATTTATTATCTGTTACAATCATGAGCTCGTCCCCACCCACTTTTGCGAGCTTAATATTTGCACCAAACTCTCCTTTTAACTCTTCTACTACTTCTACTGCAGATTTGTAGTAAGTGTCTATGTACAAATCACCTATTGTCCTAAAGAGCTCACCGTTTATTACTGTGGATGTATTATTAGAGAACCAGACAAAGCTTGCATCAGAGAGGCCAACATACACCTTACTCTTTGTTTCTCCCTTCTTAATGAATGTATCTACTAGCGATTTAATGTTTGCATCTCCTTCAGAGGCTTCCCCTTTCTGGAGTAAGTCTACTACAGCCTTATTCTTACCCTCTGCGCCGTATTCTTCAGTGAACTCTTGGATATGTCTCTGGGCCGATCTCCATATTTTCCTTAAATCTTTATCTTCAACAAACTTTTTTGCTAGCTGCCCAAAGGAGCTATTCTCGGCAACCTTGGCAAGCCATTCAGAGTGTGTAATGAGCTTGTTTTCATAGTAGTGGTATAGTATTCCCCCATCTGCCCCCTTTGTCCTAACAGCATACATGGGCTTTTCTCCACCTGTCTCTTGCCATATTACAACTTTGTTTTCTTGAATAGCCTTTTCCAAAGCCTCTTTTGATGGGTCTTTTATTATGCCTTTCTCATACAAGCTTTTGAGAAGAGGATCCATCATGCCTTTTTCTTCTAATTCTTCCATAGCAGCTCTGCTGGCAGCTAGCTCCCTTACAACACCGCTTATAGGCCCTAGACCTCTTGTCACAAAGCCGAATAACATGAATACCAATACCCCTTCTCCAGAGCGTATAGCTGCGGTTTCCCAGTTGTACTTCATGCCATATTTTTTCCTTAAATTGTCGACCACCTTTTTGAGCTCTTTCCACATGGGATCTTTGTTGTGCTCAGCTTGATAATCCACGATATATTCAATATATCGTAGGCCTCTAGCAAACTCTGTAGTATTATTCAACAAAAGCTCTGCTGAATAAGAAATAGGTCCAAGAGTACTTCCAAGAAAGACATCCCATAGCATGCCCTTTCCAAACATGTTCTTGAGGCCTTGTTCTAATAGGACTCTCCCTGCTCCTCTGAAGCCCATGGCAGCTACACCACTCCCAAACGAGGCAATACCACTTATCATAAATACATATGTGGCATAGGTAAACAATGCTTTGCCCATATTGACTACGTTCACACCTGTTTCTTTCATTTTCTTGTATGCACTGGTTGCGCTATCCATGAATTCTAGGGTATGCTTTGTCCATTCTTCTATAAGCTCTCGTCTTTTCTTTAAGAGTGCTTCTCTGTCTTTACCTTTAGCTGTCCGAAGCTTCCTCTCTACGTCGAACAATTGTCTTTGTGTTGTTACTATTTCTTTATAAGCTGCAAGCGCCCCATTTATGTTTTTCATTACTTCCTCGTTTTCTTTTTCAATGATGCTGTCCAGTTTGTTTGGTCGCGCACTACGTAGGGGGTTCTCCCAGATTTTCATACTCTTTCGCCAGTTTATGTTTTTTTGGTTAGTATATTTTTGACTCTCACCCAGAATAAGACCAAGCATGTTATGTGTAGAGAAAGCCATCTCACCCATTATGAAGAAAGGTATGTACTCTTCAGGCAGGCCTTTTGGAGGAAAAGGTTGAGGGGGATATGCATCGTAATTTACGAGACGGTATGTAATCTCTAAGGTACGTTGTTTTCCTTCTGAGCCAGCTCTTATTATTGGTAGATATGTCTTGCCTCCAGCTTCTGGCAGCACAGGCTTCCACATTTGGTGTAACGTAGTATTGTATAGGCCAAGAAGATAGTAGAGCTCTCCCTGAGAGAGGTTTTGGTTTTTTATTATGTAGTGTTCTTCCTTTTTCAGGGGGAGTGAATTAGGGGAAAAGGAAGAGAGGTTTTTAAGGTTTTGATTTATATTGCCAATCTTATATATTAAGTCTTGTGGGTTTTGACTAGGCGGTGGAGGCTCCAGCTTGAGTAAGTTTCCTAGCCTTTTCGAGAGCTCTTGAGAATAAGTTTGGTTGTTAAGGTACTCTTTGCGGAATGGAGGAAATACTTTTGAAATGACATCTGAACTACTCGAAGTCCTTCCGTTGGCCATATCATTCATTTAGAGGAGAAAGCTTTATAAATAAATTAGGTTATAATTTGGCGATAAATAGGGCCACGTTTACTCATTGTGTGAAATGCGTGTCATCAACCGCGGGCCTCTTTGCCTTTCTACATTCTAGTGCCAAGCCGCGCCCGGGCCTATATGCGCTCATGGGCGCGGCGTGTACTATCCGCATTACCTTCATAAGCAGATTATTCTGAACACAACCTTGTCTACTCTTTCAATTTTTCACTAACGCCATCCTATTCTTCTTCCCTCTCTGCGCGCTCGTCCATTAACTTCTCCTCTATTTCTTCTATGCTTGTGCCAAGAGGAGCGTATACTGTGCGAGGCTCATCTTCCCCCTCTGGCTTTTTGACGCGTATAGTCTTAGCGGCGTGGAAGACAATTCTATATTGCATATTACTCCTACGACGTACTTGCTGTGTATGCTTCGTAGGCTTTGGATGCTTTGAATCATCTGAATCATCCATGCTCTCAGTCCTTTTTGGCCTTTTTTGGGCTTCCTTCCAAGGTATTCTTTATGTGCTTGTGAAAAAGGTCCTCCCAATCGACGAAGATGAGCAGTATTGTCAGTATAAGCACGGCTGCATCCAAATAGGGCAAGATGAGATAACCACTGCCTTCTAAGCCCTTCACAACTTCTCCGAATATGTACA
>WAMF01000021.1 GCA_015522475.1 Microcaldota archaeon
CAAACGTCTCTTTCCCGCTTAAAGCTGAGGGTTTAGAGACCAAATCCCCTTTAACAGCCCAGCTGAGCAGCTCTTCATACTCGCCCAACTCGCCTACCCCACCTCCCAGTATGATCTTGCAGGTTTGCTTCCAAGCTTGGTTGAGCTTCTCGTACAGTTCAGATGCTCTTGTCATGCTACATTCTTTACATACGAGAGTTTATAAGTTTATTTTGGATAGGCCTTCAAGATATTCTGCTCAGTCCATTGAGCAAAAATCGCGAAAACTGCTCAGTAGAGTAAGCATAAATAAGCCTAGCAGACACAAGACAATACAGGATAAAAATGCGCTGGAATATGAATGTACTATACTGCTAAGCTCATCACTTATTATATTAGCTTGGCATTTACAACGCCGTCCTGGCCGGGCCTGCTTGTCACGCGGGCTTTGCCCATTTCTGTCTCAACAACAGCCCCTTTGACTACAACGCCCTGCCTTGCCATCGTCGGCGTGTTACTCTCCAAAACGCGAAGGATCTTAACCTTCTTTGCTTTTCCATCCTTGCCGGCAACGTTTGCATAAAGTGCCCTTTTTAACTTGACTTTTGTCCTTCCACCCTTTGTGCGCAGGATTTTTCGCTCTTCGTTTCCAGCTAGCTTTGTATTCGCAGGATAGTTGCCTACGTGCCTAAGCCTTTTGTCAGCAGCCTTAACCTTTTTAGCACCAGTGCCTCTGCTAACCTTTCCTTTGATGACTTTGTGATATTGCTTTTTCATGGGCTGGACTTTTGTGAGTAAAATTTATAAAATAGTGCCTCCATAAAAAGGGGCATGACAGAGCGCTACAATAAATATGAGAAGGCGAGGCTCATAGGTGCAAGGGCCTTTCAGATAGCTGTGAACGCTCCCCCAACTGTAGAGGTTAGCGAGTCCGAAGAGCCCATAGACGTCGCCACAAAAGAGTATTATCAAAAAAAGCTTCCCTTAAAAGTTATAAAGAGGAAGCGCATGTAGGTTGATGTATGTATCTCGGCTTATATGGCAATCTCTTTTTTTTCGTCGTCCTTATAAACCTCATTCCAGCGTTTGCGCCGCCGACGTGGGCGTTGCTTACAGATGCGGTGCTTAAATGGCATGCCGACCCTTGGATAGCGCTTCTTGTAGGGCTAGCGGGCGCGGCTCTTGGCAGGAGCATTATGTATGCCTATTCGACATTTTTCTATAAATACGTGCCAGCTAAGAAAAAGGCGCGTATGGAAGAGATAAAACATGTTATTGAGAAGAAAAGGAAGGGCTTTGCCGAGCTCATATTTGTTTATTCACTTGGACCTCTGCCGAGCAACTTTCTCTTTATATTGGGTGGCTTGATGGAACTGCCTTTTGCTCCTCTCCTCGTAGGCTTTGTTCTTGGAAGAGCAGTAAGCTATGGCTTAGCCATGTATATATTCGGAGAGGTTGTGAAAGGCTTAGAAGGCAGCGGCTATCTCATCTTGCCATACTTAGATGCAGCCGTGCTTATATTAACGATACTGCTCATCTTCGTCGATTGGGAGGATCTTTTCCATAAACACATAAAAGGTAGCTTAGGAGAGAACCCAAAAAAAGCCAAAAAGGACTGAAAGCAATGAACGATTCAGAATCTGATTCAAAGCGTTCAAAGTTTACAAAGCACTCACAGGAGATACGTCGTAGAAACAATGTGCAATATAGGGTTGTCTTTTACGCCGCTAAGACTATACGCGTCGAAGAGTCAGAGGAGGAAGATGGGCCTCGCACAGTATATGCGCCTTTTGGCACGAGCATAGAAGAAATAGAGGAGAAGCTAATGGTCTAAAGTATGGGTGAAAAAATAAAGCAAGAGATATGCAAGTTTTTAGTTGTCTACCTTTATCACTTACTGTTAGCTCTTTGTTGTAATGTCTTTAGTTAGTAAATACCCTCTAAACTGAACTGAGCTACCAAGCTTTACCCTTTAAAACTCTTCCTTACAATAAGGCCATGTGAAAATCGGCATTCTTTCTGACAGCCATCTAGGCCATAAGCGCTTTTATGAAGAAGGTCTAAAGCAGCTAGAAGACGCGCTGGAAAAGTTGAGCGATGCTGAGCTCATAATACACGCGGGCGACGTCTTTGACAGGGCAACGCCAGACATGAAAACACTGCTTGAAGCATACAGCATCTTCAGGTGCTCAAAAAGCCCAGTTCTCATCATAACGGGCAATCACGAGAAAACGGCCGAAGGCTTACCCGACGGTGTAGAATTTTTAGACAAGGTCGGCGCAGTTAAGCACATAGGCAATAGAGTAGAGCTCATCGAAAGTGGAGACAAGGAGGAGCGCATTGCAATCCTTGGCATGAACTACGTCAACGAAGGCTTAGCTGAGCAACACCTGCAGGAACTCGTCGAAAAGCACAGGGAAGAGTTAGAAAAGGCAGAGACAAAGATCCTTGTTATACATCAGACTATAAAGGATTATTTTCCCGGCGAGGGCATGAGAAAGGCGTTCATAGAGCAGTTTGGTTTTGACTTAGTCATAAGCGGACACATACACAAACAAGTGGAAGACCTGCCCTTCTTGTTGCCCGGAAGCACTCTAACAACAAAAATCGACGAGGTTGAAATCGAGCCTAGAGCTGCCTTTTTATACGACACAAGGACAAAAACGCTTGAAAAGCGCGTACTAGAGCAAAGGCCCTTCTTTCTCATAGACAAAGAGGTTAAAGATGGCACACCGACGCAGATAAGAGAAGAAGTAGAAAAGGAATACAAGCGCATAAAGGAAGAGCATCCCGACGCCATCGTACGTATACGTATAAAGGGCAATTTGAAGGAAGATGTCGAGGGGGATATTGTCACTTTGCCCTCGTTCAAAGACTTAAAAGTAGATAACTTCCTAGCACATAAGAGCATAGAAGACAGAGTCGTCGAGTGGAAAAGTCAAATAGAAGAGAGCCGCTCAATAATGGCTGAGCTCGACAAAGAACTCGTTAAAGAGCTCATGCGCATAGCCGGCAAAGATGGAGAAGAGCTCTACCTCCTTCTTAGAGAAGGCCAAGGCGAGAAAGTGGTAGAGAAGCTGCTGCTTAGCAGCCTGCTCAGCGGCGAAAGCGAAGATGGAGTTGAAAAGGCAAAAAAAAGCTAAAGATAGCACAAATGAAAGCAGCGAGAAGCAAGAAGAGGATAATAAAAATCACCAAATATGAAGAAATGCTGAGACATCAAAAGTGAGAGAATGAGCCCCACAAAAAGCATTAGAATACTTGCCATCTCCGACTTGCACAGCAGCGCTTGGGCCCTAGAACGGCTCGCTAGCTTAGTAAGCAAACATGAAGGCAAATATAATAAAAGCAAATATACTGCTCTCTTTATGTGTGGTGATATAGCAGAAAGTGCGGATTTCGCCGACAGTGTTATAGAAGAGCTCGTCGAGCCCTTTCAACCGTTGGATTCCCAGAACAACAGGAAAGTTTTTTACATACCCGGAAACATGGACCATCCTCTAGCTGTTGAGCGCTTTACGAAGGCTGGTATAAACATACATGGCAAAGTCGTCAACTTAGATATAGGAGATATAGATGAGCCTAGCATCCACATCCACGTGCCCGTAGCTGGTTTTGGTTACAGCTCACCTACGCCATTCCAAACATGGGGCGAGCTTAGCGAGGCTGAAATAAAAGCGGGCTTAGAGAAGCTCGACGTTGACAAACAGACGATTCTCTTGACACATAGCCCTCCAAAGGGCATACTCGACAGAGGCTTTGGTAGCGGAGCTATAAGAGCGTTCGTCGACAAAAGGCAGCCCCTGCTTCATGTATTTGGTCATATACACGAGGTCGTTGGTAGCGAGAGAAGGGACAAAACGCTATTCGTGAATCTGCCGCCCGCTATGAGAGGCGGAGCTGCTGAAATAGAAATTAATATAAAAGCAGAAGAAAACACGAAAGCAATTGAAGAAAGCAAAAGTAGAGAAATAGAAGGCAGGAGTAAAAAGACAGCTTCGTTAGCTGTCCGTGCAGACTTTCTGGATTTTAGTGGACGACCATAAACATTTTTAATACCTTTCAATATTCTTCTACAATATGGGCAAAAATGCGGGTGAAGAGAAATTGCAGAAGAAAAAACCCTCTATCAAAGACGGCTCACAGTTGAGGCCCGAAGAGTGTATGGGAAAGGGCAGCGCCTCCTTTATAAGAGCAGTTCCCCTGTTCGAAGACGACAAGGAAAAAGTAAAGAGCTGTCTTGTGAAACTCCTTAAAGCAAATCCCATGCCGCCTGTAGAGATTTCAGAAGCCGCCATAGATGTGTACAGCACATTAATCCAAGAGGAGCTTAGCCAAAAACACATCCTAGAATGGACTGCTCATATTCAACAAGCAGAAGAATGGGCTGAAGAGGGCTTAGGAGAAGAAATCCTAGCATCGAATGCCATAAATCACATTACACTCTCTACAATGAGGTGGCTCGGCACAAAGATCTTAGCAAAAACAACAGACGAGTTCTTGCAACGTATAGTCAATGAAAAGCCAGAGGCTGAGCTTGTCAAGGCATTTGAAGAGGGTATATATAGGCTTAGTAAAAAGTTGTTGAAAGAAGAGTGGTTCACACCTGCATTGATAGGCAATGTTTACACGTTTGCAAAAACCCTGGCAATAAGCGTCGTCATAGAAGCCATCTATCACATAAAAGAAGAAGGAAGACACGCTTATCTTCAAAGGCGCTGGAAACAAGCAGAAGTGGAAGTTGTAGAAGGCTTACAAGAAGAAGGTATTGCCGATTTGAAAGAAGAAGCTCATATTGGAGAACGCAATTATGAGGCGATAAAAGGTTTGGCAATTATGGCATACATAGAAGGTTTGTCATCAACACTGTGGCAGCTTGACACAAAGCTGGCCATAGAGGCAAAGTTGTCATTTGACAGGATCTGGAAGCTTTCTGATAGGTATATGGAAAAACTCTATGATAGAATTCCTTATGTATTGGCTATATCGGAGGCCTTCATAAACACATGGGAGCATCTGAAGTATGATAAGCGTGTTAAAGTAGTGGAAGAAATCAAAAAAGGCCACCGAGAAAGTGGGCTCTTAAAGGACTTGTGGCAAGAGCAAGAAAACAGCAGCGAAAAAAGCTTGGCAGACGTTTATGTTGAGTACATTAAATATTTGATAGATCGTTTTCAAACAGGAACAGTAGGTGTGAAAAAACAGGCTGTTGAGACGCTCATATCCTTAGGCGACAAAAAAGAGATCATTGAGATGGTTATAGTCAACATGGCGAAAAAGGGTTGCATTGACGAAGAGACTAAGAAGGAAATGCTTATGTTTATACAAGAAGAGATAAACAAAACACACAGCGGATGGTATTTGAAGTATATTCTAGAAAAGAAGCTTAGGTTTTAGTTACTTCAGCACTTCCCAATGTACCTTCTACTTTCTAATGCTCTTTCTGTTCCAGCCTTTTACCGCCTTCCGAAATCCTTCTTAAAATCGCCTTTTCATGTGTTCCTCACGTGTTTATATGTCTATAACAACTTCTATAAGCCAGCCTCCCTCTGTCTTATCTACACGAAGCTGATGATAGGTTATGGCCTTTATCTCAGTATCTGAAAGTTTGCCTTTTTCTCCAAATACAGCAAAGCGAACATAGTAGGGATTCTCATGTTCCTCTTCGAGGATTTTAACACTTCTTGGCAACACATCTTCTATTTCGCACATAATAAAGAGACGTTCAAGTGCCATCACAATCAAATCCTTAATGTTTGATGTTTCGACTTCCAAGAGAAGCTCTTGGGATGCCTTCTTTGCTTTGGCTATCCCTCTTTTTTTTGCTCCCTTTCCAGAGACTTCATTATCACTCTCCTGTACAGAGGCTTCAGAGGCCTCCTTTGAGCTTATAAGCTGTATGAGCGCCTGCATGGCCGATTCAATAGCCTCCCTAAAGGACGAGCCTGTGGCGCGTATCTTGACATCACCCGTATGTTCTAAGAATTCATAAGGCATAGCATGCAAGGATAAAAAGCCTTTTTAAACATACTCTACAAAGTATGAACATGCGACCTTCATTGTCTCCCCCTTCTTCACAGCCCTCACGACAGCCTTCACGGTCTTCGCAGCCTTCGCAGCCTTCGGCCAAAAGGCGCACAGAAGTCGACGCACTTATATTAAGCGGAAAGCTCAAAGAAGCTGCAGTTCTCATAAATGAAATGAAAGCTGGTTACGAAAAAGCTCTCTTCACAGCCAAGTTTCACTTGATTGGGGGCAATTTGGAAGAAGCGTACAGAGCAGCTAAGAGAGCTCTGCAGTTAGCAAAGACTGAAGAAGAAAAGGATTTGGCTAAGCGCTTTATAGGCATGACTTTGTTTGAGATGAGCAACGGCGAGAGAGCTGAAAGCTATTTCGAAGACATAGCTGAAAAAACAGTCGACGACCTCTTCTTTATCATAATTATTGAGATGCAAAGAGGCAACGTCAGAAAGGCAAGAGACCTCCTAAAAAAAGCGGAGCAGTTGAACACGACGAGAGTAAGGCAGCTCATCCCCTTTTTGAACAACATACTCATACGAAACAACCCTAACCTAACAGAGCAAGAGAAGAAAGCACTCTACAGAATGAGTATGGAACGCTGGGGGAGAATGTAGTTAGAGGTAGAGGTGTAAAGGCCATAAAAGTTTCATATAAATTAAGTAAATTAAGTGCTGTTTTTAAAATGTTGGGCCAAAGATTGTGGGTTATGAAAAGTGTCACTTCACGTAAATGGTTACGCATAGCTCAAAAGAGCACGAAAACGCTACGCAGAAGGGCCCTTCAGATAAGAGCCGTATTCGAAGAAAAGGAGCTAGCTCACGAGCTGCACAAAGCCGCAGAGAGGCTCAGCTTAACCGAGCGTCTATTCCTGCCTCGATATGCTTTGCCTATAGTCGGCCATATGAAAGGGGAAGCAGCTAGAAAAGATATTCTCCGCCTAAAGTTCCTTGGTTACTATTTTAGAAGAGCTGCACGTATAACTTTAGGTCTAACTGC
Organism: Microcaldota archaeon; assembly: GCA_015522475.1. Classification (GTDB taxonomy): domain Archaea; phylum Micrarchaeota; class Micrarchaeia; order Anstonellales; family J096; genus J096. Next base: position 6,997 of record WAMF01000021.1, read on the forward strand.
CGGATTGGTTGGCGGAGCTGTCGCGCTTTCTCTATTCAGCGACCCCGAGAGTGTGAGAACTTGGTTTTCACACCTCCATTTAGAAAGCCTGGTTATATGGAGCGTGGCTGGCATTCCTCTCTCGGCCATAGGATACACTCTTTTTGAAGCGTTCTTTGAGGGTATAGAGAAAGAGCATAAAGAAGTCGAGGCCATGGTAAATCGATTTAAAGCAACGGTGACGCGAAATTTAAAAAGTCTCGTGTACGCGCAAAGTAGTAGAGAAAAAGAGAGGGCTGTTGTTGCTTCTGCTCTTCTCTTAGAGAGTGCTATAGAACAAAAGGCAAAGCTCCTCATTGAAGAGCTTGCTCTTCTGGATGCTGCGACGCACATGCTAGAGGGTATAGAAGGACGTGCAAAACGCACGTAAGAACGCACATAATAAGTAAGCATAAAAATGTTGCTAATATAAAAAGCATGTAAGTATAAAGTATACGTATATAGGGGATTTTAATGACACGGCGCTCAAGTTCAAACGGACCTGTACAACAAATACAAGGAAGCAAGCAAAAACAGAAAAGCCAGCAAGATATTGCTAGACACCTTGCAGTGTATGCAACGGTCGTAATTGGCGTTTTGTTCCTAGCTTCTTTCAGCGGCTGTTTGGGAAGCACATGGCAACATCAGCTCAATGACTTTCAAAAAAAAGCCATCTCCGGTCTATCGCTGCCAGATTACATTACAAGCATAAAATCCCAAGGTAAGGAAACCATATGTGGCGTCTTTGCATGCAACTCTTCATACGGCGACCTTGTTCTCGAGGGAGCTAATTGTTCCATATATACTTTTCAAGCAAACAAAGCAGGCATAGATGCATTTAACAAAGCTGTCGTGAATGACACGTTTTACGTCAGACATTTAGGTATAGGTGGGGGGCCAACGCTCCTTGACTTCAATGAAGGCAATGTCTACTGCAACAATTCTTACCAATACGCGTTGATTGCAATCTACGCCCAAGATGGCCGCTACGTCATACCACCTTATCTCAACGAGACTGTGAGATGTCTCCAAGGTAATGGCGTTATTCCCGTGCTCCTGCTCTACAATAAAGAGGGTGAGCTCCCATCTGGCTATGTTCATCCCCCTCCAAAGGACAATGCATTTTTTGTAGGGCAAGCAGTAGCTAGTACAGGTCCTGTAATTGTCGCTACGGAATTAAATGCGGCTAGGGACAAGGCAGACTTTGAAGCTGCTTATAGAGAAGCAAAGAAGATAAAACAAGCATGTAAAAATTGCCTCGTCTTTTTTTCACTGACGCTGAGTGAGCTTAACAAAACAAACTTCTCTGCCATGCTAGAGCCCGACTACTACAACCTAGGAGCGCTGCTCAACAAGAGCGACTTCAACACAACCATCGACGGCATAGGCTTTGGCATAGACAGCAGATTTTCTAAAGCGGGCAACGGCTTAGACATATTCACAGAAGAAGCTTTGCCCCTTCTCAGCTTCATAAACATGGTTAGCGGTAAACCCCTCTTCATATACTACGTTTATCTAAAAGACGACGCCGACCAAAACAAGCTCTTCAACACACAAGATTATTCTGACATCTATTCGGCGTTTTATGCGTCCGCTCCATACCTCGCTGGCACAGGCCTTATAGGCTTTGCTCCTCAAGCCATGTTCGAAGAAACATCACTATTTGATTGCGACGGATGTGCACTTCTTATGCGCCAAGGAAACCGTCGCGTGACAACGCAAGCATTTAATACGTGGTTCGACTTTTGCCAACAATATTATGGAAACAACGTTCCCCCTTACGTCGTATACAACAAGGCAGGCACAATGAGCTGCCAAAGAATCCTCGTGCCTCAGACAGCCTATGGGTTTAAAGGCATGAATATGATGGGCCAACCCACTCAAGTGATTAGCCTTGGTAGCAAATCAGATAAATTCATAAACTGTGGCACATGTCTCGTGCAGGATGAGCTGCCAGATATCTTCAAACCCTATGAAAAACTAGCACAACTCCCGCCAAATGCTTGCTTAATGACAGATGAAATAGCCAAAAAGGGTGGAGCCCTCAACCTAGACATTCCTATAACGAGGGCTTTTGCTCTAGATACAGAGGTAAAGACCTGCTATGTTCACCAGTCTACAAGCGGAAAGGGCACGCCTTATGCAAATGTCGTGATGCCATTCAGAGAAGCGCAGTGCCAAAATACATTGCCAAGCTCATGGAAGTTCATCGATGGTATGGGTGTCTTCAACTTAACAGATGCACCCTCTCCTAAATACAACCCCTTTATATTGGACGACGCTGTCTTCAAATTCGGCTCCTACTATAACAACGCAACAGAGGCAAGCTTCTCATACATCCTCTCTTGCAGTGGCAGCAGAGATTTGGGCCTTTCATACTCAGACCCAAAGTTAGAAGAGAAAAGACGTGCATACGGCACAGTTATGACAATAGCTGAGCTCTCTGGCATAGACTCAAAAATACTTGTCAGTTACTACAAAACAATATGTAATGCGGGCTCTAAGAACTCCTGCAACCTCATGCCTTCTCAGCTTAAGAATGTGTGCTGCACAAAGTCTGTTGTCACATACAAAGAGAATGGCAAAACAAAAACCAAAGTCGTTTACAGAGTTAAAAACGAAGCTGCGTGTAAGCCCAAAAACTTCGCTAATTGGATAGAAGGACAAGCATCAGATCCCAAAGTACTGGAAGCGCTTTTTCCAGACAACACAGATGCCTTCATAAGACACCTAGCCAACTATGCAGCTCTATTCGACAAGTGCAGTGATTGTGAAGAGAGTGCGTGGAAGAAGAAAAGGTGTAGTGAACTGGAGTCAACAATACAAAAAAAGTACAAGTGTCTTCCAAGCGAACTACCTATTCAAAGGACAATTGCCGGTGTGTTTGATTGGTGTGAAGGAAAAGAAGATTGTGACATCAGTTCAGATCCGTCATGTTGGGTCGCTGGTATTGTACAGTATATACCTCCATGTCCACCTAATACAGGGAGAGGAAATCCATAAATGGAGTATATGGGTAGGATTCTGCCAAATATAAAGGTAAGCTTTATAAAGTTCACTATTCATAAAGTAATTAAAAGGTGATAGATGTGGGAAGGAGGAAAGTTATCGCAATCGAGAAGGAACTTAGTGATCCCGTCGTTGAGTCGTTCCTTAAGACAAAACCCAGCGCGTTCAAGAAGGCAGTGCCTGCTCTGCCAAAAACAAAATCTAAGACGACAAGCAAGCTTATGAAGATGGCAGAGAAGCTCTATAAAGAAGAAGGTGAAGACGAGGAAAAGCTCTCTGGCCTTGGCCTTTTTGACCTTCAGGAGGCTTATGATTATTTACGGGACCACGGCGTCAGGATAAGCTTCCGTGCTCTTGGCGGAAGAATCGAAAGAGGTAAAATCCCCTCTGTAAAAATCGGAAGGAAACGCTATATTATGAAGGATGTTTTGGATGCTCTCGTCGGCGTGAACGCGAACTTCTATAGCGTGAGGCAAGCCTATAAGATTTATTCGAAGATTGACCCCAAAATGAATTACAGGGCTTTTGTAGGCAGAATAGAAAAGAACTCCATTCCTTCTGTTAAGATTGGCGGTCGACGTTATATTCCAAAGAAGGTTATAGATACGCTCCTTCATTTGAAAGAAAATTATTACACCGTGAGTGAAGCACTCAATGAGTTGTCAAAGCACGGCATCTCTATAAATAGGAACGCTTTTGAGCGTCGCCTCGACAGGGGCAGAATCCCCCACTACAAGGTTGGCGGCAGAAGGTTCATTCCAAAGGACGTGTTCCAAGACGTGCTTAAACTCGAGATGAATAGGCGAAAGTGAAGCACAGTTGAGTAACCACAGAGGTTTGTTTTCCATTCCTCCTTCCCGCCCCCCCGCCTTTTTTCTCCTTTTCTTTCATTTATTCAAGTCGTTTTTTGTTTTTCACTAGGAGTTTTTCTGCTAGGAAAGCAAATGCAGCCTATTTTTAAACTGTTGTATGCAAAAGTATGTAAATAAAGAAAGCTCTTTTTACAGAGTTGAAGAGTGAAAAGATGGATTTTAAGGATTTAGGACTTTTAGACGAAAGTGTAAGGATAGTGACGCGCTTCTATGAGAAGCCGACGGATGTACAGGCAAGAACCATCCCTTTATTGATTACAGGCAAAAATGTATTTGTCCTCAGTAAAACGGGGTCCGGTAAGACAGCGGCGTTTCTCTTGCCTCTGGGCGAGAAAGGCAACAAAGATAG
>WAMF01000022.1 GCA_015522475.1 Microcaldota archaeon
ATCCTTACCTGCACGCGGTATTGGTGCTCTTCGGAGCTGGCAAGAAGGAAATTAGCGCTAGCGACATCGTGGCCGTTGTTAAGGCCGCTGGCCTCGAGGCAGACGAAGCAAAGGCCAAAGTTTTGGCAGAGGCTGTAAAGGGCGTAGATGTAGATAAGCTTCTCGAAGAGGCAGCCCTGCCAGTAGCAGCACCAGCAGCAGCTGCGGCGCCCGCAGCCGAAGAAAAGAAGGAAGAGAAGAAAGAAGAGAAGAAGGGTGGAGACGAGACTGCAGCAGCTGCGGGCTTAGCTAACCTCTTCGGCTAATAGCCGAAGAGATTTCCTTTCATTTTTTATTCACAGACGCTGAACCTATAAAAAAGCGTTAAATTTTAAAAAATTTTCCGCAAAGAGGAAATGTGCGGATTTTATGCTAAAACCCTCGCTGAGGGAGGTGAAAATATGGCAAATAGGATAAATTCTGAACCCTTACCAGAAGGTTCCCAAAGAGTAGTGGGTAGAGATGCCATGAGGCTAAACATAGCCATAGGGCATGCAATATCCCAAATAATAAAGACGACACTTGGCCCAAAGGGCATGGACAAGATGCTAGTCAGTGACCTAGGCGACATAATAATAACAAACGACGGTGCCACAATCCTCGAAGAGATGAACATAGAGCATCCAACAGCTAAGCTCATGGTTGAGGTGGCGAAGACACAGGACAAAGAGGTGGGCGATGGCACAACAACAAGCGTCGTCATAGCAGGCTACCTTTTGAAGAACGCCGGTGTCTTGCTAGACAAGAACATACATCCAACAACCATAATAAAGGGTTTCGAGCTAGCTGAGGCAGAAGCTGGCAAAGTTCTCGACGAGATAAGCGAAGATGTATCCATAGAAAACACCGACGTATTGGAAAAAATAGCACTCGTTTCTATGGGCTCAAAGGGTATAGGCAGCGACGAAGAGAAGAAGCACATAGCCAAAATTATAGTAGAAGCCATAAAGCACATTGCAGAGGAGAAAGATGGAAAGACAGAAATTGATATGGAAAACGTCAAGATAGAAAAGAAGGAAGGTGATAACGTCATGGCAACCCAGCTCGTAAAGGGCATTGTCATAGACAAAGAGGTTGTACATCCAGGCATGCCCAAGCGTGTCGAGAATGCAAAGATAGCCCTTGTAGATTCACCCTTAGAAATAGAAAAAACAGAAACAGATGCAAAGATAAACATAACAAGCCCGGACCAACTCGAGAGCTTCTTAAAGCAAGAGGAAGAGATGCTCAAAAAGATGGTCGAGCAGATAAAGGCAAGTGGTGCAAACGTCGTGTTTGTACAAAAAGGCATCGACGACCTAGCACAGCACTTCTTAGCTAAGGCAGGCATATTAGCTGTACGCAGAGTGAAGAGGAGCGACATGGAAAAGCTAGCCAAGGCCACGGGAGCAAAGATAGCTAGCACACTCGACGACTTGAGCAGCTCAGACCTGGGAGAAGCAGGCCTAGTCGAAGAGAGAAAAGTGGCTGGCGAGAGCATGGTCTTCGTAGAGAACTGCAAGGATCCAAAGAGCGTCACGATCTTCGTAAGGGGTGGCACAGAGCACGTCGTAAGCGAAGTAGAGAGAGCTATAAAGGATTCCATCGGAGCGGTCACATCTGCATTGGAAGATGGCAAGTACGTGACGGGTGGAGGCAGTGCAGAAATGGAGCTTAGCAAGAGGCTGAAAGAATTTGCCACAAAGGTCGGCGGGAGAGAACAGTTGGCTGTAGAGGCATTTGCTGAAGCCCTTGAATCCATCCCAACAACGCTAGCAGAGAACGGCGGTATGGATGCCATAGATGTGCTTGTAGAGCTAAGGAGCAAGCATGCAGAAAAAGGCGGAGAGCACTACGGCGTTAACGTCCTAGATGGAAAGGTCGAAGACATGAAGAAGGCCGGTGTGTTTGAGCCCGCTAAAGTAAAGAGGCAGGCCATAGCCTCAGCTACAGAAGTTGCGAGGCTCATACTCCGCATCGACGACATCATTTCAGCGAAGGGCACAAAGGCTAGCGGTGGAGGCCCAGGAGAAGCTGGCGGCTTTGAGTAAACGTGAGTAAACCTAAACTAGCTCAAAGCCAAGCCCAAGACCTGGCCAACTTTGGCCCAACTCTACCCTTTTTTATTCTTTCTATTTAAACGGACTAAGATGGATAAGATTCTGCTCAGTTTATTTCTCATTTCGCTGCTTGCGCTAGCATACGTGGCATTTGAATACATTATGCTAAATAAAAGCTACAACCTCCTTCAAGAAGACCTCCAGGTAAAGAACAACAGCCTTAAGCAGTGCAGAAACGAGTTGAACACAACAAAGCAAGCGCTTCTCATCCTAAACAACCAATACAACAAGCTCTTCTATAATTACACAAAGCTGCAGGCAGAGAATGAAAATCTCACGACAGAGAAAACGACGCTCGAAGCGGCTGTAAAAGAACGCGAGGCCCGCATAGAGAATCTTAGCCAACAGATAAACACCGTGCTTAACGAGATAACGGGCATGGAAGAAGAGATCAATGAGAGCTTTGCATGGTTCAAGCAGAACTCCGCTGTTAGTCAATATGTGACAAAACTCATGGTCAAGTGCGTCGACGATAGAAAGCTTAATGCAGCATGCATACCCGCTTACCTAAGGGAAAACGGCTACTTTACATACAAATCAGACAAAGGGGACACACTATACAGCATAAAAGCTATGCTCAAAAGTAAAGGCGGCGACTGCGAGGATTATGCCCTTCTCATGAAGGCGTACATAAACACCTTTACACCTTACATCGATAGCATTGTCATGTGGAAAAGCTGCGAAGGTTGTAAGCTTACTGTATATAAAGAAGGCCACACAACTTACTACCTACCGAATGCACAGAAGTTTACTGTAGCAAAACCAAAACACGTCTATGTTGTGTGCTATACAGAGAACACAACACCCTTATCAGGCCATTGTATAAATGCACTTTCCGACGCTCTCGCCCCAAACATAAGTGGAGCTACACTCTTAGAACCTCAAACAGGCGAGTATTTAGGAAAAATAGGTGTAGATCTTGGCTTGTGCGAGCCCAACATGGAAGACTGCAAGCACACGCCGGGCAACATATGGCTCATAATCGACGACAAACAAATATACACCTTCAGAAACAACAGGTGGGAAAGCTATTCTTTCTATTACAGCAAGCTCGACACTATAGCGCACGAGCTAGAAACGCTCAAAACTGAAGGACAATGAGTAAAGACACTATCCTAGTTAGCTCCTTAATCTAGCCCTCCTAGTCTAGCTCCTTTAGCTCTTGCTTTCTTCAATATAAAATCAAAACATGCATTCCTATCTAAAGCTGCAAGTTCTTCTTTATATTCGCGAAGCAGCTCCTTATAAAGGGCTAACTCCCTTTTAAATTGGGGAAGCACAGAAAGGCCCGAATTATGAAGCTTGAACAAAATCTTGGAATGAAGAGGGCAGGAGGCGCTCATATTAAGCCTGCCCGAAAGTGTATGGGGGTAGAGCTTACATGCAAGAGGCGCCACTTCGAATATAGTGCACTTGCCGTCTTTGAAAAAAATACATGGCCGCGACTTCAAAGCCAGCAAATATGTGCCGTCTTTACAGTCTATAGCAGTTTCCCAATCTACATTTAATATGTCAGGATAGGCAAGCTCTGCAAAAGAACGGGCTTTCTTACCTGTGAAGGATTCTATCCTAAGAACGTCAAAGGGTGTCACGGTTATGAGAAAATCCTTGCAGCACCGCTTGTCACATAGAGAGCAGGCTAAGCTCACTTTACTCATTCAAGCTCACCATAGCCTTTTAGCTTTCCACAAGACTCAGCTTCATTCACAAGCATAGCTAAAGCCCTGCACATACCTTCAAGAAGGCCAAATGCATAGTCTGCTGCCGCAATGGCTGAGATGTAATCATCCTTATCTGCAAAAGCTCTGGCATCCATGAGATAAGAGCGGGCTTTTTCAACAACCTTAACAATCTTCTTAGCCTTACTCTTTCTTGTAGAGGAATGAAATGCCTCTTGTGTCTTTTTAAGCACTTCTTCAATCTCTTCAAGAAGAGTTTCACCCGCTTTTATAGCTCTTAAAACTCTCTGTTCCTCTCCATGTCTTTCCTCTACATCCTTTTCTCTGCTTTCCTCTTTCCTCTGCATGGATTTAGCCCCTTTTGCTCTGCTTTTTGTGCACACTCTTGCCTTTTAATACATCTGCAGCCCGCTTCTTCTTTACAATACGAACCATGGCCTTCTCAGCCAGCTCTTTGTAGGTCTTACGAACACTCCTGAAGCGGTTGGCGTACCTTGCCAACGCCATCTTAGCTGCTGAATAGGCGTCTCTGGCATGCACATCTGTTATTTTATACCTATAGCTATCCTTCTTTGCTTGAGGTATGTTCTTGCGAGGTACAACGAGCGTAGCACCAAACCTCGCAGCTATAAGCGATACAAGAGCAGGCGGCTTTTCCACGTCTGTAGCTATAATAATGGGCGTCCCATACTTTTCCAACGTTTCCACGATGAGTTTCTCACCCATTTGCTTCCAACTCTTAGCCAACAAAAGCTTGCCTTCCAAGTCTAGAATGGCTATGCCTGTATACAAGCCAGGATCTAAGCCCACAATGATGTAGGGCTTTTTCTCAGCTATGATTCCACCTCTTCGTCATTAGAAGATATGTATCCTTTAACAACACTGCCCGGCAAGACCTTCGTATCTGGCTCTATCACAACGCCCGGCATAAGAGAAGCGTTTATGCCTATGCTTGTATTCTCTCCTATAATTGCGCCCAGTTTTTCTCTGCCTGTGTCGACAAAATGGCCCTTCGCATATGCTTTGACGGGCTGCCTGTCTAGACGGAGGTTGGCTGTTATGGAACCACCACCAAAGTTTACGCTTTTGGCTACGACACTATCGCCTATGTAAGAGAGATGTTTTGCATAGACGTGCTCCATGAGATAGCTCCTAACAACGGATGTGCCCGTGCCTATGTATGAATTTGGGCCTACCATACTCGCACGAATGTATGAAAAGGGGCCAACATGGGCACCCTTACCTATATAAGCTGGGCCTTCTATAACGCTGTGCTCTACGACGGCCCCTTCTTCGATTATGACCTTGCCTCTTATATCAGAGTCAATCACTTTGCCATCTGTCTTAGGTTCTAACTGGCCCATGATAAGAGGAAACGCATCCAAAAGATGCCAAGGATAGGCCACGTCGAGCCATGGTTTAAGCACAGTGAATGCAGAAAAGCCTTTAAGCACATCTGTAAACTCGTATTCTCCCCGTGTAGAGCGCTCAACCTTTGACAGCTTCTCGAAGATAGAGGGGTTAACAATGTATATACCTAGGTTGGCAAAGCCTTCCCTCACATCCTTTGGCTTTTCTTTGGCTGACACGACCTTTCCACACTTTATATCTATAACACCAAACCTCTGCACGTCTTTCATGAACTTCACAGCTATTAAGTCCTCACCTTCCCACACGTCGATTAGATCTTTGTAAATGGAATAGTCCATGACGTGGTCGCCAGAAGCTATAAGAAAGGGTTCCTTGATGCTGTCTTTAGCCATCAACACAGCCTTAGCCGTGCCTTCAGCTTCTTTCTGGAATATGAGCTCTATACCTTCTGCTTTAAGGTAGTCGTTAAGTTGTCCCATTTTTGGGTTAACTACAGCAAAAATGCGTTCTATGCCTGCTTTTTTAAGCCCGTCAATGATCCAGCCAATCAAAGGCTTGCCAGCTATGGGAACATAAGGTTTTGGCATGGCCTTTGTCGTTAGAGGGAGAAGACGCGTACCGTTACCGGCAGCCAAGATAAGGGCTGTTTTAATGGGTTTTTTATTGCTCATAGTTCTCCTCGTCTTTGAATTCTATCTTTACTTGAGCCAACACTTTATAATAATTTTTGTTTTTCTCCCTCATGCCTTCTAAGAGATCATCAAAGCCTGCCCAAGCTAAATACCACGACGGGAAGAGCGCAAAATCGTAGACGAGCTCAAAGCTCGTCATCCAAGAGGTAAGAGCAAAGAGTGCTAAGTAGAGAATAAAACCAAGGAGAAAAAGCCATATTCCTCTCACTATACGACGCTGAGCTGACTCCTCATGGGCTTCAGCCCTCATTTTAAAGAACGTTCTCAACCTACGGGCGACTTTGGGCTCTAAATGTTTTCTTCTCCTGTAATGAGGGAGGGTAAAGATGAGCCTTGTAGGCTTTGGTACACGACGGAGGCGCCACTTAAGCTCTTCTAGCAAGTCTATGGAGATAGCTCTCACATTGTAGCTCCTTATATCAAAGTCTGAAAAGATGTCGTCGTAATCGTCTAAGGCTAGAAGTATGGCGGAGTCCTCACCCTTCTCTAGTTTCTCGTCACTACCTTTTTTCTTGCTCTCTTCTCCAATCCTTTCTACTTTCTTTTTTGAGGACTGCACAAAGAAAAATAGAGAGAAGATTAAAAAAGATGTGTGGTGGCGAACCTTGCATTAAAGAATAAAAGGCGAAATTTAGTATTTGTGGCGGAAGCCTCTTTTCTGCTTCGCCTTGTTTGTATTGCGAAGCTGTTGAAGGTGTTGTATCCTTTTCTTTTTCAGATTTAGCCTAGCTTCAAGCTCTTTTATGTCATTCATATATTTAGTGTATTCGCCAGTTCTCTTAACTGGAACAAGTTTCATCGATAGAGGATGGTGGTTCTCAATCTTCATGTGGTAGAGTTTGCCATTTTTCTTCACTACTGCATCAACATACCAAGGAAAGTATGTAGATGTTTCAAAGAATAGTTCGTCTTTTTTTCCTTCCACCAACTCTTTATACGTTGTGCCATCGACTGCAGCCACTGCTAGCTGCTTGCTCTTGTTTACATCATCTGCTCTCCACTTTAAAATGCCAAAGTTTCCCAACACAAATACTGCATACGTTCCCACAAAAATAGGGGTTGCGAGTTTCACGAGCTCTTTAAAGCTATCGTATACCTCCTTCACGATACCCACTATCCTATTTTTCTTGTTTTTGGTTTCTTCTGTCATATTATCATTTATGTGTAAAAGGGTTTAAAAATGTTTATGTTTGTGGTTTGTTGTGTGCTCAGTCATAGGTTAAGCTGTTTTGTTCTCTGCAATGTAGCGCTTAAGCCTCTCAGCCAGCTCGTCTATGGCTACGCGTTCCTGCCTTCCCGTATCGCGGAAGCGGATCGTGACTGTGCTATCCTCTAAGCTTTGATGGTCTATGGTTATGGCGTAGGGAATACCTATCTCGTCGGCTTTGGCGTAGCGCTTACCTACGCTGCCTTTTTCCCTGTAAAGCACGTCGAGGCTTTCCATGCGGAGTTTTTCATAAACAAGCTTAGCCTTTTCGACGAGCTTTTCGTCGTTGCTGAGTAGAGGGCCTACTAGAGCATCGTAGGGAGCTACAGCAGTGGTAAAGCGGAACCACGCCCAACCCTTCTTACCCTCTTCTTTCTTACCTTTCTCTTCGAAGCTGTGTTCGAGCACAGCGAAGAGTGTTCTGTCCATACCTATGGAAACTTCGAAGACGTGGGGGATAAACTCTCTACTGTCTAGCTTTACTTTAAACCCTTTGTCGTTCGTGTGCTTGTAGTGCTGGCCTAAGTCGTAGTCTGTCCTATAAGCGTTGCCCGCTATCTCTATAATACCATAACTCGTCTCCACTTCCATGTCGATGTTGCCTCCTGAATAATGAGGCGTTTCGTCTTCGCGAAGGTGTCTGAACCACATCTTCTCCTCCTTTAAACCCAGCGTCTTGAAGAAGAGCCACTCCTTAGCTAAGTAGTAAGCGAAGACCTCACTGCATATACCTTTTTCGAAGAGGCTCTTGGGTGTTTCCTTCACAATTTCATTACTACCTCTATGCTTGAAGTTAAACTGCACTTCTGCCAACTCCTTAAAGCGAGGATGCCCCTGTTTTTCAGGGTCCATGAAGTATTCGAGCTCCGCTTGTGTAAATTCCCTAAGCCTCACGAGGCCCCGCCTTGGGCTTATCTCGTTGCGGAAGCTTTTCCCTACCTGGCCGACGGCCATGGGCAACTGCGCTCCGGCTAGCTTAAACAGGCGAGGAAAGGCTGTGAATATACCTTGGGCTGTTTCTGGCCTAAGATAGGCTTTTGTGCCGTCGTAGCCAATCTCAGTCTTAAACATGAGGTTAACCTTGTAGGGCTCTCCTAGCTTTCCTCCACAACGGGGACATTTGAGCTGAGATAGCTTTTCCTTTAACTCGTCCCAATCACCCTGCCATTCCATGTTAAATTTTTCCTCTATAAGCTTGTCCGCCCTGAATTTAAAGTGGCACTGCTTACACTCGACGAGAGGGTCTGTAAATTCAGCTACGTGACCACTAGCAATTAGGACAGGCTCGGGTGTAACAATCGTAGATTGCACCTCTAAATTGCTCTCACTCTCTATGAAGAATTCGCGCCACAACTTCTCTACGTTGCGTTTTATGCGAATACCTATTGGCCCATAGTCATAGAAGCCTGCTATAGCGCCGTAGGGCTCGTTGCTGGGGTAGAAAATTAGCCTCGTTAAAGCTATCTCGAATACACGTTCGTGGAGTTCCATGCATGCCTTTTCCACAAAAAAGTTTTAAAGGGGGATAGAAAGTAAAGGACGAAAACAGTAAAAGTTTGGAAATCGTCTATATTGTTATATTAATGGTATATTAATTTGCTACTCTATTGTGAAGTCTGGCTCAATCTTCCGCCAATCTCCATTAAGAAATTGCCATAACGTTTTCGTCGTAGGATCATAAACCAAGTTGTGCTTGTTGGCTCTTTCTAAAGGCATGTTTATCTCAATAAAAGGAAAGCGAAACGTCCAGCCAAAGCGCTCTCTGAAGGGATTGGGCTCCATGAGTGAAACGCGCTTTGTCTCCTCCCTGCGCTTCTCACACCACTTTATAACCTCGTCGATTTCTTCCTTCGCTGGCACGAACTCACCCATGTCCAATGAAAGAACCTCTTTAAAAGACTTGGGGAAAGAGGGGCTTCTTAGAAAGAAGCTCCAGCAAGAAGATGGGCTAATAACCACTTATAATTTTCTTGATGAAACTTCTTTTGTGAACTTCTTAAAAAGAAGTTCAATCAAGAAGAACTTATAATCACTTAAATCTTCTTTGGTGAAACTTTCTTTTTAAGAAAGTTTCTTTGGTTGAGCTTTTCTTACAAACTTCTTAGAAAGAAGTTTGATCAAGAAGACAGACATATATGTGCTCAAAGTTTCTTTTGGTTGAGCTTTTCTTTTTGAAAGAAAAGGTCATATGGACTCTGGGGGATTTGAACCCCCGGCCTCCCGCATGCCAAGCGGGCGCTCTACCAGTCTGAGCTAAGAGCCCTCTAGCCTCTTTATCGTGAGAAATGTTTAAAAGCATGCTCTTGATCTGCAGGCTGGCCTGAGGCGCTTAAAAACATTCTCTTTCCTATCATGCTATGCAAAAAGAAGTAGCTCCTTCTTTTTCGAACTACGACTACATCATCTTCGATTTAGATAACACTCTATACCATAGAGGAAAGCCCATAAAGGAGCGCATGAGCCTGTTAAGGAAAGCCCTCTCCATGAGTAAAAAGGTGTTCTTCCTCACAAATTCGGCCGCCAGGACTCGTGCGCAAATCCAAGGCATCTTCCTCAACGAGGGCATTGAGCTAGCCCTTTCTCACATTATAACAGGGAATGAGCTCATCGAGGCTTATACAAAGGAGAAAGGTTTAAACAGGCCCTACATTGTAGGCTCTGCTCATATCACTTCTCTAGGTAACAGTAGAGAAAAGCCCGATGTTGTCGTCGTGACTTACCTTCCTGTTTTGAAGACAGAAGTGTTAGATGATTTAAAAAAGTTAAGAGATTCAGTTGACGAGCTTATCTGCGTGGATAAGTCAGCTTATCTTCCAACAGACGGGAAAGTAAGGTGCGGTAGCTACTGGCTGGTCAAAGCAGTGGAAGATGCTCTAGGCAAAGAGTGCACGCTCTTAGGAAAGCCCAGCACCTATCCAGCAAAGCTCCTTCCGCCGGATGTTGGGAAAAAGCCCACTTTAGTAATAGGTGACAGCTCTTCTGACGAGGCCTTTGCCAAGAAGATAAACGCCGAATTCATGGCAGTTTAACGAGCTCTTGGTCTTTTTTTCATTTCCCAATTTTCATCGCCGCAGGTTTACAAAGTTCACAGCCTTCTCAGCCGCTGATACGGCAGCTAGAACTTGGTCTCTGCTTGTGCCCACCGTCTTAAAAAGCGCGCCTCTCCTATCCATCCACGTTATGGTTGTCTCTACGAGTGCATCCGTGTCTCCGCCCATAGGAATGCCCACTACGTAATCCATCAGCTTGGGGACGAAGAGGCCGCTTCTCTTAAGCAGAGGGCCAACGGCCTTCATAAACGCGTCGAAGCCACCATCCCCGCTTGAGTAGGCCACATGCTCCCTTCCTTTAACGACAACACGTGCTATGCACGTCGAAGGCAGGGATTTTTGGCTTAGGATAGAGATGTGCTCTACTCTAAAGGGCAGCTCTACCTTTTCGCCCTTAACCTCTAAAGCCAAGAAGAGCAAATCCGCTTCGGTTATTTTACTCTTCCTCTCAGCCATCTCGACGACACGCTTGAGCACGGCCTTCACTTGTTGTGGGTTGAGATCTACTTTAAGCTTCTTCAAGGCAAGCTCTATGCTCGCTTTTCCACTCAACTTACCTATGGAATAAGCTTTGGCTCTTCCAAAGCGTTCAGCAGAGAGCTTGCTGGTATAAACATTGCCCTTTTTCTCGCCGTCTGCGTGAACACCAGCAACGTGTGTAAACACGTTCTCACCAACGATCGGCTTGTTCCAGGCTACGCGCTTCCCCGAGTACTTCTGCACTAGGGCCGAAGCTGGTACCAAGTACTTCTCTACGACGTTCATCCGCCTGTCTGTGAAATCCTTTATGGCTACGACAACCTCCTCTAAAGCTGCGTTGCCTGTGCGCTCCCCCATGCCGTTGACTGTGGCGTGAACACCTCTAAAGGGCAACCTAGCAGCCTCTAATGTATTGGCAGTAGCTAGCCCATAGTCGTTGTGTGCATGGAAATCAAAGGTGAGCTTCCTAAACTCCTTTAATAAGGGCTGGAAGAGCTCCCTCACTTGGAAAGGCGCCAATATGCCCCTCGTATCCGGCAACATAACCCTGTTTACTTCTAGCTCCGTCAGCTTATCCAACAAGCTCTTCACGAAGGAGAGCTCTTCTTGTATGCCGTAGGAAACGTCCTCTAAGTAGACGTTAACCCTCAGCCCTCTATCGTAGAGCTTATTTACTATGTCTTCGATGAGCGCCTCTTGCTCTTTGGGCTTCATGCGGAGTTGCTTTGTTAAATGCTCCTTGGAGCCCTTTACTAAAAGGTTGGCCGTCTTCACTTGACTTTCTACAATCCACTCTACAGAAGCGTCGTTCATGAAGACGAGCGCTTCCACAGCAAAGGGCTTTTTGAGCCTTTCCTCTGCAAAGAGCGCTAACCTTCTAGCTGCCTCCATGTCTTCGTTGGAAGAGAGAGCTGAGCATACCTCTAGCCTATCCACGCGCAGCTTCTCCAGCAAAAAACGGCCAATGATGAACTTTTCTTCAGCTGTATAGCTCACGCCGAATACCTGCTCACCGTCGCGCAGCGTCGTGTCCATAACTTCGAGATAAGCGCCCACATAAACACCTCAAAAGAGACTCATGGGAGAGTTAGAGGCCTAAATTCCTCTCAATAATGCGTATGGCATCTTCTGGATTTAAACCCATCTTTATAAGGCGGGTATGCCCCCTAACTCCCTTACTCGTGAACACAGTAGAAATAAGACCCAAGTTGTCCAGCTCTGTTATGTAATCTCTATATGTGCGAGCGGACTTGGGTTTTTTGTGAATAGTTTTGGCGAGCTTTGTGTAGTATTGATAAAGGTCGCCAGAATAGAAGTATGTGTCGTCGTCAGTCCCAAGCGAGCGTTTGGCTTTGCTCACAGTCATCTTAGCAAGAGCATAGAGAACAAGCTGTATGTTTATGGGCAGGCTTTTTATAGCCTCCAAAGCTATGTCAAACTCTACTTGCCTCCTAGCTGCTTCAACATGCTTGGGCTCGACGAGCGACTCGCCGTTAGTATCTGCTATTTCGCCTGCTGTTTGGAGTAGCTTAAGCGCGTATCTAGCATCTCCATTCTCTTGGGCTGTTATGGCAGAGATAAGGTTAACAGCTCCTTCTGAAACGGTGTTGGGATGAAAGCCGAGTTCAACCCTCTGCAGCAGAATATCACGAAGCTGCCTTGCATCGTAAGGAGGAAATATAATTTCCCTCTCGTAGAGGCTGCTCCTGCTGCGCGGATCGAGATCCTTCTTAAAGCCAAGCTTATTAGAGATGCCTATGAGGGACAAGCCCCCTTTGCCCTGTATGTCATCGTTGGCTCTGACAAGCGTATAGATCAAGTCATCTATATCTTTTACAGCGTCGATTTCATCCAAAACTAGGACAATCTGTTCGCCCTCTGAAAGCTTCTCGACGAGTTTTTCATAGAAATAGGAGAGACCAAAGCCAGACTTTTCGATCTCGTCGTAGTAAAACCTAAGAAAGCGCTGAAGCACACGGTAGCGCGAATTGTAGACGCGGCAATTCATGTAGAATATGCGGCTCTTGCTGCCCAATTTCTCTCGGGCCTCTTCGAATTTGCTGACGATGAATTTAAGAGAAGATGTCTTACCCGTGCCCGTCTTACCGTATATAAAGATGTTTCTGACGCGCTTGCCTTTTAAAGCAGGCGCAACCTCTCGCATGATGTCTTGGATGTATTCTTCTCTATACAAGAGGCTTTCAGGAACGTAGTGAGGAGAAAGCACTGTCGAGTCTTTTATTATGGAGCTTTTTGAGAGAATCTCCTCAAAGCTTACGGGCATAGCTAACCCTTTACACTGAAAGGCTTAAAAGCTTACTCTTCCGGTATTGCCACTATTCTGCAGATGGAGACACATAAGCTTAAAAAGAGGCCGCAATTTCGACCTAGCAATTCACAGTATTTTCAAAACGACGACGAGCATACCGAGCCTAACAGTCTTATTAGTCAATCCTCAATCTTAGTAGTTTACAAAATGACTTAATAAAAGGAAAGTTAGAAACAGATTTATTGGCCACAAAGGCCCCCTAAACAAAAAAGCCGCAGCAAAAGCAAGAAAGGAAAAAGAGGAATAAAAAGCTAAGAAAAGCTGAGCCCAAGCCCAAAAATAAGGAGTGGCAACTCAAATGGTTTATTGAATGTTGAATGGCTAAAAAACCGGCAGCCAGTTCACTTCTTAGCCTTTACAATTTTAACCGCGTTGGGCGTCGCCAGGATTAGCTCATGGCTGGCAACAAGGGCCGCTATGTCGCCGTTATTTTTGACGACGAATGCCTTTATCTTGTCAGAAAAGCGCCTCAATCTGTTCGGCTGCTTTATAATAGGGGTAGTATCAATTATAACGACATTGCCCTCTGACAACTCCTTTATAACGTTGTCCACATCCCCTTCATTCCTCAAGGCAATCTTCTTTACGTACATCTTTGCTTCTGGCGTCACGACATCTCTGTCTGTCTCCTCAACGACGTCATCAAGATCCTCGAGGATCTCCGACTCTTCACCCTTTCCAAAAACCTTGTCAAATATGCCCATATTCACACCCACCTTCCATTGATTCATTCAATTTAAAAACCTTGCTACTTGCCGCCATATTGCCCATGTTAAGCAAGCCTCGAAAGCACGTCTTCCACTGTGCCGCTTACCTCTTTAGGCTCTATACCGGCGTCTTGGAGCGCCGCTTTCATGTTAGGCCCAAACTTGCTTGCTACAGCTACGTTGACGTGCTTTTTTCTTAAGACTTCTGCGACGCCAAAGCCCGCTCCACCTCCACCAACAGAGAAGGGGTTCTGCCATGCCTCGACGAGCTTTCCGTCCTCGAAGATGAGATAAAAAGGGGCTCTTCCTGCTCTATCACTAACAGCTGAGCTTAACTCTTTGCCTTCAGATGCAATTGCCACTTTCATGTAGGGACTAGAAAGGAAAACGTTAAAAAGGCACGCACAGTTGCTAGCAAGGATGAAATGGCAAAAAGACTGCATAGGAAGAGAAATGTAGAATATATTTTAGAGGTTCAGCTCTAAGCCCCTACCTCATGTCCCTTCTCTGTCTCTGGCATAAGCCAATCTATAACAACGCCTTCGAAGAATGCAAACACCATTAAAGCGCCAGTCAGTGCAAGGGAATAAGCCCAGCCGAAATAAAGGATAAGAAGGGGGAATAGGGGGATTTTAATGGCTCTTGCATAGAGAAACGCCGCTATATAGCCCGTGCGTAGCTTTGCCTCGTCTTTAAGCCTTGCTAGAAGAGGATACCACATATATATTGGGCCCGTCGATATAATACCTGCCAAAATGGACAAGATCCAAAGCTTCCAACCACGCATAGCCTTGAACGTCTGAGCCAGCTGCTTAGGATCGACGAAGAAGTCCACGAGCCACATAAGCACAAATATGAATACAAACGGCCAGACGAGCGCCTTTAAAATAAACACGAGTTTTGAGATGGCTAAGCTCCCATACGAGGGAAAGAACCAAATAATACCTATATAGAAAAGAAAAGTAACAGCAAATATATAATAAGGCCTATAATCGGGTTCCTCTCCTAAGAAAAGCGAAGTTATAAGTTGTTTCAAGCCTTTGTTAGGGGGCTTTCTGCCTCCTATGCTTTTCTTCTGCTTGCTCCCTTGTTCCTTGTTGGCCTTAAGGGGCCTGGTATGTGTTTTTTCATCCTCTGGCATGTTATCACAGCTATGCTAATCAACCAAAGAAGACGCCAAAAAGCAGGCCTATAACAATGGCGAAGAGGAAACTCACTACATTTCTATAAACAGCGAAGCGCTTGCCCAATAAGGCAGCCTCTGCAGGCATCTGCACTATACCCACTGTTATCCACGCTATTATAAAAGCTGTTATAGCTGCTATACCAGCGCCATTCTTAGCTAAGCCGCCGCCAAGAATATATGAAGTCATAGCATTGCCCGCGGATACACTGCCTAAAACAGCGGCTATGACTGTCGACAGTGGGTCATTTCCTATCCACTTTGTGTAAAGATCCTTTGGCAAAGCGCTTATAAGCGAGAGAAAAAGCACAACCGTAAGTATAATGGGTAGGGGCTTAAGCACGGCCCTGGCAGCGCTCATAGTAGCGCTTTTTAAAGATTTCATAGCCTAAGGGAGAGAACAAGTGTTTAAAAAGGGCTCGTAGCTCAGCCTGGCAGAGCACCCGGCTTTTAACCGGGGAGTCAGGGGTTCGAATCCCCTCGGGCCCGCTCGGCCTTCTACCGTTGCCACAACATATACGTCGTTTTTTATATATTTTTTACCTGGTAGGTGGTAGGTTGTTGAGCTCCCACATCCTTTCCTACTATCTTAACCGCTTGCTCGTATCCTGCTTACTATCCCCTATCTTACTGCTCCTAATCGTTTCTTCGCTTACCTTATTATTGCCTCGCAGTCCTAAGTTTACTCCAAATTATAGCGAGAATAGTTGCCTCTGCCTTGCCTCATCTCTTTAATCCTCATCTGGGCCTCTGCCTGCCACTCCTTCAAAATAAGAGCCTCAAGGGTAAGAACTTCTACTAACGTATTTGCAGCCCTTGTTAAAAGTTCTTGAGCTTGTTCTCCGGCACGCGAAAGACCTGTGGGAGCATGTGGCTTAGAATAAGGGATTTCTTCAATATATTTACGAGCCTCTCGTATATCTTGGTTAGCGGCGCGCAGCCTCCGCTCTAGAAGGGCTTTCTTGTCAAAGGGAGAGCTAGCTAATAAAAAGTTCTCTCTATTCGCAACATCAACAAGATTGGGTCCCTTGCGCTTGATATAGGAAAGCCCCAACCTTGTAAATCTACTCTGTCCGCTAACCCTTTTTAAGTATTTGCTTGCGCCAACATTGTCCATTATAAACAACGAAAAATCAAAACATAATTAAGTAACCATGAGGCATAAGAGCCTCATGGTAGCCAGTCAAAAAAGCAAAATAAAAGTAGTTGAGAAGGTTATTAAAGCTTATCTATCTCGCATGGAACGCTCTTACAAAAAAGAGCTAAGACGTATAAATTACAAGAAGGTAGGAAGACCCTACAAATTCCCAAAGTCCTTTATAGAATTCTCAGCACTCATAAAAGTGCTTTTTTCATTAACTTACAGAGAGTTATCAGCTATAATTGAGCTGATAACTCATATAAAAATATCAAAAACACAGCTCCATAAAAGGCTCAACAAGATAAAATTAGATTTAGATATAAGGCAGTTATTGAAGGAAGAGCTAACGCTTATAGTAGATTCAACAGGCTTTAAGCCTTATCAAAGAGGTGATTGGCGGATTATTAAGCATGAGAACGGCATAATAAAGGAGAGAAACGGCTATATCAAAGTGTCAGCAGTTGTGGATGAGAAGGGCATAATTCTATCGCTCGTAGTTGGAGATTCTACTCTACACGATGTTGAGATGTTTGAAGAGCATCTAAACGACTTAGAGATGTTTAAGCTAAAAGGTGTGAAAATTAAGGCCTTATATGGAGATGGAGCTTATGATACTTACAGGATTTATAGAAAGCTTAAAGAGCTTGGTATTAAGCCCATAATACGGCCTAGGAAAAATGGAGTTATTCACTATTCTAGTGTAGATGGGCATCTCTACACTGAGAGGGATGCCCATCTAAAAGAGATAAAGACTTGGGGCTATGAGAAATGGAGGAGTAGATTTGAGTATGGTAAGAGGTGGATAGTAGAGAGCGTCTTTTCTGCTTTAAAAAGGAGAAATAATGAACTTATTAGAAGTAAAAAGTTGTGCTACATTGAGAAAGAAATAGAGAGAATGGTGTGGGTTCATAATTTATTAAGAATAAAAGCGATGGGATTAAGCGATAATAGTGGGATTATTATTTGCTTAATAGTTGAATTAGCGGACAGAGCATGTAAATCCCAATTCCATACTCATTTATGAGCGAAACGTTTTAAAAATCTCCAGCAAACACACAACCAAAGCAATAAAAGGGAGGGCAAGAAGGATAAGAGATGCCCTTATATACTTTTCCTTTCAAAGAAAAAGCGGTGTTATTATGGCTGATGCAGAAGAAGGAAGCCGAGAGGAACAGCAGACGCAGCAGGATACTCAACAAGAAGCCCAAACAAAGCCTGAAAAAGCTGAAAGGGAGGTAGAAGCAAAAAGGGAAGAAAAACCTGCTGAAAAACCAGAGCAACAGAGCAACGGAGGAGAAGCAGAGGAAATAGCTGAGGACATTATAAGCGATGACGAAGAGTTACTTAAGTTCATAGAAGAGAGCGAGCCCAAAATCTACGTCATAGGCACCGGAGGCAGCGGCTCAAACACACTCAACAGACTTTTTGAAATGAAGGTAGATGGCACAACCTCCGTAGCTGTAAACACAGACGCAAGGCATTTGCTCCACATAAAGGCCAATAGAAAAATCCTTATAGGCAAAAAGCTAACGAAAGGTAGGGGCTGTGGAAGCAATCCCGAATGTGGAGAAAAAGCTGTCGAAGAGGAATTGGAAGAGTTAAAGAGGGTTATAGGAGATGCAAACCTCTGCTTTGTTACGTGTGGGCTTGGAGGTGGCACAGGTACAGGCTCCGCTCCCATAATTGCGAAGGTAAGCAAAAAGGAGATTGGCGCTTTAACTGTAGCTGTTGTAACACTGCCATTCACAAGTGAAGGAAAGGTTCGCTACGACAACGCCATGCGAGGCTTAGAAAACCTTAGACGAAATGTTGACACGCTCATCGTCATAAAAAATGATAAGTTGTTGAGCTTGGCTCCAGACTTGCCCCTCAACACAGCCTTCAAGATAAGTGATGAAGTGTTAGCGGGCTCAGTAAAAAGCATAACAGAGCTCGTCACAAAATCTGGCTTAGTTAACGTCGACTTTGCAGATCTCACTACTGTTTTAAAAGATGCTGGCTACGCGGTTATAGGTGTCGGCGAAGCCACGGTAGATGTGCCTAGAGAAGAGCGCGCGAGAATAGCCGTCGAAACAGCCTTACAAAGCCCCCTGCTCAACGCAGACGTATCCGGAGCTAACAGAGCCCTCATAAACATAGTAGGCGGAGAAGACCTCTCCATAAAGGAGGTTGAATACATCGTTTCGGAGACGGCTAAGAGAATATCGCCGGATGCGCACATAATCTTTGGCGCGAGAATCGAGCCTACGATGAAAAAATCTGCTATAAAAGTGCTTATAGTCTTAGCTGGTGTCAAGTTTGAAGACTTTGACGAAGAAGGCGAAGGCAGTGAAGAGCTCTCTGACCTACAGATAGATATGATGGGTTAATAAAAGGAAGTAAACATCGAAATGCAAAGGTGAGCCTATGGGAAAAATAAATTGGGAGAAAGTTATACCCTATTATAAGGACATAAAGTTCACAATGCCGCGCGTGACTTTCCCAGACAGCGAGGCTGTATCAAGGGAAGCATGGATTGTAGGTGTTATAATGCTCTTTGTGGGCCTTTTAGGCTTTGCTGTGCATGCCATCATAGCGGCCCTATAATTGTCAAGGAGGGAAAACATGTTCTACATCGTAAGAGTAGCTACAAAGCAGGAGAAGGTTGTAGCGATGTTGCTCGAGGAAAAGGCCAAAGTAGAGAACTTACCCATATACTCCATAATGTTCAACGAGAGAGTTAAAGGCTACTTATTTGTAGAGACAGACGACGAAAATGCTGTGCCCCTGCTCATAAACCATGTCAAGCATGTTAAAGGCATGATTCCAAAGCCTATAAGCTTCGAAGAAATCGAGAAGATGGTTAAAGTCAAGAAGCCCGTAGAAGAGAAGATTAGCATAGGCGACATCGTTGAGATTACGTCAGGGCCGTTTAAGTCAGAAGAAGCGAAGGTTATTTCCGTGGACGAAGGCAAAGGGGAATACACCGTGCTGCCTCTCGAAGCTGTTATAGCAATTCCCGTTAAGCTCTCGGGCAAAAACCTTAGGCTAAAGAAGAAGAGCGAGGAGAAGAGCTAGATATAGAGGGGAAAGGGGGGAAGAAAATAGCTGGCATTAAAGGAGAATTTAAGGCCAACTCAATCCTTGGCCTTTCACTTCCTACCTTTTGCATCCTTCTCCTTTTATGTGCCCTTTTTTTATCATTCCTTTTGGCTTTTTAAGGTAAAGATTAGCGTTTAGAACAAGAGAAGGAAAGCCATTAAAACCGCCGCTACAGCCGCTGGAAAGACAAGCTTTGCTATGGCCCATGTGTTGTTGATGGTTGTTATGATCTCCGTAACCTGTTTTTCGCCGAGCACTTTTATGTGAATGGGCTGAGAGCTGAATGCATAACTTGCAGGCTCCAATCTGCTCAAAGCATCGTCTATAGCTGCGCTTATCCTCTCCAAATCTTCTCTACTGTGTATGTATTCGTTAGCTGCCCCTGCTATAATGTTGTTCTCGTGGCTGTCCGTCGTGCATATGAAGGGCTTCACATGCCTTTTCTCAAATAACCTTTCTATAGCCCGCTTGCTTCTAGGCAAAATGCCGTTAACATCCAAGGATAAGAGTGCATATACGTCTGAGCCGCTACTTAGAAGAAGGAGAGAAAAGCCAGCTCTATTGCTACCGCTGCCCGTGAGCTCGCCCGAGGCAAAGCTTGCCTTAAAGGGCTTCTCTCTAATGTTCTTCTTAAGCAAGGCTTCTACAGCTTCTTCGTACTCGTGAAACTCCTCGCTAAGGGGTGTAAAAAAGGTGATCTCCTTTGCCGAAGAGTTATGGCAGTCAACAATTGTAGCGTCCTTATACTTACGCTTCAGCTTCTCCCTTAAAATTTTGCCACCAGCTATTTCTATGTCCTCCGTCGTTTTAGGAGCGCGGCTCAGAAGGGTTAAAGCACGTCCGTCGAATACAAAGGCTGTTGCTTTAGCATCTTTAGCTTGGGCATGGGCAAAGCCCATCTTGCTGTAAGTGGGCTTAAGCTTGAATGAAGCAAGCCTATCTGCCAGCTCCTTTACTTCCTTTTTCGACGTGGGATTGAGCTCATGCGTGGCTGTGCCATGGAGGATTAAGCTGTTGGGCATCGCTTGTTTAAAGATGAAGGGAGCTGAGCTTCCCCCTATAGAGCCAAAGGGCCCGAAGTGGAAGTAGGGCACAAGTATACGAGCGAGCTCTCTGGCTTCCTGTTTTTGGGTCTTTCTCTTGGCGTCTGCCTTGTCAACATCTTTCTCCTTAACCCTTTCTTTAGAGCTATTATCCTTTGCAAATATGCTTATAACGTCGACGCTCGTATCTATTTTCTTGCCCATATCCTCAAAGAGCTCCTCTAAGTGGTCCTCACCATAAAACCAATCGCCCCAAAAGGCCTGCAAAACTTTGAGCGTCGAGTAGCCCAAGCGACGTTTTAGAGGAGCGTTTATGATGCGTAGCGTGAAGGCAGTGGCAATTAATACAAGAAGACTCGCATATAGAAATTGGAGCTTCATTGTTTTATACGAGATGTGTGAATAGGAAAGTAAGCCCATGAGATGGAAGCTTATAAGGATGATTGTCAAAGGCAAAGCCTTCTTCCACGAGCCTACGAGTATGTAGGCTGAGAAGAGCACTACAACAAACTCAAGTGCCGAACCTATGGCTATGGTGTCTGCAGTAACAAGCGCACCTTCAAATAAGAGGGTAAAGGCCATGGCTGTGAATACAATGAGTGAGCCCAAGATAGCCAAAAGCACACCATGACTGAATAGGTATTGGCGAGCAAAGAAGCGCCATATGACGAGGAAAAGGAGAGCTGGTAGAAAAACCACCTCGAAAGACAAGATAAGTGTAGAGAAGAACGGCTCATGGAAACCGAGGCCTATGAGAGCAAATATAAAAGGCAAAATGAAGAAAAATATGAATAACCTTTCTGTGTTTGAAAGAAGCTCAACATAGTGCGTGAAGCGCAGGGCTTCTTCTATGTTTTTATCCATCGCTCCTCTTCCTTATGCGTTTTAGAGGGAGGCCGGCAGACTTCTCTATGAGCTTGCTCAAGTAATTGACGTTATCTATGAATTCATGGGCTATATCCTTGAAGCTCTTGCCCTTCTGGACAGCTATTTTCATAAGCTCTAGCGTGAGATATCGAAGCTCTGAATTAACAGAGGAAAAATCCTCTAAGTCATCTTCCATAGCAGGATTTTGAAAGCAAGCCTTTTTATATTTACGCCCTGAGTCGAGTAGGCATCTCTAGCAAAGAGGGCTTTTGAGCCCTCGCGCCCGTCAAAAAGCGCGAGGTATCTAGTCTACCTCCACGAAGCTGTTGGAAGGGTATAGCCATTATAAGTTTTGACAACAACTCTTCTGTGACCTGGCTTAAAGATGAAACCCTTGCCATGTTACCTTGCACCTCGGGGCGAACTAGTTC
>WAMF01000023.1 GCA_015522475.1 Microcaldota archaeon
TTTTTGGGTAGAGCCTAAGTACGTCATCGAAATTATGTTTGATGATATAACGAGAAGTCAACAACATACAGCGGGTGAATTCAAAGGCAGAGGTTTTGCTCTCCGCTTCCCGCGCTTCTTTAGGCTAAGGGATAAATCTGCCTATGATGCTACAACTGTTACAGAAATAGAAGAGATGTACAACATGATGCATAAGTTACATTGAAAGGTTGCATTGAGAGTGTTCGGCAAAACCAGCCAATCTTTTAACTCTCTTAGGCCATACACCTCTATATACACTTATATCCTTCTTTAACAACTTATCCCATTGATTTTTTAAATTGTTTTGAGCATAAGCCAAGCTACCCATGGTTTACACCTCGGCAGCCGAGGTGGCGGAACCAGGCAACGCGCCGGACTTGAGATCCGGTGCCCGCAAGGGCTTAGGGGTTCAAATCCCCTCCTCGGCGCTCTTGCCTTTGGTTTCCGCCTGTAACTATCTTGATTTTGTAAATAGAGACATAGGAGCAAAAAGAAGAGTAAGTAGGTGTCCATAAAAGGCGTACTCTTTTAAGCTTTAAGTCACTTTAACCCTTTAACCTTGTGATGAGTTTGGAGGAGACTGAACTTCGCTGTGATGAGGTGACTTGACTCTGAAGGTTTTTCATAAAGATTTACGGAGATGGTTTGATGCCTGCTGACATAAGTAAGACCAAACATATGCAAAAGAATGAGAAGATATACAGAAGGAAAGAAAAGGACTTCAAGGACGCATGGCCTCTTTTTGACAAGCCCGCAAGAAAGCCTTTTTTGGAAGGACTTCGCCGAAGTACTACTGTTGGTGGTCTACAGAGAGAGGTATTTACTCGGTTGGTTAATGCTATGTCTTATTTAGTTGAGAGAGCTGAAATTAAGGAAGATGGTTTTATAGAAGTTGTCAAAGAAAAGAAGGCATTAAAGGAGTACTTTCTTCCTGTAAGCTTTACATACAGCAGTTTGGACGAGAATGAAAGGTTTGCTTTCAGGCAGGTGTTATCCAATTATCTTCTTCGTAATTGGGAGAGAGTGAGTGGTTTGGAGTTAAGGGCTATTGTAAATTTCATATCTATAGTGAAGGATATTTCTTTCTTGTCTCTTCTAGAAGAGCTCAGAGGAAAACCTTTACCCAATGACTGTGAAGAACGTCTAGATAACCTGATTAAAGAGTTCTCAGAAGTGCTCTTTAAGGCGCAACTTAACCTCTTCGAAGACGAACGCTGACGTACTTAATTATTTAACTTGAGTTTTGAAAACAGAGCTCTCCTTATTTATTGGCTGCACTCGTTTTCATAGTGTCTTTTCCTACTACTACAAAGCAATCTTTTAAATCTTAGGTATCTATGCCATCCATGGACTACACTATTATGAGCTGGAACATTAATGGGTTCAAAGCAGCCGTTAAGCATGGCTTTTTTAGTGTGATAAAAAAATACAAACCAGATATACTTGGTGTTCAAGAAATAAAACATGACACAACACCCCTTCTCCCGGGAGAGCTTTCTGATTACGCCGTTATATGGTATCCGGCTAAAAAGAAGGGCTATGCAGGAACCGCTCTACTTACAAAGAAAAAGCCCTCGTCTGTTGTTAAAGGCATAGGTGAGAAAGCCTTTGATGACGAGGGCAGGGTTATAACTGCTGAATATGAGCACTTCTATCTATTAAACATATACTTCCCCAACGCCCAACATACACTCGATAGGCTTGACTTCAAGCTTAAATTCGACGACGCATTGCTCAAATGGGTAGAAAAGCTTCGTAGGCAAAAGCCCATTGTTATGATGGGTGATTTCAACGTGGCGCATGAGCCCATAGATATAGCGAGGCCAAAACAAAATGAAGGCAACGCGGGCTATACAAAAGAGGAGAGGGATTGGTTTTCTAAGTTGTTAACTCACGGTTACGTCGACACATTTAGATATAAGCACGGCGACACTGTGAAGTATTCGTGGTGGAGTTACCGCTTCAACGCAAGGGCTCGGAACATAGGCTGGCGTGTCGATTATATTGTTGTCAGTGAAGAGCTAAAACGGCACGTTGTCGAATCTGACATACTCACAGATGTGAAGGGTTCTGACCACGCTCCCCTTATAGCTAAGCTCCATTTCTAGCTCGATTGTTAGCTCAGTTGGCGCGGTTGGCGTTAGTCCACTTCTGTTATCCAATTCTTGTGCTTTGGGTCTTCACCCTTAACAACCGCTTTGTACTTTTCCTTTAGCTTAGCAGTAATCTCGCCGACATCTCCATTTCCAATGGTTATGCCATTGACTTCCCCTATTCCAACGACTTCTGCTGCTGTGCCTGTGAAGAAGAGCTCGTCAGCAAAAAAGAGCTCGCCAGCCCCTACAGGACGCTCAATAACGTCTAAGCCTAGCTCTTTAGCTAGTTCCATAACTGTGTTGCGCGTTATGCCTTCTAGTATGTCTTCTGAAGGTGGGGGTGTTATGAGCTGCTTACCTTTTACAATAAAGATGTTCTCACCGGACCCTTCAGCAACTCTCCCGTTCACGTTCAAAAACAGGGCCTCGTCATAACCTGCGGCTTTAGCCTCTCTCGTAGCTATAATACTATTGACGTAATTAGATGCAAGCTTGGCCATAACAGGATAACTCTCACTGCTTATCTTGCGCCATCCACTTATCATGACTTTCGACGCTTTCTCGCCCAAAAGAGGCGGGAATTTTATGGTCATAACGGCTCGATGAAAAGGGCATTTTTCTATGTTTGCTAGGCCGAGCGTGCCAGCTCCGACGAAAAAAAGTGGCCGTATGTAGAGATCGCCTTCTTCTTTGTTGGCTCGTACTGTTTCCACAATGGCGCGCTTTATCTCTTCTTTGGACCATGCCTCTTTGGCAGCTAGTATTTTTACACTTCTCCTTAGGCGTTCTGCGTGCTCTTCTAGCCTGAATATGCCTAATTTTCCGTTGGCCAGCTTGTATGCCCTTATACCTTCAAAAGCAGCGTCGCCGTAGTGCAGGCTATGTGCCAATATAGGGACACTAACCTTTTTCTCGTCAAAGAGCTTGCCATCGTAGAAGACTTTCATGTAGGGGTGTGACTCCTAGACTTTTTAAACATTTCTATACACAAATATACATGATGAGCAAAGAAAGGGCCGAAGAGAAAGCAGGGCTTGCTCTGAAGGCAAAAAAGAGTTTCCATAAGATAAAGGCTAAACTGCTTGATGAAGGTAGTTATAAGCTACAGCTTGCTTCACTTAGAAGAAAGCTTGCTAAATTGGAAAGGGCTTTTGGAGCTTGGGAAGAAAAGCATGCCCTCTTGCTTTTTCTGCTTGGTGAGAGCTTTAGGAGCAAAAGGCTCAAGAGCGAGAATCCCTCTAGTGAGGAGTTGCTGAAAGAGCTTTCCGGGCATTTTCCCTCTATTGGGAAGCATATAGAGGTTCTCCCCTTCCTTCAAGACCCCGATGCATTCAAAAGATATTACAACTCCCTATCAACTTATATAGAGGACGCGTTTCTTCCTTCCCAGAATGGGAGGCCATCTCACATTGAAAAGGTTTTTGAGCGACTAAAGGAATTTGGCTACATAGAGGATTTTTCCATAAACACTTCTCAATATAGCTTAGGTACAGTTAGTATATATTTTGAGCCTACCTCTGAGGAGGAATTGAAGAAGCGCGAAAACTATGATAGACGAATTCCTTCTCTTCTTGAGGGGCTTAAGAAGGGCCTTCAAGCTTACGGGCTTGCTAAGTTTGTTGTCGATATTGTTTACAGTATTATATTAAAAGGATATATTTCACACCCTGAGAATGTTTATGCGGATATCCTAAACAAGTATATTCTCCAAAAGGTAGAGGATAGTGATTCTACATTAGCAAGCGAGCTGAGAAATAGATTAGATGTGCTTTATAGAGGAAAAGGAACAAGTGGAAAAAATATTCTAGACGACTTAGCCAGCTTAAAGGAAGAGCTTACGCCAGAGCACTTAAAGGCCAGTTCAGATCCAGCGCAGTTCATAAAAGAAGGGCAGGATACTCTCCAAAAAATAAGCGAAGATTCAGAAGAGCAGCTAAAGGTGCTCGATAATCTGCTGAACAAATTAGAGAAGGATTTAGTGGACTTGGACAAGGATATTGCATCGTGTAAGCCGTGTTTTAATATTCTTTTATCAAAAGAGGAATTGTTGAGCTCGCCGCGAGAAAAGCTCGTCGTCACCTCCTTCCTTGTACTAACGTTTCTCGAAGAGGCCCTTTCAAGGATAACGGCAAAGGCAGGCCTAACAGCGCCTATGAAAGGCATAGCTTATCCAAAGGCTCACTTAGAGAACTTCATATTGGCCGAAGCAGGTTCAATGGAAGGAGAAAACCCCGACTTCAAGACATTTACTCCAAAGAGATAGCCTTACATAAAGAGTCACAACACCAAACAACACAGTATAATTTTGTGTTTGATTTGCTTGTGTATGATCGACTCGTCCCATTATTATAAAGAGGGAGGGAGGTCCCACCAACTTTTTAAAACGTTCTCTTTATAAGGGAGGAGCTAATAAGTCAATGAAGATGTCAAGAGCCGCGGTAGCTCAGTCGGCCAGAGCGCCAGACTCATAAGAGCTGAACTATCAAACCTATGAGTGCTGAGCTTGCCTATTTTGCTCTTAAAAGAGAAAATAAAAAAGGAAGGCGGGCGTTGATGCAAAAAGACGCTCTGAGTCATCTGGAGGTCGGGGGTTCGAATCCCCCCCGCGGCACTTCTCCACAATTTTACAAGTATTCTGCTATTCAGTACCACCCATTATCACTACTGGGTAAACTTCAGACAAGTTTGGAGGAAGAGGCATATTTCTGAAGTTGTTGTGCACGGCTAAGTTGACCAATCTTTCTATTTCTTCAGGGTGATCATCTTTTGAATCTGATGGGTTTTCTACTTTAATCTTACTTATTCTTCCCATAGAGTCAGTATATAATCTGACTATGAGCTTTACGCCATGTGGATATGCGCCATGTTTTTGGAGAAGTTGAACCTTATCTTTTACACTCTTTCTAATCAGTTCCTCAACAAGATTCAACCTTCCCTTTGTAATGTTTTTTTTCTTCTTTTGATTTAGAAATCTTACTGGTGTTGGTCTTACTTTCTTTTTTGGTTCCAACTCTATTTTCCTTCCCCTCCTATTTTCAGCTATTTTACCAATATCTACGGTTGTGGGTCCACTAGGCTTTTTCCTGTGAGTTGGCCCTGTTACCTTGTTATTAGAAGGAGAGGTCCGCTTTCTTTTCTCTCCCCATTTAGAAGGGGTAGTTGCCGAGGATGTTGTAAGCGGTATCTCTACATTTGTTTCTCTTCCGATGTGTATTTTTTGAAGCATCTTTTTGAACCAACTGAGCTTTTTTTGCTTTTTTTGGCTCGTGTTTGAAACAGTGTTTTGGTTATTATTTTGACTTGTATTCTGTGGACTTGTGTTTTGGTGGGTATTTTGAGTTGTAGTAGAAGCTGTGTTTGAGCTTGTGTTTGAGGCAACAGCTGTGTTGTTTGACCCCACCTTTCCTTTACCTTTTTTGTTATTCTTTTCTGACGTGCCTTTTAAGATCTTCTTTGTTTCCTCTTCTAGCTTTTTCTTTCCAGCTTCAATTTCACTCTCAGTGATTTTTGCCACAGTTTTTATTTGATTTTTTATCTGTTTCTCAGTGTCCAATACCTTATGGTAGTGCTTAAGTCCGGCGTAGTACACAATTCCTCCACTCACTAAGAATATGAGGGGAATGGTGGCGTACTTTCTGAATGCTGTGACCAGCTTGTGCCTTTTTTCCTTTCTTTCGTCTTCGACTGCTTCTTTGAAGCCACTTATCTCTGCCCTGAGACGTTCGGCCCTTTTCTCAATAGCCTCTCGTCCTACTGCATGCATTTTATGTGCTTTTGGGCCTGAAGGATGTTCAACTTTCCGTGTCATATGTTGATATTTTGTG
The DNA here is from genome assembly GCA_015522475.1 of Microcaldota archaeon. Taxonomy (GTDB): domain Archaea; phylum Micrarchaeota; class Micrarchaeia; order Anstonellales; family J096; genus J096. Next base: position 5,942 of record WAMF01000023.1, read on the forward strand.
TAGAACCCTTTTTAAGCTTATTGTTGCCTTTTTATTACAAATGAGTAGGATGTTGGCAAAATTAGCTCTTTTCTCTCCTTTACTCTTGCTGGAAAGGGCTTTCTTTTTAAATGGTTGGTCATGAATGAGGGCTATGCCAAAGATCGGCGTTGAAATTCACCAGCGCATCTTTACACACAAGCTCTTTTGCTCTTGCCCTTATCCCGAAGAGGAGCCCGTCGAGCGCTTGGACTGGCTGGACAGGCGCTTACATCCCGTGCTCTCTGAGATGGGTGAGATCGACGAGGCGGCTAGACTAGAGGCAGAGAAGGGCAGGCTTTATCAATACACGTTCAACGACAACATTTGTCTGGTCGAGATGGATGAGGAGCCGCCCCATGAAGTTAACAGAGAGGCATTGAAAGTGGCTTTAAATGTGGCGCTGCAGATGGACATGCAGCCCGTGAACGTGCTTGTATTCATGAGAAAAATGGTGCTTGACGGCAGCAACACCTCCGGCTTCCAACGGACGGCTCTTCTGGCTATAGATGGCAAGCTCTCGACGAGTAGGGGTGATGTTGGCATTCAGACGCTGTGCCTCGAAGAGGAGAGCGCGGGCATAGAAGGCGAGGATAGTTTGCGAAAGCGATATAGCCTATTTAGGTTAGGCATTCCTCTCATAGAAATTGCGACGACGCCGGACATAAAGGATGGAAAGCATGCTAGAGAGGTGTGCGAAAAGATAGGCCTTATATTGAGGAGCACAGGCAAAGCAGCTAGAGGTATAGGCACCATAAGGCAGGATTTGAATGTTAGCGTCGAAGGAGGAGCTAGAGTCGAGATAAAAGGAGCTCAAGAGCTTAACATGATAGCCAAGTGGGTCGACAACGAGATAAAAAGGCAAAAAGCACTCCTTACGCTCATAGCTGAGTTGGAATCGCGGGGCGCATATGAAGCCTTGAAAGCCGTTGATGAGAGCTATTTCAAAGATGTCACTGACATAATTAAGCAAGCAGTTAAAGACGAAAAGGCCCTTATACGCCGCTTTTTGAAAGGCGATAGCATAGCTTTAGCTGTTAAGCTACCTAAGCACGCAGGTTTTTTGGGCAGGGAGCTAGCTTTACGTCGCTATGGCAGTGAACTTTCGGACTATGCTAAGCAGAGGGGTGTTGGAGGTATTATCCATTCCGACGAAAAATTAGCGAAATATGGCTTAGATGACGAGGCTGTTAAAGCCATTAAGGAAGCGCTCGACGTGGCTGAGGACGACGCGTTTATAATGGTTGTAGCATCGGCAGAGAAGGCTAAGCTGGCGTTAAGCGAGGCGCTCCGTCGAGCTAAAATGGCCTATGTTCCAAAAGAAACACGGAAGGCTCTTCCAGATGGCTCCACAGCTTACATGCGACCCTTGCCCGGAGCTGCGCGTATGTATCCTGAGACAGATGTGCCATATGTAAAGATAACGCCCTCTATGCTAGAGGAGGCAAAAGCCTTGGCGGAGTCTTACGAGGAGAAGGTTAAGAAGCTCAAGGCCTTGCTCAACAACGACGAGCTTGTCCAAAAAATGCTGCACAGTAAGCGCCTCAGCTTCTTTGAGCGCCTTGTGGGAAAAGGCATAGAGCCAAAGATGGCAGCCATTACGCTGGAGGATACACTCACAAAGCTTAGGCGTGAAGGCTGCCAGCCTATAGACGAGAATGTCGAGTGGGCTCTTCTTCTCTATTCAAAAGGCCATTTTACAAAGAAGACTGTAGAGGCTGCCTTGAAGGGCTTATGCGAGGGCAAGGCTAAGGCAGCTCTTCAGGCCAAGTTAGCAAAGTTGAGCAAAGCCGAATTAGAAAGCTTATTAAAAACTTATGGTGACAATATGAAAGCCATACTTCGAGAGCATGGCTTAAGAGTCGATCCTGCCGAGCTGAAAAAGCTCATCGATGAGGCAAAAAAGAAGGCTTAGAAGGGTTGGCTCTATACAAGAACATAGAATTTGGAGGGATACTATGGGAGAAAAAGTTATTAAGTTGATGGTTGAAGGTGGAAAGGCAAGTGGAGGTCCACTCTTAGGGCCAGCACTTGGACCTTTGGGTATAAACGTGCAGGAGGTTGTCTCTGCCATAAACGAGCAGACAAAGGCGTTTGCGGGCCTAAACGTCCCAGTGAACGTTGTAATAGATACAGCGTCAAAGGGCTTTACTATAGAAGTGGGCACACCTCCGACGTCTCAGCTTTTGAAGCAAAGGGCTGGCTTAGAAAAAGGCCATGGTAAGGCATGGAGAGAGGGCAGTGCAGGCAATGTAGCCCTCAAGGACGTCGTAGAAATAGCTAAGAGCAAGACGAACATAAAGGGCCTGTCACTTAAGGCAAAGGCCAAGGAAGTCATAGGCACAGCTTTGAGCATGGGCCTAACTGTCGAGGGGAAGCATCCCCGAGAACTCCAGAGAGAGATTGATGAAGGCAAACACAACTCTGCTTTTGGCGCTTAATCTCTTGCTTTTTTTATTTGCCATTAGCTTTGCCGCAGAGTTAACTCAGCCTATTAAAGGTATAGAGAGTTTTGGAAGCTATGTTGTCGCATATTCGGATGACACACTTTATTTATTGGATGCAAACACGCTCACAACACTGGATTCTGTTTCTGTGAATGGTATAAAGGGCGTGGCCTTGTCATCGCCATTTATATTTGCTTATACGGGCAACTCAATATCTGTTTACAACGTCTATAATGGCAAGCTCTACACGAATACGGGCTTGCAGCCCTCTGTTTCGGGCAGCATATCTCATGTTTGGGCTGTCGGAAATGGGCTTTACCTGCAGCTCGATACATCCAAAGCAGTGAAAGGCGGCCTTCAGAGGCAGACGAAGTTTTTGGCATACAGTTTTGGCGTTTCCTCGAGAAACAACGAGCTTTCATACAGCCTCGACTTCTCGAAGACATTCACGGGCAGCTATGCTTTGAGCTTTGCATATCCAGATGGCTTTCTTTTAATCGACAAAGAGGGTAAGGCGATTTTTGTGTCGCTTAAGGGGGATGTAAAGCAGTTAAACCTCCCTAGGGATATCTCTGTGAAGCCTCTTATGTCGAATGATGTAGTCATTAGCGGGAACCTATTCGGCGAGCTCTCCATGCAACGCGTCTCAGATAGCAGCGTTATAAAGAAAGTGCAGCTCGACGGTGCAGTAGTTGGTTTGTCTCGATACTTGGGCAGAATTTCTGTCCTGACAGCCAAGGGAAGTCTCTATAAAGTAGATGAGAGCCTCAATGTTTTGGGCCATACAAAGCAATCTTTGTCTTCTATGCCTTTGGAGGTAGATGAAGGCGTATCGACGTTTTACGTGCTTTATCCCAGCTCCATCGTGGTTGAAGATATGTCTAGAGGCGCTTTAGCTAGATTTACATTTGGCGATGCATATGCATTTGAAGACCTAACAGAATCTGGTTCTACATTGTATGCTGCCGGCTCTTTACAGAAAGCGACTAATTGGCAAGGTGTCGTCGTTAAAATACCTTCTGCATCGGGTTGCATCATAGAAAGCTCGCCTTCAACAATAGGGTATCTTCCCTTCACAATTTCAGGAAAGGCTTATAACATGCAGAAAGTCAGCATTTCTGTCATGGACACAGAGGGCAATACCATCTATACTACAACGGCGCCCGTTAAAAACAGCTCTTTCTCTATTACTTTAGACCCTCTTATTTTCCCATTCAGCTCTTTAATATTTAAGTGCTCGTCTCCCGATAGCTTGTACTATGACATGGTAAAGCTTGTCAGAGGCAAAAACCAGCCAAAGGATGTCTTCAGTATAAAGGCAAATAAACCATTAGACAGTCTCAAAGAGAACACTACAGTGACATTTACAGTTAAGGAAGCTATGGGCTTACCTGTTGCCAACTTCACAGTCAGCGTCGATGGAAAAAAGCAGCTTATAACTAACCCAACACTCACATTGACGTTTTCAAAGAAAGGGAAGCACACACTTGTATTTGAGAAGGAAGGCTTCAATACGAAGAAGGTCGAGGTGAAGGTCAAAGGTCTGCCTCTTCTGCTCATAGGTGGAGTTGTGCTTATACTCCTCGTCGTGGCTGTTTATTGGTACATGTCCTCGGCGTGAATACATGACCCGGGCGTAGACTGTGGAATCAGATCTTTATGTTAATCGAGGATGTTGAGGATAAGCAAATAGGTCAACCAATAGGCCGAGGGTGGTAGCATGAATAGGAAAATAAGCAAGTCTGATACGGGCAAGATCCGTATAAAGTATAGTGCAAAGCTGGGTGAGATGCCCCTTATTCAGTTGGTTACAGAAGAGATGCTGGTAGAGGGACATAAGGGCCCAAGAGACTTAAAGGGCCTGCCATGGAAAGCGGCTGGAAAGAGCAAACCTAGTGAAGGGCAGAGTTATTTGCTCAACACAGGCAAGAAGAGCATATGTTATGTTTATGTGGGCAAAGGCAAGGAGCTCAACCTTCAAGATATCAGAAGCGCAGCTGTTAAAGCGCATACTTTGGCTAAAGCCCTCAACAGCAAGCGCGTCGCTTTTTCGCCAGCGAAGGGCAAAGTTAAGCTCAGCGAAGCGGAGCAAGCAGCTGCATTCGCAGAGGGTGTTATACTTGCCTCGTTTAAGCTCAATTATAAGGGCGACAAGGAGAGCGAGGGAGCTAAAGGCAAGAGTAGCAAGGCAAAGGCCAAAGCTGACGGAGGAGCAGAAGGCAGCGGTCTTCAATGCCTGTTTTTACCACGACTAGATGCTAAAGGGAAAGCGCTTGTGAATGAGGCTGTGATTCTTGCAAAAGCTCAGAACTATGCTAGAGCTTTAGCCAACTTGCCGGCTAATATAGGCACACCCGAGAGATGTGTAGAAGAGGCGAAGGCGTTGGCAAAAAGTCATGGTTTGAAGATTACAATATGGGATAAGGCAAAGATGAAAAAAGCAGGGATGAATCTAGCTTTAGCTGTTAATAGCGGTTCTGCTAAGGGAGTTTATCTTGTTCATTTGGTATACACGCCTAAAGGCAAGGCAAAGAGCAAGGGAACAGTGGCGGAGTCTAAAGCAAAGCTTATAAAGGTGGCTATTGTAGGCAAGGGCATAACCTTCGACAGTGGGGGCCTTGGCATAAAACCTGGCAGATATATGCTTGACATGAATCTAGACAAGAGCGGAGCCTGTGTCATGCTTGGCATAATAAAGGCAGCTTCGGAACTTGCCCTTCCTATAGAGCTACATGGCATAGCCATATTCACAGAAAACATGCCGGGAGCAGCAGCTTACAGACCTAGCGACGTCATAAAAGGCTACAGTGGCAAGACAGTTGAGATACAGCATACGGATGCAGAGGGTCGTCTAATTTTAGCGGATGCTCTTGCCTATGCATCAAAGGTCGTTAAGCCGAAGTATATGCTCGATTTAGCAACGTTGACAGGAGCCATGTCTGTTGTTTTAGGGAAGTATGCCATGGGCATATTTGGCAATTCTGTTCCTCTTAGAAGGGCACTTGAGAAAGCAGGAGAAGAAACCTACGAAAGAGTGTGGCCTTTACCCATGTATAAAGAATATGGTGATATGGTTAAGAGTGACATAGCAGACGTCAAAAACATAGGTTCTTGGGATGGCGAAGCCGGCAGTATAACAGCGGCGAAGTTCTTAGAAGTCTTTGTAGGCAAGGGTATTGAGTGGGTTCACATAGACATTGCGAGCATGATGGAGATGGATCCAGAGAAGTATCCTTTCATAGGCAAGAGAGGAGCAGCTCCGGGCGTCCGCTTGGTAACCAAAGCACTTAAACATCTTTGATATACGCCGGAAGGTGTAAGCAAGCTTGAAGAGGGGCGAAAGCTCCTCTGCTTTTCCTCTTGTTTTTACTTTTTTCACTTTAGGACATATTTCTCAGGTATGAGGGCCAAACCCCATGTTTCCAGCCATTCGTCCCCTTTCTTATATGCTGGGAAGCACGTGTTGAGCTCTTCGTAGAAACGCCGAGAGTGGTTTTTGTGCTTAAGATGAGCGAGCTCATGCACAATGACAGCGTCTTGAACATAGTCTGGTGCCATTATGAGGCGCCAGCTTAGGTTAACATGGCCGTCGAAGGAGCATGAGCCCCATACAGTTCTAGCATTCGTTATGCGTGTTTTTGTGGGTTCGAGGCTGCATGCCCGCGCCCATTCATTAAGCTTAGCAGGCAGCTCATGCTTAGCTTTCTGCTTCAGCCAGTTCACGACCAATTCATAGCGTCTAGGCCATGCCTTTTTGCTTATATAAAATACACCGTCGAAACTCATATCTCCGAGAACCATGCCCGCATTTCGCTCATTTACTCCCTCTTCTTTTATTAGAGGAAGCTCTAAGCCCCTGTACAAAATGTGGTTGTTCTCATATATGGCTCTAGCTCTTCCATCTCTCTCCTTCATCTTTCGGAGTGTCCTTTTTATCCATTGCTGCTTTTCTTCTATGAACTGGTTGATCTCTTTCATGCTTGTTCGTAAAGGCGCTTTGACTAATATACCGTCGGTGTTCACGTACAAAACTAAGCTCCGCCGCCTCTCGCGTGATATATTTAAGCTTGCCGTTATATCGTCGAGTTCGTTGGTTTTGTTCGCTTTGTCAATTTCATCTAGCCCTTCGCTTTCCACAACCCCATTTGACTAAAAGCCCTTAAAGGCCTTTCTTTTTCTGCTTTACTCTTGTTCTTCGCTGTTTGGTCTTTGTATTGTTGGCACATTGTTGGAACTCAAACTTCACTTGCCTTAGTACTCTATAAATAGCAGAGGTTGTCTTGGTTGTCTTCTTTATAAATGTTTCCTCTCCTTATTTATATGGTGAAAGCATGGCGTTTGGTGGGCAATATCCCCAGGGAAACACAGAAGCTACTTATCCCCAATCCACGACAACTGCAACATCTTCTGCTCAAAAAATCAAACCCTCTTTACACACCTGGTTAAAGGATGTAAACAACTGGGCGCAGTTCAAAAAGGCTGTGTGCAGCGGAGATGCCGACTGTGGCAAGGGCGTCGATAAGCTGAAGAATTACTATAAAGCCCATAACTTAGCTTTTAAGGCAGTGAAGAGCCAACTTCCCTTCCTTATTCCGTCGACCCTTGCTTTAAAAAACCTCAAGACAGCATTCATGGCCTTTGGTAGGAACAATGCATACAACCAACCTATTGGCCTTAAATGGGCCATTATAAACCAATATAAAAAGGAGGCAAGGCTTACGTACGGCGAAGCTATCACACGCTACTACGAAGGCCTGGGCGTTCGCTTTACAAGTAAAAAAGAGAAAGCCGCTGTTGTGCAATTCTTAAGAAAGGCATTCAATTTTTCGCGAACTGTGCCTTTGGCAGGCAATGTTTATGAAGAGTTTGCTCTCCTCGACGATGCTTTCAATCGGCTTGTTAAGCCCTCTGCAGTTGCGTCTGCAACATCTTCAGCAGAGTCCACTTCTGCGACGTTGCAAGGCATTTCAACTAAGGCATATAGGCTCGCGGCCTTTTCAGCATTTCTCGTTGGAGCTGCAAATGCTGCAAGAAGCTACAACATTGTTAATAACGCAGCCTTCTACAACATTCTAAGTGCAGCTTACTCTACTTACCTCTCATATATCCCTTCTCGTTTGCCAAGCAACGAGGCAACAGAGGGTGGAGGCGTGGGCGCGGAAGAGGAGCTGCAGCCTATTATAGGGGAAGAAAACGATTTGACGAAAAACGTACCTCTCTTTCTTCAGAGATTGGATGTGTTGATTGAAGGTTTAAATCATATGTACATTCAAGCAGGCGAGGTTCTTGGAGGGACCTCCTCTTTATACCTTTATCTAGACCTAGTGGCTAGTCCCTTCTCCTCTCTGAAGACTTTTTTAAAATGGGTTGGCCATGGGTTTAGCACCGAAGGCCTAAAGTTGGATAACAACATTTTAAAGCAGATACTCAATGCTTATGAAGACATGTCCAACAGCTACACGGCGCTTATCAAAAGCTACTACGACTTTAGGAGATTGCTTACCGCTAGAGGGGCTGCTCCCTCTTTCTTAGCTAATATAGCCGGCGCCTTCAGCACGTTCACGACAAACTTGGGCAAGTTCATTAGCAGTTATGTTAAATTCTTAGACGTTGCTTCGCCCTATTCTACAAAAATGGGTGTGTCCACAGAGAAATTGGCTACAATGGCTGTAAATGGCGTGCTTATTGTTAGCTATGCTCTTATGGGGGCGGGTCTTCTCAAGGGGTTTGGAGAGGCTAGCTTAAAGGAGGTGTTTGGCGAAAACTGGAGTGCTGTTAAGGACGTCTTAAAAAAAGTGTTTTCAAAAGGGGGAATAAAGTCGGGCGCTCTTAAGGAGCTGGCTTCTTTGAGCTTAAAAGGTGTTAAGGGCATCTCCAAAGGAGCAGTAAGGGAGCTTCTTAGAGGGTTGGGCCTCACGCTACAAACCCTTGGTGAGAAAAAGTTTTGGTTGTATGCTGTCATAGGTATGGGCCTTACTGTCGCATATACGGTCGGCGAATATGGCTTAAAGAAAAGAGCATTTAGACGCTTTATGCAGGCTGCTGTATCATTTGGCAAAGGCCAAAAAGGAAGCAAGCAATCCCTCGTTAAAGTATCAGAAGAGCTCAAAGCAGCTGTTTCAGACAATACGACGAGAAAGAACCTCGATGCCATTATAAGAGAGCTTAAAACCAATAAGCAATTAACGAAGATTGAGAGAAAAAAAATACTTGAGAGAGTAGCGGGCGTTTTCTTTTTGGTCCTCTTCATAGGTGTAAGCTATAAATATGCTGCCGGAAGAGAAGGTGCTTTAACAAAGTTTTTACCCGAAGGGAAGGTTGCTGATGTACCAGCACCCTCTATTCCCTCAGCTCTTGAGAATAAGGAAATTCCGGAGCCTCTAGCTACGTCTCTTTTTGCCGGTGGAGAAAGCTCTTCTAGCTTAGAAGGCTATAAATTCATGCGAGGATTACCTGCTTCTGGTGATCTGAGTAGACTTCCCTCTATCAGCTCAGAAGAGCCTCTAATGCTTGGCAACGTTGTAAGGTATATAGAGAGCTTACCCCCAAAGAAACGTGCCTTTGCAATAAAGAACATTGTAAAAGAGCTAGAAGGATATAGGGATGTCCTTAGTAGACGCGCAGGTATATCTGCACTACCTGAGCTTTCCACTGTTAACACAGCCATAATCTACTTCAGGAGCTGGCGTTTTAAGCTTGTGTGGCCGACATTGGCGTGCTCTTGGGAGAAAGCTTCTGAGAAATTATCTACAGCCGTGAGGACAGTTTTTGAGAAGAAGGGTATTTCTCTGCCAGAGACAGATTGGACCAAATTTAGAGCTTCACTCTACTCTTTTTTGGATTGGTGGTGGAATGCAGACCTCCTCAAACCTGTTGCGCGTGGGCCTCGACCTAAGAAATGGGCTGTTGACATTCTCAATGGAGGAACCGTTCTTCTTAAGCGGATAGCAGGCTCTTCGTTGATGGCTGGATTGACGAGTGTAGGACTTCCTCATGAGCCCATACTTGGGCTTGCTGCTCTTGTGGCTGCTATGAAATCTTGGAGGGTTGGAGCCACTACTGCGTTAGCTATGTTTGGCATCGCCGCTACAGCTGACATGATAAGCTTTTTGAATTGGGTGTATGAGAAGGCGACGGGCGAGAAATCACCCCAAGAATCTCAAGGGTTTGGAGGCTTTAGCCCGAATAAACCAAAGTAACAGAGTAAGGCTAAATATTGCGTTGCTTTGCCCAACGCCTAAGCTAGCGCAACAAACACTTCTAAACTCTTTTTCTTAAGAGGCTAGCTAGGGGCTCTGTAGAAACCCTCTACAAACCCTATTAACAATTAATAATCATCCTAACTTTTATCTAAAAGTCAACGCAAAAACAGCGAGATTGAGTAATATAGAGTGCGTTCAGCTAATTTAAAAGATAGGGTTGCTCATTAAGAGTATGCGGAGAAGGAGTAGGAGGACTTATAATTGTAAAAATCGTAGAAAGTTAAGGGAAAGATGGTGCTCTCATTGGCCACTTTTACAGTTCTCAATAGTTATTCAATCTACCTTCACTCTTTTTTGCCCTCTTTGAATGTATCTCTTGATGTATCAAATTTAGGGTCAAGGATGTCCTTCCCGAACGCTTTAGCTATTAGATAATAGCCTATGAACACAGTGAGGGATATGGATAAGAATCCCATGACTCTATCAGAAAGGAAATCATAAACTGTGCTCATGTAAGCAAAAACCAATCCTGCTGAAAGCACTGCAATACCGGCTATGCCCTCACCTATCCTTTTTAGCATGGAAAGATAGCCCTTTTTTCCAATATGATCATCCTCAACTTTCTCTTCGGAAAGCCGCTTAAGGAGTTCCTTACGCACCTCTTTATTCATACTGCTAATAACTGGATGCTGTTTAGGATCAAAAGGCTTAGTTCCTTCTTCCTTCAAACCTTGAGATAGCAACTCGCCACGATTAAATGGATTAGGCCGCCTATTTTCACTACTCTGATTTCCTTTGCAGGAATCCCTATTCCTTCTTCTAAATAACTTCCATGCCATGAATAATATTTGTGCAAAGAAATCCTTAAAAAACCAATAGTTATAACAATTCTGTAGAAACCCCAATTAATAGAGGTATATAAAAAGTCACTATGAGAGAAGTTATGTATAAGAAAGGGGTCTATACTTTTCCCTGTTGTTGTGGAAGTGAGGATTTCTACGGTGCCCTAGCTAGGAATAGTTTTATTAAGTCCTCGATTCCATAAGCTCTGTGGTTGTCCTCCCGTTTGAAGGCAAGTTGTGCTTTGATAATAAGCGCTATATTCAGCTGGAAAGCTCTGCTTTGTCTGAAAGGGCGAGGCATTTTCATAAGCTTTACTTGGAGTTCGGAGGCAAGCTCATACGCGACTACCATGCTGCGCGTGTCTTGCCCGGCTATGACACAGACGTCAAGCTGGATGTGTTAAAAAGCCTAAGGAAGAGACACAGTTTGGAGTTCCTTCCTGTGATCAACGCGCGCTATGTCGAGAATGATAAGCCGACAGGCAGCTTATCCCTTTCTTACGCCGATTTTGCCGAAGAAATGCTCGCAGACTTAAAAAAAGCGGGCTTTGCCATGAATACGGTGGTTATAAGCTTCTTCGAGGGGCAGAAGAAGGCGAAGGCTTTAGCCGCACGTCTCCGCAGAGAAAGATACGGCGTTTACTATACATATACCATAAAAGGATATCCGCGGGCTTTTGGGCGAATACTCTCGACAAAGGGCTTTGGCAAACGGCCTTATCTCAAAACAAAGAGTGATATCGTCGTTATTACAGCGCCAGGCCCCAACTCGGGCAAGATGGCAACCGCTTTAATGGCAATCTATCAGGACTACTTACGCGGCAAGGATTCCGGCTATGCGAAACTTGAAACCTTCCCTGTTTGGAACCTGCCTTTAAACAGCGCCGTAAACGTTGCTTACGAAGCTGCAACTGCTGACATCGGCGACTACAATGCATATGATCCATTTTACGAGAAGACTTATGGCAAAAAAGCTGTGAACTACAACAGGGATATAAGGGCGTTCCCCCTGCTTAGACGCCTCATAGAGAAGATTGTTTCAAAGCGGAATTACATGCGCGCCCATTACTTCTCGCCTACAGATATGGGCGTTAACATGGTGGGCTGTTCCATACTTCCGCATAAAGGCAAGCTTTGTGAGAAAGCAGCGAGAGCTGAAATCATCAGGAGGTATTTCCGTTATAAGGCTATGTATTATAGACACGAGTTGGATTCAAAGCCTTATAGGCGCGTTCTTGGCCTGATGCGACGCCATAAAATAAGGATAAGCGAGCGCACCGTAGTTATAGAGGCTAGAAAAGCGAGAGGAGCAGCCTTAGAGACAGGCGGCAAGGTCTATGTTGCAAGAGGGCCAAAAGCATATCTTTTGACTCTCGAAAAGGCCACGGGCATTGTAGCCCCTTCTCTCCGCGCGCTCGTAAAAAAGCTGCCTAAAAAAGACAGACGACGTTTTTTGGGCAGTGAGCTTCACTCTTTGGGCGAGATAAGCGAGGAGGATGAGCGTCTCCTTCTTGAGCTGGGCATAAACGCCACGTGGGAGCTTCGCAGATAGAGCAGGTAGGGTCTGAATGCCATAAATAAGACATAAGTAAGGGTTAAGTAGGGGTGTAGCATAGGCCTGTTGGCCAATTGGGCTAGAACTCAGTTGCTTTATAAGTGTTTCCTACTCTAACCTTTTCAATTTGGGCATTTAGTTAAAAGCTTCAAGCAGATGAGAAGGGGATAGGAGTAAATTGGAGATGGAGGAGGTGGAATAAAATGGCAGTTAAGATAGATAAGCTTGATTATAAGCTACTTTATCATCTTGCACATAACGGTAGAGCTAGCCTTACTGCGTTGGCTAAAGAACTAGGCTTAAGCAAGCAACGTATAGATTACAGACTGAAGCGGCTCGAAAAGCTGCACGTCATAGATGGCTATTCTGCATTTATAGACGGTAGTCCTTTGGGTTACACGCTCTATAGAGTAAACCTCCTTACAGAGCGTCTCGATAAAAAGGGTAGGGTGGAGTTTTTGGCCTTTCTTAAAGGTCTTCGCCCCGTCGTCAACATTGTCGCGCTTGTGGGCAGGTATGACTACTTGGTGGATTTATGCATAAAGGAGACAAGAGAGCTTATGGAATTTGTCAACAAAGTTGAAGAAAGATACGGCGACAACATCCTTTCTTTGAATGTAGCTATAGCTGAATCAAGGCATATGTACTCACCAACACATTCTATTATAGAGGGATTGGATTTCTTGGCGTCGAGACGCGAACTCTCTTCCAATTACATGAGGACTACTCTCAAAAATATATCAGAGGACAAAGCTCTTAGAGTAGCTTTAGCTATGGAAAAACAAGCCAGAGCTTCAACAAAGGCGTTGGCAAAGTTGGCTAAGATGTCCTTCCGCTCCTTCACAGAATGGAAGCAACTCCTAGAGAAAAAAGGAATCATAAAGGGATACTTTCCCCTAATCAACAGAGCAGTCTTAGGTTATAAGGAACACAAACTTTTCCTAGCGTTGGGTTCACATAAACGCTCTGTCATAGAAGAGATAAAAGTGTTCGCCAGGGGAGACGCTGCAGTGAGCGAGCTCTACTTGTTCACAGAAAGATGGGATGCTGAGTTTACTATAGAGGTCAAAACCGTCGAGGATCTTCTTAATGTCATAGAGCACATAAAGTCTCGCTTCTCTTCTGTTTTGACTGACGTTGAAGAGGCAGATATTGTCCAAGTGGAGGGTGTGCAGAAGCTTTTCTAAGCTACTTCAACACTTGCCCTTACTTTTATAAACCCTTCCTCCAATAACTCCAGAGCCAATGAGTGAGGTGAGGCTATGAGCAAGGCACCACATGTAAAATTTGAGACACCCGAGGATGTGCAGAGGCGCACCTTGGAAGTCGTTAAATCTGTTAGAGAGCAAAATGGCAGAATACGCAAGGGCGTAAACGAGACGACAAAAGCCATTGACAGAAGTCAAGCAAAGCTTGTTGTTATAGCAGAGGATGTGAATCCGCCAGAGGTGGTTATGCACTTGCCTAAGCTGGCTGAAGAGAAGGGTATTCCTTATATATATGTTGCAGCCAAGGAAGACTTGGGCAGAGCGACTGGCCTTCAAGTAGGGACCAGCAGCGTTGCTATCGTTGAAGTAGGTGGAGCGGGTGATGCATTCCAAAGCTTGCTTACGACTGTCAAAAAAATACTAGAGACCCAAGCGAAGCCTGCAAAGCCAGAGGCAAAGCCCAAAGAAACCGGTGCTAAGGAAGAGAAGGTCAAAGAAGAAAAGGCAAAGCCCAAGGAAGAAAAAGCCAAGGCTGAAGCCAAAAAGGCTGAAAAGGCCGAGAAAAAAGAAAAGCAGGCTAAGCCCAAAAAGGCTTAAAAACAAAGACAACGTCGTTTGGCTGGTAATTAACACTTAAAACAACGTGATAATATTAGACTAAATATGAACTACTAAAGGGAACTACTGAAGGGTTGATAACATGGCCAAAGAGAAAGAAGTAAAGGATCACGACAGGGGCTTTCTCGCGGAGATCGTTGAGATTAGAGGTAAGACGGGTGTATATGGCGAGATTTATCAATGTCTCGTCAAGATTTTAGAGGGCAAAGACAAGGGCAGAGTTATATTGAGGAACATAAAAGGGCCCGTCTTCAAAAAGATGCTCATAGTGCTGCGCGAAACAGAGAGGGAAGCCCGCGAGATAAAGGCCAGCTAAAGCTAGCTGAGGCCGAATGCTTGAATAGGCTGAATGAGGGGTTTGTAGGCTGCGGTTCGGTCGTACCTACAACATTTGTAGATTGTGTATAGAGGGATATTTATGGTTAGATGCGCATTTTGTGGTAAGGAAATTCCCAAAGGAAAAGGTATTATGTATGTAAAGGCAGACGGTAAAGTGTTGTACTTTTGTTCTTCTAAGTGCAAGAAGAACGCCCTCAAGCTGAAGCGCTTGGGTAGGCACTGGAAGTGGACGCAGAGCTACGTCGAGTTCAAGGAGCAGCAAAAGAAGCAGGCAAAGAAGAGGGGCACAAAAAAAGAGGGTGCGAAAGCCACAAAGTCAGCCGAAGAGAAAAGCCCCAAGAAGGCTTAAATCTGTATACGGAGATTTTTGAGTTATGAGTAGAGGTGAAAGGATGGAAAGGACACTTATATTATTCAAGCCGGATGCCATTCAGAGAGGGCTTGTTGGTGAGATTTTGAGCGTCTTCGAAAAGAAAGGCTTTAAGATTGTGGGTACGAAGATGCTTAAAATGACGCCAGAGCTAGCTAAGCGCCACTATGCTCATCTCGTAGACAAACCCTTTTACCCCGATTTGGAGCGCTTTATGACCTCTCAACCTATCATAGCAATGGTCATAGAGGGTGTTGACGTTGTATCTGTTGTTAGAGATATTGTCGGCGCGACGAACGCAAGGCAGGCAGCTCCAGGGACTATACGGGCAAGGTTCTCAAACAGCGTTAGCAGAAATGTCATACATGCAAGCGATTCTGTTGAAACAGCTAAGAAAGAAATCGCAAACTTCTTTAGTGAAGAAGAGCTCTTTGACTATGAGCTTGTGCTTAAGCCTTTCTTCTACGCAGGCGACGAGGAGTAACTCCTGTTGATGGCTAATTCGTACTATAAACCCTCTATTTTTTAATATTCGCTTTCTTCTTACATGGGGCAAAGCATGAGGCGCTATAAGGCATCTATAGTTATTCCTGCCTACAACGAAGAGAAATATCTACCAAAAACGCTCGAGAGCATATCGAGGCAGAGCTGGCAAAACTATGAGCTTATAATTGTGGATAGTGAGAGTGAAGACAGAACCGTTGAGATTGCTAAATCCTACGGCGCAAAGATTGTTGAAGCGCCTAGAGGCAACATAGGGCTGTGCAGAAAAAAAGGAGCTGAAAAGGCTAGCGGCGATTTTATCGTGAGTGCATCTGCAGATACTGTCTACGATAAAGAGTGGCTTGAAAAGCTTATCTCACCCATCATCGACGGCAAGAAGGCGACAGCAGGGGCGCTGCGCATATATGAGCCGCGCCCCTTGGAGGCAGCCTTTACGTCTGTTTTTGTGAATTGCGTCGTGCCCTTACTTTATTTTGTGGGCTTTCCCTATGCCTCTGCTGATAATCTAGCGTTGGAGGCGCGATTTTACAAGAAAATTGGCGGCTTTAGGGCTCTGCCAACTGCAGAAGAGATTGACTTACTCAAGCGCGTTGTTAAAGCAGGGAAGAAGGTTGTGTATGTTAAAGATGCCATAGCCTATGTGAGTCCTCGACGGATAAGGGCATGGGGGGCTTTCCATTATCTCCTCTTTCATACAAAAAACTTCCTCAAATACAATGTGTTTGGCAAGGTCGAGAAAAGCTATGAGCCTGTGCGTTGATTGCCAGTCGTCGTGTAATTTCGTTATTTGATCATTATTTGGTTTTACTGGTTTATGCCGTTTTTGTTCGCGCATTTGTGCTGTATTAAAAGGTTTTCTTTCTATAAGCGGGCTATGGCTGTCATATCTCCAGATGAATTGCTAGCTAAGAAAATTGTTGAAGTGGTGGATGAGAAAGTGCAGAAGCAGCAAGCGGGTATCGACGTGACTGTGAGAGAGGTTTATGTGCCAAAGAGCTCCGCAACCATCGACTTCGACAACAAAGGGAGGCGCCTACCCGAATATGAACCCCTTGAATGGAAAGACGACAAAGTTGAGCTTAAGCCCGGCATCTACAAGGTTGTGATAAACGAGGTCGTTCGCATACCAAAAGATGCAGCTGGCATATGCTTACCTCGGAGCACACTGACGAGGAGCGGCTGCACAGTCTACACGGCGCTATGGGACCCGGGCTATATAGGCAGAGGGGAGCTAGCCCTTTCTGTGCAAAATCCCTACGGTCTCGTCTTGAAGAAGAATGCGCGCATAGCCCAAATTTTCTTCATACGTCTCGAGAAAGAGGCTGAAGAATACAAGGGCGCTTATAAGCACCAAAATATGTAAAAAACATGTAAAAACATATGAGTGTATAGGAGGGATGCAGGAGGGGATGTAGGAGGGACGTAGGAAGAATGTGTAAGGAGGAAGTACAAGACTAAAGAGCAAGTCTAGAAGGAGATGTAAGAAGTAAGTGAAGAAGTAGATATATGATAGTAAATAAATGGGAGGAGTAATTAGGAATTGTATAGTTGTATAGAAATCAATCAAATTACAGAGACCGATTAGAAGATTAGAAGGGAAACTATGATTAGGATTATCGTTATGAATATAATGCTTATAATTGCAAGTGGTGTTGCCGCAATGCTCTTTGCCAATTTTATTATGACTTTTGCGAGCTTTTCTACACGTCTCTCGATGAACATCTCAGACTTTTTTTACAAGTATTATGTTTTGCCTATTCAGATGCATGCGGGCTATAACGTAGTGAATACGTTGACATACGCCATTTTAGCATTGCTTGGCCTTTATGTTGTTTATGTGTGGTTCAAGAAAGAAGGCTGGGCCTTTGATATGACCTTTGCTAAATCCCTGCTGCCATGGCTTCTTTTCGGCAGCACAAAACGTGTTATAACAGATGCTGTCTATGCAGGCACTCTTAGTGGTCCATTTTATTCACTTTATCAATGGAGTTGGTTTAACGTGAGCCCAGCCATCTATGTATTTACGGCCGTGCTTTTTTTCATAAGCTTTTGGCTTGAGAAGCGCCTTGGGAAGAAGGGGTTGTGTGAAAACATTGGTTGGCTCTTCTTTACCTTTCATTTCCTTCTTCTTTTGCCGGCTCTTCGATATCTTGGTCGTGCGCTTATAGTTGTGGGTCTTTGGCTTCTCGTTTATGGGGCTCTTCTTTCTCTGGAGCGCTTGCAACACTCAAAGTGCTGTGGTTGGGTGAAATCGCTTAAGCTTTCTAAGCTTTCTACATGGGCTGTTTTGGGACAGGCGCTCGACGGCGCAGCTACTTTCATAGGCGTGTCTTTTTTTGGCTACGGAGAGCAGCATGTTCTCTCTTCGTTCATTGGCAATACGTTTGGCTACGGCGTCTTTTTCATCTTAAAGGTTATAATCGCGTTTGCTTTGGCGTGGTACGTCGAGAGATGTGCAGAGACTGAAGATGAGAAAAACATTATACTCCTAGCGGTGCTTACAGTGGGTGTGGCTCCTGGCTTTAGAGACCTTCTCCGTCTAACAGCGGGTGTTTAGAGAAGTTCATGAAGATGTATTTTATGAAAACGTATTGGTGATGTATAAGGGATGTATAAGGGGTGTGAACATGGCCATGTTTTTTGTTGGTATGGGTATAGACTTGTCTCTTACAGAAAAAGGCCTAGCGCTTATCCGCGAGGCAGACGAGGTTTGGCTGGACAACTACACTGTTATAATGCCGGAGGCAAAGTCTGTTCTTGAGAAAGTTCTTCGCATAAAGACCCTTGGCAAAGAAGAGAATGAGAGAACTGGAGAAGTGAAGCTAGCCAATAGAGATGTGCTTGAAAGCTCTGCCCTCATTGACAAAGCGGAAAAAGCCAACATAGCCTTAGTCAGCGTCGGCGACCCCTTTTTTGCGACGACACATGTAACTCTCTACATAGAGGCGCTGAAGCGCAACTTGGACATGAAGGTAGCACACAACTCCTCTATTTTTTCTGTCGTAGGCAGAGTGGGTCTCAGCCCCTATAAATTTGGGGCTGTTGTTACATTGCCCAAGTGGTTGTCCAATTATAAGCCTAGCTCGGCATTCGAGAGGCTTGAGAGAAACCTTAGTTGTGGGCTCCACACGCTTATGCTTGTAGATATAAGCGATGGAAAGCCCATGCCTTTCGACGAGGCAATTAGAACCATCCATAATATAGAGGAGGCTTTAGGGCACAAAGTTGTATCCAATAGAGAACTCTTTCTTGTAAGCAGAGCTGGCTTAGGTGATGAGCTTATCCTCTTTGGTAGCTTGGATGAGCTTGAAAGGGTATGTGTGGGTAAGGGGAAGAGTGACAAGGAGAGTGACAAAGCAGTGACTGAATGGAAGGCAGCTAAAACTAAAGGTGCAGAGGAGTATGTAGAGGATTATTGCCCCAAACATCCCTATTCATTCATCGTGCCCTCTCAGCTCAAGGGCTTTGAGACAGAGGCTGCTAATTTCTGGCGCGAGAGAATGAAGATAATAAGGAGAAGGAGAGGGGAGTAAGAGGGGGAGTAAGAGAAGAGTAAAAGAGCAAAAAAGAAAGTAGAAGGAAGGTACAAGGAGCGTTTGGAAATGTTTTAGAGAGCTTGTGGATATAATAACTTAAAGGCCGGCTGACATAAAGGCCAGCCTAATTTCTGACTTTGATTCACTCTCGAATCCCATGTTTGATTCTTGCCTTTAACGACACACTTAAAAAGCCTTCTTCTCCTCATTAAAGCATGGTTTCTTTGCCTGCTTTACCCGCTTTGCCATCTTTTCTTCAAGGTAGCGAGCAACTCATACTTTTTACAATATCATTTGTTATACTCTCTATTGCAACTGACGCAGTAGTTACGTTCTTCATATTGGGCTTTGAGCATGTTGCTAAGAAAACACGTAACGAGTTGGACGATGAGATTGTAAGAATCTTGAACAAGCGGAAAAAATACTTTTCTATACTCCTTGGTGTATTCGTAGCTGCGGAACTTATATATGGCAATGCTGTTGTTTTGGGCGTCACTGTATACAATTGGTTCATTGTTTTCTTGCTTTTGCTTGTGGGTGTTGTCAGTGCAGATCTGACGGATGTACTCCTTATCTTCTACATGCACAAAATTGCGCCTAAAACTAAGAGCCGCTTAGATGATGAGGTCTTGCCTCTTGCGCGTAACATTATAAAGATAAGCATATATGTGCTCATATTCACGATAGCTTTAAGTCAGCTTGGCATAGATATCGGCCCTATTATAGCAGGTTTAGGCATTGGAGGTTTAGCCATAGGTTTGGCTTTGCAAGATACTCTAGCTAACCTCTTCGCTGGCATGCACATCATAATTGATAGGCCCATACGCGTTGGCGACTATATACAAATGGGCAACTACGAAGGCACAGTTAAGGAAATAGGATGGCGCACGACAAAGATCCTAGCTCCTGGCAATAAAGAAATCATTATTCCAAATAGAGAGCTTGCCAACTCTGTTATAATAAATTATCTCAAACCAGATTCGCCTACTGGCCATGTTGTTACGTTTGGTGTAGCCTATGGCAGCGACGTTGAAAAGGTAAAAAGCATCTTTATGGATGTGTGCAAGCAGATGAAAGAAGAAGGCCTTATAGAGGGTGGAGAATGGGTTAGGCTCGACAGTTTGGGTGACAGCTCGCTTAACTTTAAAGGCGGTTTTATGGTTCCTCTCTATACAAAGAGGTTCGCGGCCCAAGGTCGCTTCTACGAGCTCATATATAATAAGCTCAACGAGGCTGGTATAGACATCCCCTTCCCTACGCAGACGTTGTATTTGCCCGAAGGTGTTAAAGTCAAGCTTGAGTCTGTTCCTTCATCTGCCGCTTCATCTACCACTGACAAAGAAGCAGTCAAGAAGTCAGAATCAAGAAAAAGTTCAAGAAAGAGTTCGAGCTCAAAGGCAAAGGTCCGCTCGAAGGCGAAAGCTCAGAGAAAGGCGAAGGAGAAAAAACAAGGCCCAAGGAGAAAATAGAGAAGACAACGAGCTAGGTTAGCTTTGAAAGTTGACTGTGGCTTGAGTGCGCGCTTAGCTGTATTGACATCTTCAGCACAACAAAATTTATAACTCAACTTGTATGTTATGTACCAATCTATTTTTCTATTTTTGTATCCGTTCTTTTTCATGTTTTTTCATTCTCTCTCCATTCTTGCCCTTACTTCTTTTAATGCCTCTTCAAACGATATAATCTCGTAGTCAGAGCGAAGGATCACATTGAGCCTATTTTGTATGGGCAATGCACGGAATACAATTGTGCTTATCGTTGGAAATAAACCCATTCTTATATCTCGTTCTATTCTGCAAAACTCATCAACATCATATACATCTAATGTAGAGGCGCTATCCTTGCCTACTTCATTTATATCGTCTGTGAAATCTCGCTTTGCATAGTTGCTTATGAGATTTATACTTGTGAAATAGATCTCCCATGGAAACATTTCAGCAGAGTTGCCGCTTTGAGCCCAGAGATTGGTTATTCTTCCCCAGCTCACTATTCTTGAGCCTTGGAATGTTGTTGCCTCTGGAAGATACCACACTTCTGGATAGCTTTGATCTTTGTCAAATACGGCCTTAATGAGGGAAAGATCTTGGAAGAAGCGTGTTAGCCATACCTCATCTAACCCTTCTAGGAGTTGTGAAATAGATCTTGCAATAGCTTCAGTTGTCTTTACTTTCAGTGAACTCAAGGGCATATCCTGCGGAGAAATGTTGCCAGCTTTCCATAAAATGCCTTTAAACTGTTCTTTGTCCCTATTCACAGATAGGTATACATGCAAAGCAGTTATTGCACTAGCTTTTATTTGCATTAATTGCCATCTAGGACTACTTTTGTCCTCTTCTCCAATTCTTTGCTTACTTACATTCTTTGTTTTTGTTTTGTTCATATTTCCACCTAATAATTTAATTCAAACATTTTCCTTTCCTTTGGGCTCTTGTTTTTTTGTTCTTTTTGCCTTTATTTGCTTTAAGGCTGTTGCTCTCACTATTAATTCCTCATCGTAGCCCAAAATCATAGGGAAAAGCCCATTGTCCAAGAGCATGTCATACAAGGCTGAGATATGTGCTCTGCCCACAACCGCCATTAAGCAATACTTGTCTCCGTAACGCTTTGCGGCTTTATGTATTCTATAAGCAAAAAGTTCATTGCGTAGCTCGAGTGCAAAGCGGCTGCGACTTAAGAGCTCTGTTATGTTCTCAATGGTGAGGGCGTTTTTTCCTATAAGACGGAGTATATGCTTTTCGTCTTCTTTTATCGCGTCTTCAGCTTTGCTTAGCCACGATATTATCTTTTCATTTTTCTCTCTGCCGTACATATTTAAAAGCGCCGAAATTACTTTTTTCCTGCTAAAGGAATATGCCTCAATCAAAGTATGAATTTTATCTATTTCTTTGGGAAAAAGGGCTAAGTTTCCATCATCATCCCTACCCAATAAATAGAAGAAAGGATTGAAGGGAAATACCGCCGATTCCAAACCTAAGATTCTTATGTGGAGCTCATTGACCTCAACGGTTTTGTTATTTTTGGGGAAAACCCACTTAAAGATGTTTTTCGTTCGCTTATTTTCTTTTAGTCTATAAACAACTTCTCTGATGAAGTCATCCCTAATGGGATAGAGGCTTGCACCTATGACCTCTTTGAAAACCAGCCTGTCTTTGTTTGAAAGTGTGCCTTCATTTAAGAGTATAGATGGCTTCCTCTTACTTAAATTGAGTAGCTTATCAACTTCTTTCTTTATGAAGGCTTTGGAGTGTTCCTCACCAGAGAGGATGACTGTGTCCATAGTGAACCTCAGTTTGAAACTCTTTTTAAATATATGTGCAACTTTGTACCATTGCGCCAAACATGCAGTCCAAAACAAGAAGCCTTTTAAAGACGACGCTCAATAAAAGCATCTGCAGGGGTCGCCAAGCCTGGTCAACGGCGCAGGGCTTAGGACCCTGTCCCTTAGTGGGTTCGTGGGTTCGAATCCCACCCCCTGCATTTTTACATTTCAACTCCGTTTGTTCTCGCCTCTTAGCTTGCTTTTTCACTCTTTTTTCACGCTTTTTACCCTACTTAATTGAATGGTATATGGTAATAACGACAGCAATAATATTAGCTGAGCCTCATTGACACCAATATCAGTCGTGGCATGAAAGATGCCTGCATACAGCCTTTTTTATCTCTTTTTCTTCCATGGGCGCGCGGGCTAGTCCCTCTTCTATGGCTTTTTCTGCTACACTAACAGCTACGTTAACGGCAGCATCTCTGTTGAAAGGAGCAGGTATAATATGGAAGGGCTCTGGATGCTGTTCTGTATTGGCGAGCGCTTCTGCCGCAGCGAGCATCATGCTTTTACTTATGCGCTTTGCTCTAACGTCGAGAGCCCCTCTAAACAAGCCTGGAAACACGAGCAAGTTGTTGACTTGATTAGGCAGGTCGCTTCTGCCTGTAGCGACGACCCTGGCGTAGCGTTTACTTACCTCTACAGGGATTTCTTGAACGGGGTTTGCCAATGTGAAAATTATTGCGTCGTCTGCCATGAGCTTTAAGTCCTCTTCTTTGACACTGCCGGGCGCGCTCGCAGCTATGAGCACATCCGCGCCTTTGAAGACATCTTCTCTGCTTAGCTCATTTCCTTTAACGATCTCGAGAAACTTCTCTTTGTATGTGCCTTTTATGTCTTCTCGAGCTTTGTAGATGACGCCTCGTGAGTCTAATATGTGAAGGTCTTTGAAGCCATATGCTGCTAACAATTCAGCTATGCCTAGCATGGCAGAGCCCGCGCCGATAAGCACAACCTTTACTTCTTTGCCCTTGCCTACGACCTTTAATGCATTTATGAGGGCTGCTAGCGTTACAATACCTGTGCCTTGTCTGTCGTCGTGGAACACGGGAATGTCGAGCTTCCCATCGAGTCTTTCAAAGAGCTCTATAACAACGTCCTTTCTTATGTCTTCTAAATTTATGCCACCGAAGCTGGGTTGTATGGCTTTTACAAAGGTGGCTAAACCCTCTATGTCATGGATGTCGACACAAAGAGGTATAGCATCTACGTCGCCAAAGGCCTTGAAGAGGGCTGCCTTGCCTTCCATAACGGGCATGCCCGCTTCTGGTCCTATATTACCCAAGCCCAAGACGCGGCTGCCATCGCTGACAATAGCTACTGTGTTGCCTCGCCACGTCGCCGAGAAGCTCAAGTCTTTATTTTTCTCGATGGCTCTGCTCACTTCTGCCACGCCGGGCGTGTATGCCCAGCTGAGCGCCTCTCTACTGTCGAGCTTTACCTTTGGTCGAATCTCTATCTTGCCTTTAGCTTTCAAATGTTCTTCGAGTGGGTCCATGGCCTTTCTCTGTAAGAAAAGTTTTAAGAACCTACGCATCAAATATTCGTCGGCACGATGATGACGGCGAGAACACAGAGCTCCTTTCTATACAAGGGCCAGGGGCTGGCCTTGAGCCATAGGCTTTTAGGTTGCTCTTAGCTGCCCTTAAATCTAAGGTGTGTTTGTGCACCTAAGGCTATGAGCGGCTGAGTTGGCAGATGGCTAGGCTAAGGCTAGGGGCTGTGACGAAGATGTTAAGTGCCGAGTGCCGGCTTTGCCGGCTTTAAAAGCTTAAAGGCTTTTAGTAATGTCTTTTAAGACGTTTAAGATGTTTTAGCGATCTGTACGTTTTGGGCCCAAGAGTAAAGCTTTAAAAATATATCGCAACTCCTAACTAGGCACCGCTTTTTTATTAGACTAGGGGAGCTGAGATGTTCCCATCGATTTTAGAGGGGTATAAGTGGAATCGCGTATTGAAGCAGAAGTTAGAAAAATCTTAGGGAGTGATGTAAGTAAAGTAGAGCTTTGGGGACCTATCGTCGCCGTCTATGTCAATAGCTTGGCTCCTTACTATGCAGACAGGTCTAAGCTTAAAGAGCTAGCAGGTCTTCTTAAGCGCAAGGTCGTCGTGAGGACAGAGCCCAATAGGCGCAGCTCGGCTGAGATCACACGCAGCTTAATAGAGGAGCTAGCTAAAGAAGCGAAAATAACGAATGTATGGTTCAGCGAGCCTTTCGGTGAGGTTGTTATAGAAGCATACAAGCCGGGCATAGTTATAGGCAAAGGCGGGGAAAATCTCCACAAGATAGCTGCAGAGACAGGTTGGAGCCCTGTTGTTAGGAGAACACCGACAATGCCGAGCTTTACAGTTGAAGGTGTCAGAAAAAGCACGATTGCTCAAGCAGAGTCGCGCAAAAAGTTTCTCCAAAGGTTGGGCCAGAAGCTCCTTAAAGCAGCTCCTGAGACGACGTGGATACGGGCTGTTATGCTCGGTGCCTTTAAAGAAGTAGGAAGGAGCGCTCTTCTTATACAGACGAAGCACAGCAAAATTTTGCTTGATGCTGGTGTGCATACGGGCTTAAACCCCCTCACTGCTGACAAGGAAGAACTCTATCCTTACATAAACTTATTCAATTTTCCCGTTAACGAGCTTGACGGTGTAGTCATAAGCCACGCCCATATGGATCACATAGGCTTTCTTCCCTTCTTGTTTGCAGCAGGCTACAACGGCCCCGTCTATATGACGCCTCCAACGAGAGAACTCATGGCTCTTTTGCAGCTAGACTATTTGAACCTTCTCAGCAAGGCATACAATGCAAATCCACCATATACAAAGAAGGATATAAGCCACGAGCTGAACAACGTCATTCCTGTAGAGTACGGCGAGGTCGTCGATATAACACCAGAGGTAAAGCTCACGCTCTACAACGCTGGGCATATTCTGGGAAGTGCCATCATCCACTTGCACATAGGAGAGGGAAAGCACAACGTCATATACACAGGAGACTTCAAGTTTGGCTACACGAAGCTGCTCAACCCCGCTAACGCCGATTTCCCAAGGGCAGATACTATATTCATGGAGTCGACGTACGGCGGAGCCAAAAACATCATGCCCAACAGGCGCGAGAGCGACGAGAAGCTGATGAAAATCATCCGAGAGACCATCGAGAAGAAAGGCAAAGTGCTCATTCCTGTGTTTGCCGTTGGTAGGAGCCAAGAGGTGCTTTTGACCATAGAGAGCTTTGCCCGCGAAGACAAAGATTGGAACATTCCTATTTATATAGATGGCATGATTCTTGAGGCTTCAGCTATACATACTGCTTATCCTGAATATCTAAAGACGAGCCTCCAGCGCCGTATTCTCAGCAATGACTCCCCCTTTGAGTTTGAGCACTTGAAGATAGCGCATGGCGTCGATAAGCAAAGCATAACAGAAGGGGAACCAGCGGTTATACTTGCACCCTCTGGCATGCTTACAGGTGGGCCATCTGTCGAATACCTAAAGCTTTTGGCAGAAGATGAGAAAAGCACGCTTATATTTGTCGGTTATCAGAGTGCCCTTTCATTAGGCGCTAAAATACAACAGGGCATAAGAGATTTTCAATTGCCAACAGACGATAAAATAAAGCACTACACGCTTAAGATGCGCGTTGAAACGGTTGAGGGCTTCTCCGGCCACAGCGACAGAAGGCAGTTGCTTGCGTGGATAAAGAATCTCAAGAGCAAGCCCCGCCGCGTCTACACAATGCATGGCGATTTTTCGAGGACAGAAGAGTTGGCCAACGGCATACACAAGCTCTTTGGCATACACGCCGAAACGCCATGGGACATGGAAGCCAGACGACTGAGATAACCTTACTAGGATAATCTTTGATAGTTACCCAAATGGCTTACTCAAGTGGCTTGAATGATTGGAACGAGCGGCGAGCGGCAGCAGTGAGCCGTTTTACTTATAAATATCTCTGTTGTACGCATAAGATAACAAAGACATAAAATACGCCACCGTTTTATTCAGTGAATGCATAGGCGCCATAACCAACGACGCTGCTTTTGTCTTCCCAAACATCACCCGAGTTCATGTATTTAAGGAAGTGACCTTTCCAACTGCGCTTTTTTGCAATGTGAAGAAGCGCTAAAATGCCTATCTTGCCGCAAGCCTCTACTTTATCAGCTACACACTTCACGTCGAGATTTGGTATGCATTTATTGGCGAAGCTGTCTAATTGATTGGCGTATTCGTAAGGATAGTAATGGCTCAAGTCGCTGCTCACGACTAAAAGCTTATCGTCGAGGAATGGCTCAAGGGCTGAAGCAAGTTCTTCTGGAAAAGCGTCTCCAACGACAACAGGGTAGAGGGCTCGTCCTTTCAATCCCTCCAACACATATTGAAGAAAAGGAATCTGAACCTCTATGGAATGCTCTTTGTTATGGGTCAACTCGTATTGGAAGAAGTGGGGTAGAGCTTTTACTTCGACAGTGCCTAGAGGCGTTTCCCATGTGTCGCTCTCGGGCGCTGCAAAGCCTTCAAAAGCTATGTAGTGGGAGGGGCCCACAACAACTATATCTTTGAAGTCATTCTTATGCTCTCTTACAACGCTGTATGCTGTGGCAGCTACCAAACCAGAGAAGACATAGCTTGCATGAGGTGCGATGATGGCCTTAAGTCTCTCTTTAATCTGGGGCCTTTTAGCTTTCTCACTTTCTGCTTTCGCTTCTTTAAACAGCTTGTCCATAAGGGCTAGCAGCTTGTCTTTTTCAGCAGGATAAAACCTTCCTGCAACGGCGGGTTTGCGAAGCATAAAGAAGAAAGGCAGAGAGAGTTAAAAAGCCTTTCCCTCTTTTCCATCTATGCCCCTAGACAAAGATGAGCAGAACACTGGAAGCGACGAAAAAAACAGCTCGAGGAAGTTTGTATTCGACATTATGGGTGTGCTTCTCGAGCCGGCCCACCTCATAAAAAATGCCTTCCATAAGTACACCAAGAGTAAAGGATTAAATATGACCTACGAAGAGGTTAAGCGCTTATACAAGCTGGCTAGCAGGGGCGACGCATGGGCTTTGAATCACACCTTTTCTATAGAGGAGCAGAGGAGCTTCCTTTCTCAGTATGTCTACAAAAAACCCAAGAACTTCCGGGCTTTCGAGAGCCTTTTGGCACGCGGCAAAAGACTCTACCTCTTAACAAACATGCCCTGCTTCTGGGGCATTCATATCTACGACGCGTTTTTCTCCTCTTTGCCTATATCCGGTCTTTATATAAGCGGCTGCTGCACACTGAAGAAACCCGAGCAGCTCTTTTTTGAGCACGTAAACCGCGCACTTAGACAGCAAGCTGAAGAGACAGACGAAACCAAAATAGAGATACACCTCTTCGATGATAAAGATGAGAACCTCGCCTCAGCTAAAGCCATTGGCTGGCACGCACATAAAATAAGTAAGGATGGGGATGTTGAAGAAGAGTTGAGAGAGTTTTAAATGATTGAATGAGTCAGAAAGGCTGTATGAAAAAGGAAGAAATTATTTAGCAAGATCTATTTCATACAATTTATTGGGTTGTATGCTTATTTTGTTTCGAGATATATCTATGCCGGTAGCGTAACCGGGTATGAACGAATCTACTCCTTCCTTTGATGTGCTATCAAAAAGAGCAAAACTTAAGCTTTTTACTCCTGTTTTATGAGGAAGTACTGTAGTAAGATAGTATCCTAAGCCATTTACACTTCCCATCAATCCATCTGCTACGAGCCACTTGTTTTTCCATTTGAAAGCGGTGGCAGCGTGGTAATGAGATATTAATGGATCGTTTTCGCGGATATTCTTGTCGTAGTGAAGATCCACAAACAAAAGTGCTGATGGAATGTTGAGCTTTTTGAATACTGCAAGAAATAAGGCTGCTTCGTTAAGGCAGACACCTTCTTTCTTATTAAGGAGTGTTTCTACATCGATGTACATTTTTCCTTCATCTACTGCATAGGGATGAAGGCCTTCATTCATATACTTTACAGCTTTGATTATATCCTCCAACGTTTGCATGCCGTTGAATCGTCGTATGAATGACAAAATTTCAGCATTTAACTGAGGCCCGCTTAAAATAAGGACATTTGGTTGGTCTCCATTGAAGACAGGATATATCAAAATATCCTTTAATTGCGGTTGAGGCATTACATTTATTTCTAGGATTTCTCCACTTCTAATCTGCCTGTTCTCCTTTTCTTTATACTCTTTGTGCTTTTCATTTATCTCGTCTGATTCAGACCTTTTGATGTGATATGCAGCAGGTGTAGCAGGATTTGCAAGATCTATCTTCGAATAAGAGGAGTATGAATTTAAGTAGATGTAAACACCGAATAGAATGCTTGCAGTTGTGAATAAGAGGGGAGTAATAAGTTGCTTAACGCGTAAGCGCCTCTCTTTTGTTTCTTTTAGATGAGGAGATATTAAAGGAACCTGCTTGTTTGATATCTCTTTTTGCCCTTTGATTCTATTCTTTTCATCCTGTAAGGATGAGCTGGCTTGCTTTGTCTTTTTCCTTAACTCCTTTGTACTAGCCATATATTAATTGTGTTTATAAGTGTTTAAATGCCTTTCGTTTACCTAAGAGTATGGGCCTCAAAAGAAATAGACCCACCGGTCTAATTCAGTTAATAAAAATTTAGCTCGACTAAGGTCAAATGTGATGCTAGAAAGGTCCGCCGAGAAATTCATTTATTGTTTTATAGGTGTATACTTTTCCATCCAAGGTCTTTAAAGTTATAGGGGGAATTTTTTCTTGTTGGAATGTTGCTCTCAAGTAAACTCTAAGGATATAAACCTTCTTTCCACCCTTAAGTGTTTCTTCTATGCCATAATAATGATCTGACCTATTTTTCGAATCTGCCTTTAGCCAGTCTTTCAAGGCTTTTTTAGATGAGAAGCTGCCAACAAACAACTCGTTTTTGGCCGTGAATGTACTGCTTGTGTTGTATTTTGCCATAAGCTGTCCGGTAGGCCCATAAATAATCACAGCAGGATCCTTTTCCCCTCTTTTAACGAATTTCACGTTGATATAATACTTCTCACGTGTTTTAGCTGATTGTGCCTTATTGGACGATTGAGTAGGTATCTTCTTGATTCGTATCACAGCAGTGTAGGGCCCTCCTGTAGTAGACTTTGACAGTCCATTGGCTAATGTTGCAGCAAATCGATGGAGGTCTTGGAGATTTGTGAAGGGTAAGCTATATGTGATGTCCGAAATAGGGGTTGTGGTGTTGTATTGCAGATCCTTTATAATGGAGTTGGCTTCTTCTACTGGTGTAGGTTCTTTGACTCTTCTCTGTTGACCTATCTTTTCGATTCCGCCATTCATATGTAAACAACTCCGGGAAGATTTATAAAGTCAACCCTTGGCCAATCCTTCTACTCTCTCATTAATTATTTTTCTCATTTCTCTATGGCCATTTTCTTGTTCCATATGCCAGCTATTTTTTCACCACAGCGTCTGCATGTGCCATGTTCTACGTCGAGGTTCACAACAAAGGACTTGAAGCCTTCTCTTCTAACAAGGAGGGCTCCACATTTTGGGCAGTATGTGTTCTCATAGTCTGTTTGGACGTTCCCTACATAGACGTAGGAGAGCCCCTCTTCGAGCGCCACCTTTCTTAGCTTTATAAGCTCCTCTGCTCTTGTTCTCGGCCTGTCGAGCATCTTATAGTCTGGATGGAAAGCTGTGAGATGCCATGGCATTTCAGGGTCTACTGATTTTAAGAATCGGGCTGCTTCCCTTATTTCGTCTTCGCTGTCGTTTAAGCCAGGGATGATGAGCGTCGTCACTTCCACCCATATGCCACGCTTCTTAGCCTCTTTTATAGATTCAAGGACGGGCTTGAGCGTGGCCTTTGTGTATTGCCTGTAAAACTTGTCTGTAAAGGCCTTTAGGTCTATGTTAACGGCGTCGAGGAATCTGGCAAGGTGTGCCCATGCTGTTTTTGTTTCATAGCCCGAGCTTACGAATACGTTAAATAGGCCCTCCTTTCTCGCTAGTCTGCCTATGTCTCGAGCGTATTCGTACCATATGATGGGCTCGTTGTATGTATAAGCTATTGTAGATGCAGAGTAACGCTTTGCCTCTTGCACGACGATTTTGGGCGGCAAATCATAGTAAAATGAGGTGTCTAAACCTTCTCTGTAAGCTTGGCTCAGCTCCCAATTTTGGCAGAATTGGCACATGAAATTACAGCCATATGTGCCTAACGAATAGGCTGTAGTGCCCGGCAGGAAGTGAAATAGAGGCTTTTTTTCTATAGGATCGATGCCAAGGGCCGCTGGCTTTCCATAGACAATCAGGTCTAGCTTGCCGTTTACGTTTTTCCTAACGCCGCAGACACCTGTTTCTCCCGGCGGTATAATGCAATGCCTAGAACACGCCAAACACTGAATGTAGTTGTTTTTGAGCTTTTTAACCAAAGGCCAGCGTACAATCATAAAGACAAATGAGCCTCGCCCTTTTTAAGCTTACGTTTTAGCTGGCCTTGGCTGGGTCTTGTAGCTGCAACTGAGACTTCAAGAGTGTAAAGATGTTGTGCATCTAGAGGTGCACGTCTAAGAGGGGGTATCCAAGCAGGCAGGACGAGAGGAACCTAAGAGGAGGTCTCATTCTTGGCATTCTTGGATGCTTCCTTTATAGAGCCCACAGAAAGCTCATATTTTAGAATCCAATCGCCGCTAACAGTGACATTACCCACCAAGCTCACATTGCTGCCAGCAGATAGAGGCTCGCGGAGTGTTAAAGGTATACTACCTATTTTTGGAACATATACAATGGCCTTTTCTACAAAGGTGTAGTTGAAAGGCAAATCTAGAGGCTTAGGGCTAAGAAGGTAAGAAGGCTTAGGTTTAGCGTCTTTGAAGTCCTGCTTGAGCTCTGTTATATTTGTGAAGTTTTTGTTTACAATGACGTAGCCGTTGCCAACATAGCTTGTGTAAGGTGTTTCATGGGCGTAGTTCGTCAATACAATGTCGCTTATGTGTGCTAGCTTCTCACCTCTAAAGGCCGTTCTATTCTCAAAGGGCAGGGTGTAGTTGTAGAAGGCCTCGCTCACGTTGATTATTTGAGCGGTCTCGTTGACGCCTTTGTTTAAGAAGAATAATCCCGATGGATAAATCTCGACTATGGACCCATTCTTCATAGCTACTTTGCCCGAGAGCGCCACTTTTTTGCTGAGGGGGATGAAGCGCTTTAATTTAAGTTCCACGTCGTAGTAAGCAGGTATTGTTCCATTGGCTAACGTGACATTGACGACAGTAAGCTTTTCTGTGAACACGGCTGAAACATTGCCAGCTGAGACGGCAGAGAGGTTTGATAACTTTTCCAGCCCTTCGTTGGCCATGTATGTGTTTTCTAGCTGTATGACGGGTATGTCTGCTTTTCTCATGGCATTGGCGAAATCTGCGTCGTCAGTTGAAACCATTTCTATTGACGATACGTTGGCTGTGAATATGGCTGGCTCGATTATGGGCTTAGTCTCCACAACCTTCCTCTTCTCTACTTGGTGTATAAAGAAGGAGTAGAGCATCTCTCCTAAGAAAAGCAGCGTAACTATCCATATGGCAAGTTGCTTGAGCAGATTTTTGTCGAGCAGCTTAGCTTTTATGCTATTCCAATCCATTCTATCCCTCGAAGCGAAGCATATTGGGGCAGTAAGCCTTAAAATACCATAGGCAGAAAGGCAAGGCAAGGTGGAAATATGGCAGTATTTGGCGACTTCATCCTCATAAAGATGAGGATCAAAGACAAAGAAGGTAATGTATTAGAAGAAGGTAGAGATAAAGGCGACGTTTACGTCTATGGGCTGAATAGGATCTTGCCCAAAGTGGATTTGGCTATAGCTCAAATGAAAGAAGGGGAAGAGCGTGTGCTCACACTTGAGCCTCAAGATGCTTACGGCATGCCCAACCCCGAGCTCATAAAGACATATCCTGCAGCTCAGTTTAAGCAAGTGCCAAAGGTAGGAGATGTGCTTGAGTCACAGACGCCTCAAGGGCCTATACGCGGTGTTGTTAAGAGGGTCGAGAATGGCCGCATTACTATAGACTTCAACCCCCAATATGCGGGTAAGACACTTGTATTCGAGGTAAAGGTGTTGGGCATAGCTAAAGACGAGGCAGAGAAGATCAAGTATACACTCATGCAGTACGATGCCGAAGACAAAGTAGATGCCGATACAAAGGCGAAGAAGTTTGTTATAAAGGACGCTGAGCTCTATGGCAAAGTTGGGCCTACACTTGCCTTCCTCTTCCCAGAATACAGCTTGGAGTTGAAAGAAGGGGAAGGGCAGAAGAAAGAAGCCTGAGTTGAGTAAGTAAAGAGTAGCTAAAAATAGTAATAAGTAGCAGAAATAAGCAGGGATAATTAGCGAGCGGAGCGAGCATTAGGAGCTCATCCTGCTTGTTTTAATCTTATTTTTCCACCTCTATCTTTTTTATGTCCATTTTCTATCTTCAAAAAACAGAGGGATGAAAAATAAAAAAGGGTTTTTGATACCTATGGGCAGTGCTCAGTCATAGGCGGCACAGATATACCTCAATACATTTTTGCTTATCATATGTTGAAATCAACAACATCCAGCTCGCTTATATTGACACTGTCATTTACTTCTGCCAAATCGCTGTCATTTATGGAGATGTTTACTACACCTACTTCGTTGGCACTACCTGCTCCTTGATTAGCGCTTCCTTGTCCACCTTGCCCAAGCTGTGCTCCTGTGTTAGATTGGCTCTTACTCTGTACACAGCCTGCTATGAAGAGGAGGCTAGCTAGAAGAAACACTGCTAGTATAGCTTTTTGCATGATATCCCCCATTTAGCTACTGTTGCTGCCATTTGCTTGGCTGCTTGCTTGATTTGACTTATTTAAGTTCGAGCTCTTTGAGCCGTTCATTCCTTTTCCAGCTTTCATATGGGCACCTGCACCCGCTTCGGCTCTTACTTCGGCATGAAGTGAACTTAGTGCTTGTCTAAGTTCTTTGTAGGCAGAGATTACGTCACCCTTAGCTTCTCTTAATTGTTCAGCGCTTGCATTGCAGTCGTTAATCAGGGCTTTTGCGCTTTCTATCTTTGCCTCAAAGGTTTGGAGAGCTTCTCTTGTTTTAGACATGTCAAAGCCTTTTGCTTCGAACTTTGCTGTGGCATTTTCCAACCTTTGGCCGGCTCTTTCAGCTCTGTTTACAACTGCCTTTAAAGCTGTGCATTGTCCATATATTGCTACTTCTTTGGCATCCTCTTTAGCCGCTTTCCATCCCTCCCTTATTTTTTGTACACCTGCTCTTACTTCGTCTATGCTTGTTGCATTGTGTATACTTTGGTTGAGCTCTTCTAAGTTCTCGATGTGAAGTTGTATCTTGGCTAGGATTTCTGCCTTTGTTTCATTGTCTATATGGGAGTTTTGCTGAATGAAGCTGGAGATTTGTTGGAGCTCACCTATGGCTACGTTTAAGCCTCTTGCAATGTACTCCTTTGAAAGGTTGAGCTTTTCCTCCGGCGTAGCATTGGCCATCTTCTTCCGGAGCATTGCTTTCTCTTTTATATAGGATTGGATTCTCGTTCTCATTTCAGCTCTCTTTTGAAGGAAGCGCTGTCTTGCCTCTTTCCATGCTTCAACTGTCTTTGGCATTTTCTGCCTGAACTGACTGACGAGTGTTCTATATCGAGCAGCTCTTTCAGGAGGGACGCGCGTTAAGATGGGCTTTACTGGCGCTATAACAGGCCTTATTTGGTTTTTCCTCGTTTGAGGTATGCCTTCCCCTGAGACACGCTCAGAGATGTTCGCGCTTCCATTTACGCCTCCAGCTTGTGCATGCATCGATGTATTTACACTTACATTACCGCCTTTTGTGTTGACCATAGCGCTGCCTTTAACAAAGCCACCCCATGCGCTTGTAAGGCCTATAGCCAACACAACCAACACAATCATACTTATGTAGCTTTTCATGCTATCACCCAACGAGCCCTCGCATTACTTGTTTATAAACATTCTTTAGCAACCCTTTAGGAAAACTTTAGTAAAGCTTTAGAGCAAGGTGTTGGGCTTAAAGAAGGAGACAGCTTCCCCTTTGTAGAACCATAAGTTTATAAACATTTTTCCACACATTACAACTTTATATGATTCCCTTCTCCACTCAGCAATTAGGGAAAGCAAAGCCCTTGAGGGCTAGGCCGCAGGAGGTTAAGCGAAGGAAGGCCAAGGCGGCTAAGCTCTTTGCAGCTTTCTTCTTAACCAGCTCTCTGCTCGTTGCCTCGCCAGCACCCTCAAAAACTGTGGAACCTGTTAGGGCTGTAAGGGTGAAGGAAAGGTTAAAAGTAGGAAAGAAGCAACCCTTTGAAAAGCTGACTTGTTGCCACACAGCACAGTCTGAGGTAGAGAAGGAGCCCTTAGACAAGTCCTCTCATCCACCTACTCTTAAGGACAAGGTCTGGAAAGTGGTTATACGCTTGCTCCTCTTTGGGGGTGCCATTGCCACATTTTTCACCACTCTCGGCCTTCTTGTCATGTCTTTATAGTTTCTTGGCAGATATTTAGACTATCTTTTAGACTATCAAAATGTAGATGAATTTATCAAGAGAAGGCTGTGGGTATGGAAGCACCAGCTTTCCTTCTTCTTCAAAAAGAAGAGGGAAGAGCTCTTCTATCAGACAGTGATGGAGAGCTTTTCTGAGGATGAGGACATCGCTTCCAAAGGCAGGGAAAAGCTTCGTGCCATAGCGAAGAGGCGCTCTTTGGCCAAGCTTTTCAGGGAACTAGAGAAAGAGCAGAGAGAAGAAATCGTTAAGAAGGTCGAGGAAAGGTTAAAGAAAGGCATACTCCCCGGTTCACTCAATAGACTTCTTTGGTTAATTGAAGAGCTGCTTATAGTGGAGGCTCTTCCTCAAGTTCTCTGTTTCTACAATGAGCGGAAGGAGAATGAAACCACTTACTCCGCAGCTAAGGTTGAGAAGGTCCTGAAAAGGCTTTTAAAAGAGGGCCAAGCCATGAAGTTCATCAATCCCTTCTCAGAAAAGAGCCCTACCTTTAACTCCCTCCTTTTCTTCTTAAGCCATCTCTGTTAACTATTAGAGGCAAAGCACTACCATAGCCACAGCTAGCTCTTCGATGCGCCTTTCCTTTGCGGCAAGGGCAAAGGGATTATCCAATGAGAATTTGCCCTCTCTAACCTCTTGCTTCTTCTTCTCAGCTAATGAAGCAAGGGCTTTTCTTGAAGCGCCTTTGACATCAGGATCTTCATCATAAGCGAGCTCTGATAAAGTATACAAGAACTCTTCTTGTAAG
Organism: Microcaldota archaeon; assembly: GCA_015522475.1. Taxonomy (GTDB): domain Archaea; phylum Micrarchaeota; class Micrarchaeia; order Anstonellales; family J096; genus J096. Next base: position 41,183 of record WAMF01000023.1, read on the forward strand.
CCAAGCTCGCCTATGAGCTTGGCTGCCGCTACTTTCTTCCCCCATTTATCACTCATCGCTGCCCATTTTATCAATTCCTCTACTCTCTCCTTTTTCTCCTCTTCCATAGCTTCATACTCAGCCTTTACATCGTCTAATCCAGCATTTTCCCACGTATCCTCAGCTGCTTTTCTCACACCTAGATCACCGTCAAATTTCAATATCATCAACTCGGCCTTAAACTCCTTCTGTAAGCTAAGCTCATCTATGAGCTTGGCTGCTACATAGTGTCTCTCTCCATCCTCCCATCTCACCACATCCCATATAAATCCTTTTACTCGCTCTTTTTCCTCTTCTTTCATTCCTCCATACTCAGCCTTTACATCGTCTAATCCAGCATTTTCCCACGTATCCTCAGCTGCTTTTCTCACACCTAGATCACCGTCAAATTTCAATATCATCAACTCGGCCTTAAACTCCTCGTGCAAGACTAGCTCGCCTATGAGCTTAGCTACTACATATCGTTTCTCTCCATCCTCACTTCTCGCCACATCTCTTAGCAACTCTTTCAGCCGCTCTTTCTCTTCCACCTTCATCCCTTCATAAACGGCTTTCACATCCTCAATGTCATATTCCCACACCCATTCAGCTGCCTGTCTCACATCCTCATCAATGTCAAACGCCAATAACAGGAGTTCAGCTTTGAACTCCTTCTCTAAGCCAAGCTCGCCTATGAGGTTAGCTGCGGCTTCCCGCCTGCTAGAGCTGCCATTCCTCGCTGCTTCTCTTGTTAGCATCTTCAGCCGCTCTTTCTCTTCTTCATCCATAGCTTCATACTCAGCCTTTACATCACCTAAATTAGCTTTCTCCCATGCATCCTCAGCTGTTTCTCGCACATACGGATCACCATCAAACGTCAACAACAGCAGTTCAACTCTGAACTCCTCCTGCAGACCTAGCTTACCTATAAGCTCAGGCGCTCCATATCGCCTCGGATCGTCATCACTTCTCGCCACATCTCTTAGCAACTCTTTCAGCCGCTCTCTATCCTTCACCTTCATCTTCTCATAGACAGCTTTCACATCCTCAAAGCCAGCTTTCTTCCACACATCTTCAGCAGCATCTACCACATCCCACTCATCAAACATTAGTAACATCAACTCGGCTTTAAACTCCTCTTGCAATCCCAACTCGCCTATGAGCTTGGCTGCTGCATAGCGTCTCTCTCCATAGTCACTTCTCGCCGCATCCCATATAAATCCTTTCACTCGCTCTTTTTCGTCTTCTTTCATCTGCTTATACTCAGCCTTTACACCAACTAAGTTAGCATTCCTCCATGCAGACCTAGCTCTTTCCCCAACATCCTTATAGCCATCAAACATCAGCAGCATCAACTCTGCTTTGAATTCCTCTTGCAAGCCAAGCTCACCTATGAGATTAGCTGCCGCTACTCGGCTTTTCCGGTAATCACTCCTTGCTGCTTTCCTTAGTACAGTTATAGCAAAGGCCTTCTTTACATCCACCTCACCTTTTATCTCCTTTAACCCAGATAAGGCAGCTAAGGCCATTACTGCTTTAGCTGTTTTTTCATCGTTTAAGGGCAGATTGAGGCCATTTCTATCCAACCAATCTAACCACTTTCCAAGCTCTTCATTCTCAAATTCAGGTGCTTTTATCCACCTCCACTCAGCCTCACGGCTGATGATGCCGACGAGGTCAAGGGCCTTTTCATTATCCTGCTTGTAAATGGCATAAAGGGCCTCTCCTAACTTTCTCCAATCATTCCCTGCTTGTCTTAACAGCTTAGCAACCTCTTTCTTCAGCTGCTCTTGTCGCTCTTCTAAGGGCTTAGCATCTGTCCTTTGCGGCCCTTCCACTTGCTTTCTTTTCTTTCCCTCCCCCTTCAACCCCTCCTTGCTCATCCTTTCACCTGTAGAATTAGGAAAGACAATGCTTAAAAGCCACTACGAGCAGAGCGCTACCATCGCCGAGAGCAACCTCTCGCTTAGCTTGACGTCTTCGCTAAGGGCGAAGGGGTTGGGTAAAGAGGCTTTACTTTTCTTTATTTCATCTTTTATCCCTTGAATTCTATCTCTCCACAAGCTTCCCTTAGATAAGTTTAACGCATCTAAAAGTTGTATAGCAGCACTCTGTAAATAAGTTAAACTTCTTGTTAAAAACATATTAGTCCCTAGTATCTCTAAGATGGTGTCTCTTACCCTTCTTTTTTCCTCCTCACTCATCTGCTCATACTCGCTTTTCACATCACCAAATCCAGCAGCCTCCCATACCTCCCAAGTCGCTTCTCTCATATTACTATATTCATATCTATCAAACCTCAACACCATCAACTCAGGCTTAAACTCCTCCTGTAAGCCAAGTTCGCCTATAAGCCTAACTGCTGCATATCGCCTTTTCGCCTCATCACTCCTCGCCGCTTCCCTTATCTGCTCTTTAACCATTTCTTTCTCTTTCTTCTTCATCTGCTCATACTCGCTTTTCACATCACCTAAGCCAGCTTTCTTCCATGCATCCTCCGCTAGTTCTCCCACCTCAACATAATCAAACATCAATAACATCAACTCAGCCTTAAACTCTTCTTGCAAGCCCAGCTCACCTATGAGCTTTGCCACTGCATAGCGTTTTATCCATTCCCTACTCCTCGCCGCTTCCCTTATCTGCTCTTTAACCATTTCTTTCTCTGTCTTCTTCATCTGCTCATACTCGCTTTTCACATCACCTAAGCCAGCTTTCTTCCATGCATCCTCAGCAGCTCTCCTCACACCCACAACATAATCAAACCTCAACACCATCAACTCAGGCTTAAACTCCTCCTGTAAGCCTATCTCGCCTATAAGCTTAGGTGCTGCATATCGCCTTTTCGCCTCATCACTCCTCGCCGCTTCCCTTATCTGCTCTTTAACCATTTCTTTCTCTTTCTTCTTCATCTGCTCATACTCTTCCTTTACATCATCTAACTCAGCTTTATCCCATGCCTCTTCAGCCACTTCTCTCACACCCACAACATAATCAAACATCAACAGCATCAACTCAGGCTTAAACTCCTCCTGTAAGCCAAGCTCGCCTATAAGCTTAGGTGCTGCATATCGCTTTACCCAATCACCACTCATCGCAGCATCTATTATCCTTTTCTTCGTCTCATTGGCCCATCCTTTCCTTTTCTTATCCAGCTCAGCCATCACACTACTTCCTTTCCTTCTCAATTCTTTATTCCACTTACCTAGAGCTTCAGCCGCTGCTTCGACTACACTTGAGTGTTGTCTATCGAACGCTAGCTCAATAAGCACATCTAAGAATTCCTCCTGTAAACCTAGCTCACTTATAAACTTAGCCGCTGCTCTTCGCCTCCCCCAACCACTCATCGCAGCATCTCTTATCCTTTTCTTCGTCTCATTGGCCCATCCTTTCCTTTTCTTATCCAGCTCAGCCATCAAACTACTGCCTTTACTCTTCAATTCTTTATTCCACTTACCTAAGAATTCAGCTGTTGGAGCAGAGATCCTGCTATATTCATCCAATGCTAACTCGATAAGCACATCTAAGAGTTCCTCCTGTAAACCTAGCCCCATTATAATCTTAGCTGTTGTATATCGCGCATAGAACTCATCTTCTCTCGCCCATTTTCTTATCCATTCTTTCACCTCTTCACTCCAGCCCTTCTTTCTCTTCTCCAGTTCATTCATTACACTACTACCTTTCCTTCTCAATTCTTTATCCCACTTACTAAGGGCTTCAACAGATAAGTTTGCTACACATGGAGCGCTACGTATATATGGATCAAATGCTAACTCTATCAACTCCTCTAAGAATTCCTCTTGCTGCAAACCCAATTCACTTATGAGCTTAGGTGCTGCTCCTCGTATATATAGGTTATCTATGCTATAGTCCCCTGCCACTTTTCTTATCCATTCTTTCACCTCTTCACTCCAGCCCTTCTTTCTCTTCTCCAGTTCATTCATTACACTACTACCTTTCCTTCTCAATTCTTTATCCCACTTACCTAGAGCTTCAGCCGCTGCTTCGAATACATTTGGGTGTCCATCGAATGCTAGCTCCATTAACTTATTTAAAAATTCCTCCTGTAAGCCAAGCTCGCCTATGAGCTGAGCTGCTGCCTCTCGGGTATATGTACATTCACTCGTCGCAGCATCTCTTATCCTTTCCTTTAATTTTTCACTCCAGCCCTTCTTTCTCTTCTCCAGTTCATTCATTACACTACTACCTTTCCTTCTCAATTCTTTATCCCACTTACCTACAGCTTCAGCAGCTGCTTCGAGTACACTTGGGTGTCTATCGAACGCTAGCTCGATAAGCACATCTAAGAGTTCCTCCTGTAAACCCAGCTCACCTATGAGCTTAGCTGCTGCTTCTCGCCTATGATCGCGTTTGCTCCTCGCTGCTTCTCTCAGCACAGTGATGGCAAAGCCCTTCTCCACATCCTCTTCATTTTCTATCTCTCTTAAACCAGAGAGAGCAGCTAAGCTTAGCACTACCTTAGCTGTTCTTTTATTGTTTAAGGGCAGATAGAGGCCATTCCTATCCAACCGATCAAGCCACTTTCCAAGCTCTTCATCCTCCAATTTAGGTGCATTTATCCACCTCCACTCCGCCTCACGGCTGATGATGCCGACGAGCTCAAAGGCCTTTTTCTTATCTTGCTTATAAACAGCATAAAGCTCCTCGCCTAACTTCCTCCAATCATTGCCTGTTTGCCTCAGCAGCTTAGCTGCTTCCCTCTTCAGCTCTTCCTCCCTCTCCTCGAGAGGGTTAGCTTCTGCTCCTCGCTGCTGCTCTTTCTTCACCTGTTTTTCCTGTTGCTTTAGCCCTTCCTTGCCACGCATTTCTCTCGCCCATAAGCTTATGAAAGGTAAGGCTTAAAACCCACTACGAGCAGAGCACTGCCATTGCTAAAAGCACTGGCTCATAGAGTTCCTTCTTTGCAGCAAGGGCAAAGGGATTGGCTAAGCGAGCCTTGCCTTCCTTTATCTTAGCCTTTTTCTCTTCGAGCTTTTTACCCTTCTCCTTGGCCCACGAAGCAAGCGCTTCTTTTGCAACTTCCATATTATTCTTATCGGCTAGCTCTATTAGTTTATCTAAGAACCCCTCCTGCAACCCAAGCTTCCATATCAACTTAGGTGCTGCTTCTCGCCTCCACAAGTCATTACTTCTAACCGCTTCTCTTATCAACTCTTTTACTCGCTCTTTTTCCTCTTCTTTCATTTCCTCATACACAGCTTTTACATCACCAAATCTAACTTTCCATGCATCCTCGGCTGCTTTTTTTGTATCGTTCCATTCATCAAGCATCAACAGCATCAACTCTGCTTTAAGATCCTCCTGCAACCCAAGCTCGCCTATGAGCTTAGCTGCTGCTTCTCGCTTCCAGAACGGATCACTCCTCGCTGCTTTCCTTAGCACTGTTATAGCAAAGGCCTTATTTACGTCATCTTCGCTTTCTATCTTCTTTAAGCCGGAGAAGGTTGCTAAGGCTAGCACTGTCTTAGCTATTTTTCCACTATTTAAGGGCAGATTGAGGCCATTTCTGTCCAACCAATCAAGCCACTTTCCAAGCTCTTTATCCTCTAATTTAGGGCCTTTTATTCCCTTCCTCAACTTGTCGTCGTGACTAATAGCTTGGATAAGCCCAAAGGCCTTCTCCTTATCCTCTTTATAGATGGTGTAAAGAGCTCCACCCAGCTTTTCCCAATCATTCCCTAATTGTCTCAGCAGCTTAGCCGTTTCCCTCCTTAGCTTTAGTTCTTCTCGTTTTCTCTCTTGTGTTTCTTCTATAGGTTCAGCCTTTGCTTGCTGCCCTTTAATGTGTTTTTCTTTCTTCCCTTGCTTCAGCTCCTCCTCGCTCATCCTTTCGCCTGTAGAATTAGGAAAGACAATGCTTAAAAGCCACTATGAGCAGAGCACTACCATGGCTAAGAGCAAATTTTTAGTAAGCTCTCTTCGCTTATTGGAGGCAAAGGGGTTGGCTAAGGGAGCTTTACCCTTCTTTATCTCAGTAATCCTTCTTTTCCTGTCCTTAATCCATGAGTTCAGTGCTTCTGCAGCCTCGGGTCTATAACGGGCAAGGCTTCTTAACTCATCCAAGAACTCCTCTTGTAAGCCAAGCTCGCCTATGAATTTAACCGCTGCTTTTTGTCTCTGCTTATCGCCACTCATCAGTGCATCTCTTATTTTTTCCTTCACCTCTTCACTCAGTCCTATATCTCTTTTCTCTAATTCATCCAGCATACTACTGCCTTTCTTCCTGAGCTTTTTGTCCAAGTTGGCAAGGACTTCAGCTGCTGCTATAGCTACATTGGTGTTCCTATCTAGTACTAACTTCAACAATTCATCTAAGAGCTCTTCCTGCAACTCTAACCCATCTATAAGCTTAACCGCCGCTATTCGGTTGTATTTATTGTCGCTTCTTATTCTTTCTCTTATCCTTCTCTCCACTTCCTTAACCCATCCTTTCCTTCTCCTCTCCATCTCCACTATCAAACTGCTTCCTTCCTTTTTCAGCTCTTCATTCCACTTAGCGAGGGCTTCAGCCGCTATTATAGTTACATAAATTCCGTGAACGGTCTCGTCTTTATTAGTCACCAACCCTATCAGCTCATCTAAGAACTCTTCCTGCAGACCAAGCTCGCCTATCAGCTTAACCGCCGCTTCTCGCCTTCTTAAATCATTACCCTTAGCTGCTTCCCTTATCAATTCCTTTACTTGCTTCTTCTCTTCTTCGTTCATCTTCTTGTATTCAGCTTTTACGCTACCTAATCCAGCCTTCTTCCATGCCTCATCAGCCGCTTCTCTCACAGCCTTAGCCTCATCGAACACCAACAGCATCAACTCAGGCTTGAACTCTTCCTGCAAGCCCAGCTTGCCTATAAGCTTAACCGCCGCTTCTCGCCTTTCCCATACGTCACTCCTAACTGCTTCTCTTGCGAGCTCTAGTAGTTCCTTTTTCTCTCTGTTATTAAGTCCTTCATATACTCGTTTGGCATCGAATTCCAGCCCCTTCTTCCCCTTCTTATCCTTAATACCATTTTCATTGACCCATGCTGCATGAGCCAACTCAGACACCTTCATCTTAGCTAACTGAGTAGGAGCGGTTTCATCAGCCGCGTAAACTTTCATATTATATTCGTCAAACATTGCAAGGAGAGCCTCAGGTAGGCATGGCTTGTACATACCTAAAAAGTACATGAGCATTGCCCCTATACGTCGATATCCTCCTTCATCCTGTCTCAGGAGTTCTTTGGTGATGGGCACTAGTCCTGCCTTGACTATATCCTTATCACTATTGAATGCCTTGATGCCTGAGAGAGTGGCTAAACCCAGAATAGCCTTGCTTGTATCCTCTTCTAACTTTTTTAAGGATTGCGGCATCTTTCTCTTAATTAATACATCTGTGGTAAGCTCTTCGAAGGCCTTTTTGAAGATTCTTTTTTCTTCCTCTGTTTTGAGCTTTATTCCCCTATGCCCATTAATTTTGTTGATAGCTTCTAGAAGCCTTAAAGCTGCCTTTTTATCTTGCTTGTAGATAGCGTAGAGCCGCTTCCCAACTTCTAACCATTCTCCATTACTCTCTCTTAATAGCTTTTTTGCCTCTTTTTCTGACTCATCTCTTTTATCATTTAATGTTGGTTTTTTCTTCAAAATTTTATCACTTCTTTTGGCTGTTTCTTGGAGGAACACTCTCAATTTACTCATGCAATACTTCCAACTCATCCTTTTATTCCTCCTTGCTACTAGGTATATGGACATTTGTGGCCTTTGCTTCACCTGAGCGGTAAACCCCCATGAGCTTTTTCATGTGCTCGGGAGCATCGTCGCTGTTGTAAAGAATGAGTGTGTAATCTTCGCCTAAATACTCCTTAATTTTCTCATAAGGTGCATTCTCATCCACCCTGTTGTCAGGCGATATAAATATCACACCAACAGAAGCCCTCTTCGCATTGATATACTTGGAGGCTTCGCCTATAAGTTCGGAGTCTTCGTTATATTGAAGGGCAATTTGCGCTATGGCTTTAAGCCCCTCTTCGACATTCCCACCCCAATCTCCAAAGTCCGTCCAGAATATGAACAGTATATTTGGTGTTAAGGCTATCCTTCTTATACCTTCCAAGAATTCCTCCTTAACCCTCTTTTCATTCTCTTTTATTGTTTCCACAGCCGACTTCATCATAGCACCAAGGTCTGTTCCTCCTGTTAACTCTAGAGGATTGGGCATCTTAATAGTGACGTCCCCTTTCTTTCCACTACTTTCGATACGTATATCTGAGGGTTTTATAACAATTTTGTCGCCGGAGTTTGCCACACCGATAATTTCCACATTCAATATATCCTTATCTATGTTCCCCTCTTCTAAAAGCTCCTTGTACGCTGTCAGAATCGCTAAGTTGTTGTATAAAGCGAACCTGGCTCTCGTTTTAACTGTATGCCCCTCCTTATCCTTGGCCAGTTCAGATGACATAAAATCATCCATCAGTTTACCCTCACTATTTGTTTCTAAATCCATACTCCCACTAACATCCACGACCAAATACATGGTTATGGGTCTCTGGAATAGGTAGTGGCCTTTTTTCTCATCTATTCGTAGCTTCTTCTTTTGGAAGAATGTTTTGCTCTTCATTCCTTTGCTGTATATAAATTCAAGGATTCTCCTCTCGTTTGGCCTTCCACTTATTTTTGACCATTCCTTTACAGGTGTGATTGTGCCAACTTTCACTTCTTTAAGCGCTTCTTTGTACATCTCTATGGATGAGCGAGGTATCGTTACGCTTATTTCGTACTTTGCTTCTACCTCCTCAGCAGTTTCTCTACCGGGTCCTCCTCTCTGCTCACCATACTTCGTTTTTCTCTCCTCTGGTTTAAGTCTTTCTAGTTCGCCCTCTTCACCTTTTTTCATGTCATCTTTGCCAGGATCTGGTTCTTCACTCTTTTCCTCTTCTTTGTTTAGCTCGTCTCCTTCACTCTCTTCTTCACTACCACCTTCTTCACTCTTTTCCTCACCTTTCCTATTCTCTTGCTCAGCGCCGCCTCTTTCTTCATTTTCCTCCTCTTCATCTCCCTTTCCTTTACCTTTGTCTCCTTTGCCCTTCTCTTTGTTCTCATCCTCGCTTTTTTCTCCACTCTTCTGTCTGCTCCCTTGGCTTTCTCTACTTTGCCCCCTGCCACTTTTGTTGCAGGACTTTCCAGATTTCCTTTCCGGTTTGTTTAAATTGTTCTTTAACTTATCTTTTAAGTCTCTAATTGTCCTTCCCATCTCTTCAGTGTCGCTTGCTATAAGCGTAAAGAATAGAGCTGCCTCAAATGTAGCTTCCCATGAATCCTTACCATGCATCTTTCTAACCATATTGCCCTTTTCGTCTCTCGGGAGCACTTTTTCCATTACGGCATCCATAATAGCAAAAATCTCCCTTTCCCTCTCACTCAGTTCTTCATCTTTAAGCAGAGCCTTCATTACTGGCCCGGTCTTCGAATAGGCTAGGAGCATACTTACTAAGAAGTTAAAGTTGTCTTTGACATCTTGTGAGGCCTTTGCATTGAGCACACTCATCATAGCTCGCCTAAGTAAGAGGTATTTACCCAAATCATAACCCATTCTGAACGCCGCTAGTTTTTCTTCTTCATTCCTAGTACCTATGTCTATAAAGTTGAGAAATGGATCTCTTACACCATCCGGATCCTCCATGAAAAGGTTATCTATTCTGTAGTCCTCCACAATGTTTTGGAGCTGGTCAAACATAGTGGCACCGGTTTGAGGGTCTACTATTGATGAGATAAGATATGCAAATGCCTCTACTCTATTGCCTAAAATCTTCAAGTTTAACTTTTCTAACTCTTTTACAGTTGTTTCCAAAAGATATTCTTTTGCTTCTCTTAAGCTCATACCAGTTTTCTCGATAGTTTCTTTGCTATCTTGCATAGGCACATCCTTTTTTATCTTTCTGTAGAATTTGTCAAATATCTTCTCAAATGCCCTTTCTATCTCTTCGAGCTCCTCTTTAAGCTCCTTTACGCTGACCCCCTCCTTCTCCGCGAGGCTCTTCATGATAGTGGGTATTCTCTCTTCGTACCTCTCGAAGTTGATGGTTGGTTGTGGGTCGTAGGGGAAGCGAAAGGAACCATACTTTATGTGCCTCGTCTCGTGGGTTATCACAGACAGCATGGCAAGTTGATTTAAGGGATAGGTGGGGAAGTACGTATAAAAAGGCGTTACATATATCTCCTCTCCGTTTGTGAATGCTTCGAAGGGGCTGGTGGTGTCTATTCCTCTTAGCCTAAGATGGAGCTTATCGGAGATGTTTTTAAGCACGATGGAGGAACGCCAAAACTTGAGCACGCTACTCCTCTCCAAATCCACTGAAAATAGGCTGAAAACCCGCACATCTTCCAGCGTTAAAAGTTGGGATTTCATGTCCCTCGCTAGAAGTATCTCCTGAGGGAAGAAGTAGAGTGTCCTCTCCCTGTTAATTTCGCGCATCATGTCTCCGAACAGCGTCAAAATACCGTTTTTCTCCCTTTTTTCCTCTTCTTCATCTTCCTCTTCTCTTTCCTTACTCTTCTTGCCGAAGAGATCTCCACCTCTCTCAAGGGTTTCTAAGATACCTTCATTGGCAATACCTATTTTTTCAAGAGCCTTCTCCGGAGATAAGCCTATTTCTTTACCTATGTATTCTGCGTTTAGGGGTGGCAAACCCATTCCTTGCCTCAACGAGTAGATATAGGCTAGCATCCACGAAATATTTTTCTCTACTTCCTCGTCTCCCTTGAAAAAAGCCCTCAGGTAGTTATCTAGGGCAACGTCGCCATGAACATATGCTGGTATGAGAAAGATTTCCGGTTGCTGCAGGAGCTTGGTGAACTTCTCTTCAATGCTTTCTTGCCACACCGTGTTTAGCGTGTCCTTTGATAGCTTCCCTTCTTTCTCAGCGGCTTTAACGGTTTCTTCGAGTACTAAGCCCAGTACTCTGTAGAGCTGGCCCGGAAGATGTCCTTCTAAAGTGCCTTTCTCATAGAATCGTTCTGCAGGGTAGTTGAGAAGTATTGTCATCTGCATATAGAGCTTATCCTTAACAAGCGGGAGCATGTCTTCTGCAAAGAATTCTTTGAACAAGGTTTTCTTTTCTTCTATAACTTTAATAAGTGCCTTTATCTCCTCTTTTTCAGATATGTTTTTTTCCAAATCGTTATGGGCTTTTAATGCATCCAATGTATTTTCAAAAGCTCTTTCAGCGTCCCCCAACAAAATAACATCCTCTATTGCATTTTTTACACTTTTAACAGCTCTTTCAATAGCGTGGTCCACATATTCGAAAACAATTTTAGTTTCCTCTTTGGAGAGATGCTTTAAGTAGCGGCCTTCAAGGTTGCTTTCAGCTAAAATCTTCTTCAAGAGGTATAAATAACGTGTATCTGCTACGAGTTTTCTTATGGTTCTTTTTAGAGGGAGAAACACACCTATATTTTCCAGTTCTTCTTCAAGAGAAGGTAGTTCACTCTTTAACTCTTTGTATATTTTATCGAATGCTACAAGGATTCTATCGTCTGACCACTCTTCTGGATGAAGGGTCTTGCTCAACGCTCTTCTGAAACGGATAAACCCTTCTGGCAACCGACCTTCATGAGTTTTCTCTCTGTCTTTTTTATAACTGCCTTTTCTTATAGACTCTGGCTCTTGCTCTCTTTTTTTTGCTAAGGTGTTGAGATATAAACCGCACATTTACTCACCCTGTGAAATAAAAAATGGGCCTACCTTCTTTTCTCATTTTTGTGTATGCCACTCTGTTTAAGAAGTAGCCTTCAAAATATAGCTTAGCAGACTTCTTCCTTTCCTTTAGCAACTCACTTATGGATATATTGGAGAGTGTATATAGGAGCGCCTCTTCTAGAAGGGTATCGTCTGCGTTCTGTTGTGCTTTTTTATATGTGGCTATTATCCACTCAGCCAATACCTCCTTTTCTTTGTTGGGTAGGGCTAAGTTTTCTATAACTTTTGAGACTTTGTTTGCCAACGCCTTGTTCATAATCTTGTCAAGTTCGAGTTCTATCATATGTTCACCTCTTCATTCATTATTCTTCTCAGTTCCTTTGCTTGCAATAGCCGTTTCGAGCCTATTTTCAATAAGCCCAAGCAGATATATTTCCCACTTTTTCAGTCCCTTCTTCTCCTCACTTTCTTCTTCCATCCTTTCTTTAATTTCAAGGCCCGCATCCAGAGGATTTATCTGTTGGATACTTCCTAGTACATCATGCACTCTCAATGATTTTACAGCTTCGCTTAATTCTTTATTATTTTCTTCTAATTGTGAGAAAAACGTTCTAAGGAGTATTTCGCTTTTAGAGGCCGCTTTATTTTCATCACCATATGCAACGGCTAGGATTTCTGTAGTCCACTCCAGTAAGGGTAGATATATCTTGCCGTCTATGTCCTCTGGCTTTGTGGCTACCTTACTTAGCTCTGGACTAAAATAATATACAAGCACAGCCCTACTTATAAAGTTGTCTATGTATTGAGTGGAGACGTTACTTGTACCTATGACTATAATATTGCTCACATCGTACACTTCTTCTCCTAAATGGAGGGTATCTGATGTGAGAAGCTCATTGAGGTGTTGCGTAAAATCGAGCGCATCAATCTCATCTATTGTTACAAGATATAATATATCTTTGTGTTTTTGGGCTTCTTTGACTACAGACAGCAACTTTGGTTCGCCCGTAAGACTTTTCTCGTTGCCTTCAGATTCACTTTCTTCCACCTTGATCGCTCCTTCTACAAGTTGGGCTTCTTCCGAAGGGTTCTCAATATCTACCATCTTAATGCCTTCAAATGGGAAAAAGGGGAAAAGCCCATTCTCCAACTCTTTGTTGCGCTTCATCTCTTTTATGAGTGTGTTTAATAAATAGGGCAATATTTTCTTACTCATTGTTGTTTTACCTTCCTGTGTTATGCCCGTGTAGAAGAAAAACTTTTGGCCAGCCAACAAGCTTGTAAATGTAGAGAGTAAATACATGTAATAGATAGGGCTTAAGTAATACGAGTAGCCACTCTTTTCGCCATTTAATTCCAATACTACTAAATCTCTATCTTTTTCAAGAGAATCTGGCAGATAATCTTTCACTTCTTTGAAAACTTTGTCTAGTGTAATCTCTACTTGAGTAGTGTCTAACTTGTCAACTTCACTTCTAATCATAATACTCCCAGTCTTTATATGTGCTTGGGCCCTTAACATGGCGCATATAAAGTTTAAGTACCCTTCTGGAGAGACTTCTATTTTCTTCAAAACCTCTTCTAATGATGGGATGTTGTTATCAAAATTGAATGAGACTTTTTGGATCATCTTTATTGTGCCTCTGTCTGTGCTCTCTACTTTCTCTAATAATGCTGGCATATCTAAGCCTCTCATTTTTCCAATCTCTTTCTCCCCTAATCTCATACTCTGTAAAACTTTTTCAATTGTATAAAAGCGAAAGACTGCTTTCGCGGCGCCTTCTATGTTTCTCAAAGAGGGTAAAATGTGCACTTTCTTCTCCTTCCATTGCTCGTATAAGGCTTTGTATGTCTTAAGTATCTCGGTCTTTATGGTTTTTAAGCTATTTCTATCTAAATTTACCTCTCTGCCTCCAGCTTTCTCATACCACTCATTTAATTTTTCCTCTAAAAAGTGTTCGACACCCTCTGGTGGAATGTAGGTGACTCTATATGTAAAGAGACGCTCCTTTGTGGACTTCATTAACCCAACAATATTATCACTTTCACTATCTCTTATATTACCTGTGCCTATGATAATAAAATTAGGGGGGATTTCAATCCTTAAGCTTTTTTCACTTGTCCACTTTGCTAAACCTTCCTTTACAAGGCGGTTTACGATATTCTTTGTTTCGGGTGAAAGTTCTTCTTCTGAAATACTCATCTCGTAGGGGTCACCTTTTAGATAAGCATCAAAGAAAGGGTGAAGAATCTTAGGTGATTTTTCGGAATCTATCTTAACTAGTTCAGAGAGCTCATCTAAGATGAGGATTGTAAAATGGCCTTCTGCAGCTTTCCCAATTAGAGAAAGTAATTTAGATGTTACTTCTTTTTTTAGAATTTCTTTCCTGCGTACTTTGTATTCTCCTTTCTCAATAAACTCTGAAGATGTTTCTTGAGCTGGCATAACAACTTTATCAACTACGATCTTCTCTTTCCATTTTAAGTTTTTTAGGCCTTTCACAACATGTGAAGTTAATATGTCATAGTACATAGTAGTGAATACCCTCTGTAAATCTTTTTTTATTCTTTCGTCGCCAACTTGCTCCATTCTTTTGGCCATTGTATTGACAATCTCCTCCAGGGGTTTATTTAAAACTACTCTGCCTTTTTTAACATCTTCTTTGAATATCTCTCTCAGGCTCTCTTCCTTTTTTTCTGTCTTTTTGGCTTCAGGAATCAATTTATCGATATTTTTCAATAACTCTTTTTTATCCTTCGGAGGTTCATCTGAAGTTACAGTATTCAAAACTTTTTCTATCCACTTGCTTAGCACAAACTCTGCAGTGAACGTCTTTCCCGTACCGGGCTCACCTTCTAGAAAGATGACTTTGTAAGGTGTTTCTGACGGTTCTTTTTTGCTAATATAAAGTGCACTCTTACCTTCATCTTTTTCAACATTCTCTGAAATCTTGTTTAATCCTCTGAGACCACTACTAATATGGTTTGCTACATTACGTATTGTATCCATTGCTGCAGCCAAAGCAGCTTCAATAGATGCATTTTCTTCTACAATGCCCGCTTTTCTTATCCTTTCTAAGTAGTTCGGCGCTTCAATATTCCTTTGCGAAGCACCTTCTATTCTTGGGGTTTTTCCTTCTGCTTCAATCTCTTCTTTTATTTGTGCCCATTGTTGTGTTGATGCCATTTCCACTCCACCCTTTTTAACTGTCTATTCACGCGGCATTATCCAGCCTTTGGCTTTCTTTTATGAAGTAGAGCTTATCCATGATTTGGGGTGGATGGTAACCCTCTATTATTGTGGTTAGAAGATATTCAATGTCACCGTCATTTGGTGGAGCCAGTCCTTTTACATTCCCTTCTAGAGCACTTAACAAGATTCCAGCACCCCTAACTATGTTACCCTCTGTTCTGTCGGCTAAGCTGTCTGCAAAATTCGTCGTTGTTCTAGGTGTGCCGTCCTCTTTTACCCAATATTGCACAACAATTCTTGCCACATCCTTATCTTCAATGCTAGGATTTTCTAGAGTGTATATACTTTTCACCAAGCCCATAAGCACAGCCAGAGAACCAACTTTGCTCATAGGAGCACCATTTTCCTTGGCCATAATTGCGTAGTGATTTATGTTCTCTATAACTTTGCTGAGGCTGCTAGCTATCAAGGCCGCTGCCACAATCTTCTCATCTTCTGTTTTTGCTTGCTCTATCAGCCTTCTCGAATCCTCAGGAAGGTTTGCCAAAGTCAGACTTCGTATGAGTCTTTTCATGGCTTCGTTTTTGAAGGAGATGTTGTCCTTTGCTTCTTTGAGCAAGCTATCTTCAGCTCTCAACATGGCATCCAAACCCATTTTTGGGTTCTCAAAAAACTCATCACATATTATACTGTCAATTCCTGCCATTTGACCACCACTTATATAGTGTATATAGGTGTTTTTAAGCTTAACGTTTATGGTTGTTTGTGAAAATTGCGGGAAATTGTGGTTTTGGTGTGAAAAAGCTTACAATATGACAAAGCAATCCAGGAAGCACTCTTTAGAGGAGGTTTTGCCTTCTCTAGAAGGTGGAATCTTCGAAGCTGCCCCCTCGGTCTCTCGGGGCGGCAGGAGCGCCGATGGGAAACTCCGAGGTGTTTAGCCGGCCGCTACTAATGGGCTCGCCTAGTAATTACCCATCTTCCTCTTCCTGCACTATTTTTAGTCGTTACCGGTTGGAATAATTCGAGAAATAAGACGTTAAATCTCGGTTTATCAGTTAGAGGCAGACCCCTGCAATAGCTAAGAACAGCTCCTCCTTGAGCTCTTCCTTGTTGGTAAGGGTGAAGGGATTAGCTAAGTGGGCTTTGTCTTCTTTCACCTCTTCTACTATCTTCTTGACCCAAGAGACAAGAGCTTTTCTTGCCGGGTGGCTGACAACAAGATCTTTATCGTAAGCGAGCTTCATGAGGGGATCTAACAACTCCTTCTCTAAGCCCAGCTCGCCTATAAGCTTGGCTGCTGCTTCTTGTCTATCCCAATAATCACTCCTCGCCGCTTCCCTTATTAGCTCCTTCACTCTCTCTTTCTCCTCTTCATCCATCGCCTCATACTCTGCCTTTACATCACCTAACCCATCCTTCTCCCACACCTCCTCAGCCGCACCACTTGCCTTATACCACCCATCGAACATCAACAACATCAACTCAGCCTTTAACTCCTTCTGTAAGCTTAGCTCGCCTATGAGTATGGCTGCTGCTTCTCGGTTCTGGGACAGCAGATCACTTTTCACTGCTTCCCTTAGCACAGTTATAGCAAAAGCCTTTTTTACATCCTCCTCACCTTTTATTTCCCTTAACCCGGACAAAGCAGCTAAGCCCAGCACGGCTTTACTCAACTTTTCATCATCCAATGAGAATTTAAGCTTTTTATCCCTTAGAAGATCTAGCCATTCCTTAACTAACCATTCATTAAGCTGTTCATCCTTCAATTCAGATGCTTTTATCCCATTCCTTAACTTCTCATCGCGGCTAATGGGTTCAATAATCTCGAAGGCTTTTTTCTTATCCCGCTTATAAATCCCATAAAGGGCTTCGCCTAGCTTTTCCCAATCCCCCTTCGCCTCCTCAACCAGCTTAGCTGCTTCTCTCTTCAATTTTAGCTCCTTTTGCCTTCCTTCCTGCTTTTCTTCTAAGGGCTCAGCCTCTGCCTTCCGTTGCTTCTCTTTAGCTCCTTTTTGTTTTTCTTTCCTTTTCAACCTCTTTTTCCCATCCATTTTCCCCATAAATTTAGGAAAAGTAATACTTAAAAACCTCTACGAGCAGAGCAGAGCCATGCCTAAGACAAGCTTATCTCTAAGCTTCTCAGCCTCGTTAAGGGCGAAAGGGTTGGGTAAAAGGGCTTTGTCTTCCTTCATTTTAACAGCTTCTTCTCCAACTCCTTTCCTATTTCTTTTAGCCCATGAGCTCAATGCTTTTCCTCCAACACTTCTAACCTTTTTGGCATCATCCAAGACAAACTTTATTAATATTCTCAACAACTCATCTTCCAATCCCAATTTGCTTATTAGCTTAGCTGCTGCATACCATCTATCTCTACAATAACTCCTCGCCGCTTCCCTTATCAGCTCTTTCACTCGATCCTTATTCTTTTCACTCATTTTCTCATATACTCTTCTTACGTAACCTAAGCTAGCCTTCTTCCACACACTCTTAGCTATTTTTCTTACATCCTTATCACCATCAAACATCAGCAGCATCAACTCAGCTTTGAACTCCTCCTGCAAGCCCAGCGCTTCTATGAGTTCAATTGCCGCATGTCGCCTTTTTGAGTAATTATTTCTCATTGCTTCTCTTATCAATTCCTTCACTTGCTCTTTCTCCCCTTTTCTCATCTCATCATAAAAAACCTTCACATCACCAAACCCAGCTCTCTCCCATGCATCCTCAGCAGCTCCTCTCACACCACCATTGTCATCAAAGCTCAAAAATATCATCTCAATCTTATATTCCTCCTGCAAACCCAGCCCACCTATAAGCTTAACCGCCGCTTCTCGCCTTCCACTCCTTACCCCCACTCTTATCTTCTCCTTTACTTCCTCAGCCCATCCTTTCCTCTTCTTCTCCAGCTCAGCCATTACGCTACTCCCTTTCTTCTCCAGCTCTTCATTCCACTCGCCAAGAATTTCAGCTGCCGTTGCACTCACATATTTATCCTCATCAAGCGCTAGCTTCACTAACATATCTAAAAACTCTTTTTGTAACTCCAAATGTTTGATAATGAAAAGCGCGTTTTCTGATCTCAACACATCTTCAGAGAGTACAGCTTTAACTATTAGCTCTTCTATCCTGTGTTTTTCCTGGTCACTTAACACCTCTCCATATATCTCTTTTCCAGTTTTTCCGGCTGTCCTTTCATAAGCAGCCAATGCTTCTCTAGCTGCATCCATTGCATTTAAATCCTCGTCATAAGATGTCAAAACAAGCTCGGGTAAGAATCTTTCTTGAAGATCAAAAACCTTTGTTGCAATGGCTGCGGAGGCCCTTCGATTACTGGATTTATCATAGAATGACTTTTTTATCTGTTCCACTATCCAGTTAGATAACCCTATCCAGTTAGATATCCCCATCGTTCTTTTTTCAAACTCTTCAAGCAGGCTATCATCTTTTTCTCTCAGCTCTTTAGCCCACTCCTCCAAGACATATCCTGCTTCTGTTTCTCCATGTTTGAGAAGGAGTGTGTTTAAGTCATACCAATATTCTTCCTGAAGGCCAAAGGCCTTTATGAGAGAGATAGCGTATTTCCATGTAATGCTCTTTGCCAACCATTTTTTTATATCCTTCTTTATCTCTTCACTCCATCCTTTTCTTTTCTTCTCTGCCACTTTCAAAGCATTGCTACCCTGTTTCTTCAGCTCCCTAGCCCACCTACTCAACATTTCATTAACAAACTTTTTTCTTATATAGAAGGAAGAGAAATTCCTCATTTCCCATCTCTTCATAATCTCCACTAACTCTTCTAAGAGGTCTTCTATGAGATTGAGCTTCTCCGTGAGTTTAGCTGCCCGCTCGTAGTCTGGCTTAGGTGGAAAGAAGGCATCCCATGTCAGAGCTATAACGGTGACTGCAAAACCCCTCTTCACATCCTTCTCACCTTTTATCTCCTTCTTTAAGCCAGAAAGGGCAGCTAAGCCAAGCACTGTTTTAGCCCTTTCCTCATCATCTATAGGGAAGTTAAATTCCTCCTCTTCCAATATATCTAGCAATATACCTAGCCACTGCTTTAACTGTTCGTTTTCAAATTTCATATATTTGTAGCGTCCTCTTTTCTTGTTTATTTCACTTATAACTGCAAAGGCCTCCTCTTTATCCTCCTTATAAATCTTGTAAAGTTCTTCGCCCAAAGCCCTCCATTTGCCCCCTATTTTATCTATTAGTGCCTTGACTTTTTCCTCCCTACTTACTATGAGTTTGTCTTCTAATGGCTCCAATGACTGTGGTTGTCTTTCGCTTTTTGATTTCTGTCTTTCTTTTGTTCCATTTTGTTTATTTAATTCTTTTCTCTTAACCATTTTTTCACACATAATTTATTATGGAAAACCTTTATAAAGTGTTCTCTAATCCCTTCTTTTCTTCGCAGCTACTCCACAGCCTCTTTAATGTGTGCTTTAACCTTCTCTGCTAGTTCATTCGCCCACTGCTCATCCCTTGCCTCTACGACGATGCGTAGCAAGCTGGGTTCTGTCCCACTTTGTCTTACTAAAAGCCAAGTATGTTTCTCAGGGAAGTCCATGCGAAGACCATCCATTGCGTTTATTTCTGGCCTGTAAGACGAGAAGGCTTCTTTGAGCTTATCAAATACGTTCTCTAGTAAGGACGAGGAAGCTGAGGAGGAAGCCGAAGAAGTTGTGGAGCTTGAAGAAGCAGATGAAAGGGCTGTAAGGCGCACTTTGTCGTATATGCCATAATAGCGGGGATACGCCTGCATGAAGGCATCTAGTCCATTGATGGGCTCAGCTGACGATCCAGGAGAGCTTGCAACCTTTTTCCTTTTCACTATGTATGAAAGGGCAAGTGCTGCCGAGAGTAAGCCGTCTTTTGCGTAGCTCAGCTTTTTGAAGACTATACCCCCTATATTCTCTCCGCCGAACATCGCTTTTTCTCTCTTTTTTAGGCACTGCAGGATGAAGGGGCTGCCCACGCGTGTTCTTCTTACTGAGAAGCTGTAATGCCTTGCCACGTCATCTATGAGCTGCGTTGTGGCTACGGTTGTGCAGACATCCCCCTTGTAACCGCGCTCGTAGAGTTCGGCTAAAGCGAGGGCAAAGACATAGTCTCCGCCGAGGAAGCCGTATTTTGCGCTCAACAGGCTAGCCCTATCTCCATCACCGTCGAATGCAAAGCCCACATAGTCTTTGCCTTCTTGTTCGGCTTTCTTTTTGAGCGCCGCCATTAAAGCAGAGAGGTTTTGCCTGCTTGGTTCAGAGGGGCGCGAGGAGAAAAAGGGATCGAGCTCATCGAAGAGAAAAGCATAGGGCAGCTTGAGTATGCGCTTAAGCAAGGGTTTGGCTGTGAGCACTGTTGTGCCCCCGCCTAAATCAAATAGGACTCCAACGTCTGTCCCCTCACTTACTTTATCTCTGTTTTGTTCTTTTTGTGCCCCTATTACTACCGCCTCTATCGGCCCTAAAAAGCGGGCCATCTCGTCTATATATGTCGGCAGAGGATCGGCCAAGCTCATCTTTCCCACACTTTGCCACTCAGCAGCCTTTTGGTTACATTCACTGAAGATGGCATTGCCTTCTTTCTCGTCGAATTCCATGCCATCTCCTTTGAAGATTTTTATGCCATTGTCTGGCGCTGGGTTATGGCTGGCGGTGATGACAAATAACATGCCAGCTTCGTCTGCCTTTGAGTGAAGGTAGAGCTCTGCCGTCGGTGTGGGCGCTATGCCTAAATATACAACATCGTGACCAGCAGTAAGAATACCACTTATTAAGGCTGTAGCTAAGACATCTCCTGTTATTCGGGCGTCTTTGGCTACAAAGGCCTTTTTGCCCTCAGGGATGTGCTGAGCGAAGCAGTTGCCTATCTTGAAGGCAAGCTCCGGCGTTAGATGGGCAAAGTCTCCTCTTATGCCTGCTGTGCCAAAACGGGGCTGTGCAGGCCCAGCACGCTCGGTTGACGCGTTACTCTTATTAACCCCTATGTCATTTTCGCTATTTTCCTTACCAATGTCCTTTTTGGTGTCCATAACCCCACCTTTCCTACAAGACCTGCTTTTTTACTTCCTCAAGTGAATACTAAGCTCTATGATGTTGGTTGTGGGCTCTCCTTCAAGAAATCTTCGAGTGCAGCTACAACAGCAGCAACGACTTCGTCTTTAAACGACGCATCTCTTATTTTAAAACTAGCTGCGTTTGCATGCCCTCCCCCACTAACGATGAATGAAACCTTTTCGACAAGGTAGTCTACAAACTTGGACAAATCGAGTGTGTCCCTTTTGACGAGCCTGAAGCTTAACATCTTGCTTGTTACAGAGAGGACTATGGCCTTCTCTTCCGGCTTTTTCTCTCTTATATGCTCAGCAAGCAGTGTAGCCATCTTACCACTGCCGGGGAACTCATACTTCTCTCCTACATCTTCAGCGTCGAAGAAATAGAGTGTAAAACCCGCCGGCAGCGTCTTTGTCTTGGAGATTTGCAGAATTCTTTTCAATGCCAAGTCCAAGGCTTCTTTAGCCTTTTCGTAGAGTGTATTCCTTATTTCTTTGTCGTGGAGAATTTCTGTGTATAGAGAATAAGCGAGGCCATAGGGTGTATAGTAGGCGGCGTAATCCAGAGCCAAAGCGGTTTTTGCTGCATCTTCGCTATAGCCCAGCTCGCTCTTGTCGCCCGCTAACGAGACCTCTGCCAAAGCATCGATGTCTATGGAAAACTGCTTTATAATTTCAGACATGATATAACCCGTTGTATAGTCAGAAGGCAGCTCATGCTTTAAGGGATTGACAAGCAGGGCTTTCTCTTCGACGCGCTTATCGTAGGGGTGATGGTCTATGACGAGCACTTCTGCCCCTCCTGAAGAGAGAATGTCATATGCATCTAAACTCTCTTCGCTGCTGCCAAAATCTAGAGCTACTGCTAAAGGTTTAGGAAAGAAATGGAAGTTGCTTAAATCGGCTAGTGCATCTCTCTTGCCGTAAGTCACGACGTTTTGGGGAACTTTATGGCAGGGGTTTATCTTGCTTAAGAGAATAGCAGCTATTATGCCGTCTGCGTCGTTGTGAAAGCGCGCTATGCATGGCCTATTTAACAGAGCCGCGGCCTTTAGCTTCCGTCCGGCAGAGGACAGCTCGGGCATAAGCTCGCTCTCTTGGATGGATAAGCCATTCTCGACGGATGCGAAAAAGTTCTTTAGCTCTTCTTCTGATGGACGCCAAGCTTCTCTGCTCTCCATGTCAACAAAAAAGCCCTCGTATATATAGTGGCCATCTCTAACGGAAAATGCCTTTACAGGCTCTACGCGTTCCTCTCTGCCGTTTGAAAGGACTACGTTTGTTTTTTCTCCTCTTCCTATGAGCTTTTTTACGTACCACACACCCATGCTTGGCTTTTTGTTGAAAGGTGTTTTAAAAGGCTCGTTTGCCCAATTTAAACCTCCATTAAATCTGCAACTCTACAGCTCTTGGCTTTCTGGCTGATTCTTTGCTTGGCTCTTTGATTCCAGGCTAGACGTCAAATCTTTTTTGAGCTTGTTAACTCCATTCTTATAGGCTTTAATTAACTTTACACCTACGGGCACCGCAAAAAAGTCTTGGGCAGTCAAGTCCGAAAATGTAAGAAGAGGATTGCGCCTCCTTCTCCTTGCTTCTCTTAAGACGAGCTCACTTATCTCTACTATGTGCTCCTTGACATTGCAGTGCTTGCTCCGCATTTTCATTTGCCAGCATTGAAGGTTTTTGTATTCAGGCAAAAGTTTGAGAAGTCTGTAAACGCTGTCGTACAGTTTAATTAAACGGTCAAAACCCAGTTCTATGAAATCTTTGAGCCATATATCAACGAGCTTTCCTTCAGAGGGATCTACATTTCTGCCTTCCAATCTTACGCGTTCAACTACAAGGCGTACAGCTTCTACCACATGGGCTTCGTTTTGCCAATAGCCTTGGGGCACTACTCTAAGTGTGTGGTTTGGTTCCCATTGAGGGTAAACGTATTTTATAGCAGCAGAAGGGCTATTATCGAAGTGGTGAGACAGCAAGCCTTGAAGGCCTGCAGCAGCGAACTCTCTGACACCTATTTCTTCCTTTTTCATTCCCACTTCTATTAGTCTATCAACCAATGTACGAATAGCGATGTAGGCCTTTTCTTCGTTCCAGATGATGCGCATTTTCCTCTTTGGGTTTATTCTGTTGAAGATTTCCCACCTCACCTCTACTCTAATGTAAGTTTCAATATCTTTCTGAATTTTAGCATGTACTTCTTCATCTCTCATGAAGCGCTCGTTAAACAGAGGTTTTGAGGAGAAGGCTTTCCGCCTTTCCTTCTTATATCTAGTTCTCTTCCTGAGTGCTTTGTCTTTTTGTAATGTTTCCCAATCCTTTTGCCCATCTACTTCACCCATTTTTCCACCTTTTGCCTTATACGATTTGAAGTCTATATTCACTATATGCATCTTTAGATTAACTCTATAGTTAACGAGTTGGAGTCTTTATTAGAGCTATATCATTGCCTTATCGTCTGTGAGGGGCGTTTCTGTACATAATCCACCGAGGAACTTTTGGCACTTTCTTTTCATAAGGTAAGCCAAAGTCAAGGAGCGCTTTGCTTCCTTGTCTTAAGAAAAGCCCGACGATGTCTGAACTTTTGTTATTCCTCACTTCAATTTCTGCATAAGGGATGTTCTGCGTGAACTTGCTTTTGTGCGACGCATCTTTAACCTCAACTTCGAAGTCGTGCCATGTGAATGTTTGTAAAGCTACTAAAGAGGGGGCCGTTACTGCCCTGCCCCACGCGACTATGAGCTCTGCCGGCTTCCACCTCGCTATTATAGCGGCCATTTCTCCATTTTTGATGTGCATGTAGAGGGGGACAGAAGGCTGAATCTCGACTTTTCCTGCTTTGTTTTCGCCTTTTTCAGTAAAAGAGAGCGTTTCGTCTGTAAAGTAAAAAGCATATGGAGGGATGGAGAACTTCTCACCTCTTTTGTAGAGCTTGACCTTGCCGTCTTCTACCAAAACAACGCGTACCCAACCTTCTTTTACAGTTTGTGGGTCTGGCACCTCTACAAGCATAACTTCGAGCTTTCTTTTGTCTTTATACATAGTAAGCCTGTCTTTGTAGCGGCCTACATCTGTCCATACAATGTGGTCTTCCCAATTGTGCAACGAATTCTTAAGTCTAGATTTGGGAAGAACAACTTCGAGAGTAATCCCAGTTACCACACCTATATAGCCTATTAAAGCTAAAAATGCAACCAAAGGAAGTACCTTGTATACTTTATCTAACACCTTCTTCAGTTTTTCGCGGCTATTTATTGTAAAGCGGTCAAAGCCCTTGTTGGCTCTGTCAAAGACAGTCCATGCTTTTCTGAGCGCCACTAGGGTTGGGCGCTTGCTTTCTTTTTTACGGGCGTGGTATTTGAAAGGAGAGGCCATGTTTGATTTGTGTTAAGAAATGTTTATAAAAGAAGTGTAGGAGCGCACTTGAAGCAGCTAGGACAAGGATAAAAAAAGTAAGAAACTAAAAAGACGTATCACACCTTCTTAAAGTACTCTTCGAGCGGAGGCACAAGCTGCTTCTTCCTGGACATGACACCCTCTAAGTAAGTTGTGCCTTTTTCGTCGAGTTTTGTGTTGAAGGCCTTTTCAAAGGCTTCTCTGTTGCCGACGACGAGCACCTTACTACCCTTGTTGAGAACATCCGTTATAGCAAATACGATGAGTTCATAGCCCTCTTTCTCCTGCTTCTCCTTCATGACACGCAGGAGCTCGTCTACCTTTGGCTCGACGTCGCTGAAATCTACAACTTCAACTTGGCCAATGCCGACCTTCCGCCCGTTCATGTCAAATTCTTTGTAATCAGTGGTTAACATCTCTGCTGCTGGCTTCTTAGCCACGACGGATTTAGCCTTTAACAGCTCTTTGCCAAAAGCCTCGATGTCGTCGATGCCCGCTATCTTAGCCAGCTTTTCAGCCATCTCCTTATCCACCTCTGTCGTCGTTGGAGAGCGGAAAACCACCGTATCTGAGAGAATAGCGGCTAGTAAAAGACCGGCCATCTGCGGCGTCAGTTCTTTGTTCTTAGCCCCCAAAAGATGCATGCCGTTGTTGAAGTAAAACTCGGCTATAACGGTGGCAGTAGAGCCAAGGGGTTTAGAGATGTGCAGGATGGGCTTCGACGTTGTTATGCCGTTCTTGTGATGGTCTATGATGCAGACGAGCTCTCCCTTATCTAAGTCGGAGAATGTCTGGCTAGGGTCTGCGTGGTCGACGAGGACGAGTTCTCTGCCCTTAGCTGAATCAACGTATTTGGGCTCTGGCACGCCGAACTTCTCCAACACATACTTCGTCTCGGGGTTTAGCTCTCCCTGCCTTCCGGGTGTTGCGTCTAGAAAATAAGCCATTACTATTGCAGAACAGATACTATCTGTATCCGGATTCTTATGGCCAACTACACATACCATGGCTTTGATAGGAGGGAAAAAGCTTAAAATGTTAATTTATGGCATTGTCATATGCAGCATTTTTGTAGACCTTTGGATCCAATAGATAATGCCCTTATTATACTTTTCAGCATGTTAGATGTCTAAAAATGAAGCGCTCTTATGCAGCTATGTAGTCATTGACTGTATGAAAGGGTGAAAAAGCAAAGGTTTTAAATCGTGCGTCTGAAAGCAGAGTATGCAGCGCATCCCTTCTTTTATTTTCACGTTTGTGTTTCTCTTGCTTCTGCTTGCTTCTCAGAACTTAGCCGCTCAACTTAACGGCAGCATCTATGGGCCGGGGCTTGAGCCGTTGAAAAATTGCGTTCTCACAGTTAATACAACGCCCATTCAGCGCTTTGTGCTTAATATGAGCGTGTACACTCTGAGCCTCGAGCCCGGCACGTACAACTTAAAAGTGGAATGCTTTGAAGACGGCGAGTTTTTAACAGACGTCGAAAATGTCACAATTCCCTCAGCAAACAGCAGCATCTCCCCTATATACCACTTTGACTTTATAGCTATCCCTGATTTGGAAGGAGCAAACGTTGATGTATTGGCTAACCTAACCTTTGTACCTTCTGAGAACGAGACAGGCAAGAGTACATCTAATACTACAAGATCTGGAAAGAAAACAGAGGCTAACACCTTATGGTTTTTCTATATTCTGCTGCTTGCTCTCTTTGTATTTGGTTTGCTTGTGCTTGTCTATTTCTATCGCTCTCATCAGAAAGGAAAGATGGTTGAAGAGGATCAAAAAGGCCAGGACGAGAATAAATTCGGGCCTTCACACATGGACAATGAACTCAGCGATGATTTAAAGCAAATTATTGCCGCATTAAGGGATGAAGACGGCAGAGCTACACAAAAAGAGCTCCGCCAGCTTTTCCATTGGAGCGAAGCAAAGATGAGCCTCGCTTTGGCAGAGCTTGAAAGCTATGGTATAGTGAAGCGCATAAAGAAAGGTAGGGGCAACATTGTCGTCCTTGTTAAAGATCCCCTTTCTAAAGGCCAGAAGCCCAAAGAGGACGAAGGGAATACAGCCACGAGCGAGACTAGTAAGAGTGAGAGGGGTAATAACAGCAAGTAATAAAGAGCAGTAAGTATTGCTAGTAAAAAAGGAGATAGAAAGAGACAGAAAGAAGTGGTGAAGATACGGCCACAGAATAGGAATGCAGAATAGGAGTGCCGAATAGGAATATTATGGCGTATATAAACGGATAGAAAGGCAGAGCGGGCTGTGGAGGGTAAAAAGAAAACAGAGAACCCAAAGAATATTGAGAGATTCGGAGGATGTTTGCGGCGCTAGTTTAGACTGACTAAATTGACTACCCAAACTACCTAACTGAATATAATCCTCATGAGTCTGGTGCGCCTATCCTCACCTATCCTTTACTATTATTATTTGTTATCCCTTTTGTCTCCACTCGCCGCTTACTGCTTGCTTTCTCTATCATATCTGCTTTTTTTATCTTTTTTACTTGTTCACAGTCGTGGCAACGGATGCTACAGCTTCTCTTTCAACACCTGAGAAGTCATTATAAAGCCTGTATTTCACGACGACTATGCCGTTGAAAAGCTGGCCGTTGGCCATCTTTATGGGCAGAGGTGACTTGCTTGTTGAGGATGGTAGCTCGTAGCACGGAATGCCTTTGAAGTCTATGGCACCTCCTGGATTAACAGTTACTGTATTCTCGCCAGGCTGTGGTGAAGGATCTGTATAGCCCTGTAAAGCCGTCCATGCGCTTGGAAAGTCGTCTACTTTGCTTTCCCTACTTCCTCTTATACAAGCAACCTTGGAGATTATAATAGGGTTCTGTTGATTGTTGACCATCCTTAAGTACATCTTGACACTTCCCAAAGCATCGAGGGTTGCAGCTGGATTTATATCGCCGCATGTGAATGTGCTGGGTTTGAATATGCAGTGCTCTGTATTTAGCATTCTCGTGACTGTTAAAAGGATGCCTATGACTAGTAGTATGACAAATATGGCCCAACCATACATGGTTAGGTATTCTATAGCAGCCTGCGCTTTCCTCTTTCTTGTGTTTTCCATTCCACGCTCATTTCTTACAGTCATGTTTCCACCTTATACAAGATTTATGAGTATATATTGGACTGAGCCCAGTGAGAGATAATATACAATATAAGCGGTTATGAGCATGAAGGGGAAGAACTTGAATGCTTGTCTCTTTGTGCCCGTATATGCGACGCTGACGATGAAGCTCGTTATGAATACTGTTATGAATATCATGATTATAGAGAACCAGTGGAATTCTTGGGCTGTAAACGGCGGCGTTGATATAGAAAAGCCTATGAATGAAGAAACGGCTGCTCCCGTTGCTTCAGCAAAGAAGCTTTGTTGTAATGTGGCAACCATCTTTTCTGACACGGCCATGAGGAGGGGAACACCTATGGCTGAAGCAAACACGAGGAAAATAACATATATGAGAAGCATGGAGCGTATCTCTCTCTTTGCTATGGTTACACTTCTCACTTCTTCGGCTGTTTTCTCTAGAACAACAGCTACTTCACCACCACTTTTTATAGACTCCTTCAATATTATGAGGCTTCTTGAGAAGAGAGGCGAGTTGAATTTTTTGGAAAGGCCGTCTAGTGCATCTTCAATAGGCGTGCCTGCAAACGCCTCTTTCATGCTGGCTTTAACTTCTTGTGAAAGAATGCCAAACTCTGGCTTAGCAGCTTGCCATAGAGCTTGCTCAAGTGTCATGCCACCCCTTAAGTTGGAGGATACCAAAGCTAGAAAATCTGGCACAACCTCTTCTATGGCGTTTCTACGCATTTCTGCTTTAAGTGTGTAGTAACTGTAAACAGTTGTAACAATGATGAAGTATAATGTTATAAGGCCTATACTGTATATAATAAAAGCCCAAAAGCCTATGTAATGCTGTGTTAGCTCCTTAGCCATTTTTACAAAGGGCGTTTGAGCTCCAACTGGGAAAGCGGCATAAATTATAATGCCTACGATAAAGTAAAGCACTGTCAAAATAGCACTTAGTCCCAAGAAGGTCTCTGCATTCCATCTACTCCCAGCATGCTCAAGCACAGCGTCGAGCTTTTCAATAACCTTCTCGGGAAAGAGCCTTCCCAAACGTTCTAACCAATTTGTCCATGCCATTTTTTTCACCTTTTTCTTTTTTCATTTTCCTCTTTTATTTTACCTTTTTGTTTTCTTCGTTCTGATCCGCCTCTACACTATGCCATAATGGCATATTTGGGCCTTGTGCTCTCTATGAAGGCTAAGAATAGGAACTGTATAAGTCCAATCACTACTGCTATACCTACAAGATGTATGAAAGGCAATTTAATTCCTTTACTAACAAACGATAGTAATATTATGAAGAAAGCGACGCCCAACGACGGCAGAATGACACCAATAATCAAGTAAAACATAACGATTGGGTTCAGCGTTTGGCCGTACTCTTTAACTTCCAAAAGCTCCTCCTGTGATATCTGATTCGCTACGGCGTCGAGCGCCTCTGCTATGTCAGCCCCACTTACTTCTGCGTTTGCTATTTGTATAAGTACTCTCTTGAATGCTGAGCTGGGTGTTTTGTCTGCCTTGTCTCTTAATACGGCTGTCAAAGGCTCGCCTAAAGCTACTCTTTCGACGATCTCCTTGAATTCTCTGCTTACCTGCCCATATCCTTTTGTTACACTAACAAGCGCATCAAACAAGGAAGTGCCGGATGAAAGCGCTATGACAAGATGCTTCACAGCAAAGACAAGGTCATATTCAATGGCTTTTTTGAGCCTTGTCTCCATGATGTCTATGCGCTTGAGATTCACGTATATAAGAGGAACCGCCAGTATAATCCACGTCACAAAGAACGCCAGGATCAAGCCTAATGCCGTCACAACCAGCGTCATGACCCAGGCTATTATGGCTACGATAAATGCTATGAGCCCACTCCATACCAAGCCGTTCAAAACCGCTTTGTCGACATAAAGCTCCGGAGGTTCCTTTAATCCCACTGACTTCATCTTCTTGCGAAGTGTGGGGACATAGTAAGGCAAAATAAAATCAGAAATTATATTTATACCGGGAATTCTATTCATTGAAGCACCTCCTCTTTCAACTTTTCCACCTCTGCTGCACTTAAGCCCATCTTCTTACCCATATCTTGTACTATAAGCAACTTAGCCTTTTTTAAGGCATCTGTTTTGGGAAGCTCACCCCTTATGTAGGATAAAAAGCTGTCTCTGTCTCTAACGCTTAATTCGTGGAGCAGTTGGGCTTCGCGCATGCTTGCAAGCCTCTTCTTTATTACATCCACACTACTTTTTTCACTTTCCCCTTGCTTACTCTCCTCTTCTTCTTTCTTTAAGCTTCTTCCGGCTTCACCTTCTGTTCTCTCTGCTGTGCCCTCTTTGCTCTCTTTACTTCCTTTCCTACACTCTTCCACTATCTCATTTAATAGGGAGTAATCTATAAATTGGGAAAGGTTGGCTGCTTTTATGCCAGCTTGTTTTATATAAGCTGCATGGAGGGACTCCAAATAATTTATGTATGCGTCGATGGCTTTTTTTGTCTCTTTGCACACGTGCGCTCTATCCTCCAAGCCATCGTATATTTTTAATGCACTTTTTACTTCGCTTACAGCCCTATCTACGTCGTCCTTCATGAGCTTTTTTAGCCTTACTTCTATGCTTTCTGTCTTAACTTGCTTGCCGCTTCTAGCGGCTTTTATCTGCTCTTTCAAATGACTTATCTGCTCGCGTATGGTGGCGCGCTTCTCTGCATCTTTTTCTCTTAGAAGCTGTTGGGTAAGTATGATAAGCTGTTTTGACATCTCAGACAAAGAGAGGGCTTTCCCACTACCTTTAAGCGCCTCCACTCTTTTCACTGCTAATGCCTCTGCTTCACCTGTTTGTGGAACATGTAATCCCAAAAGCGGTTTCACAATCTCAGCCTCTCCTTCTTCCTTTTTAAATATAAGCCTTTCAAGCTGCTGCTTGGGCCTAGGAGCCTCAGTTATCTGTGCAACTTGCTGTCCCTGCTGACCTTGATTTGGTTGGTTTTGAAAAGGGACTCCAGTTGGAATTTTAGCCGGAGCTGTTACTGCCTGTCTCTGCCCTTTACTTATTCTTGCTTTTGCCTTCTGCTTCGCTTTCTGTTTTAGCCCTTTTTTAGCAGCAGTTGTGCTAGGGATTGCGCTGGGGACCGTACCATGTATTTTTTCTTGGGCTTGGACTACATTCTCTTTTACTTGGACCTGTTTTTTCGGTAGGTTAGGTAGAGATAGGCTCTTTTTTTGCCCTAATCCTTTGGCTTTTCTTTTGCCCGCGTATTCTCTTTTTATTATGTATGCTTTACGTATATTCCTAAGAAGAGCCAGTGCTTCTCCGTAACCTCTACTTTCCATGTATTCACGTATAAGGTAGTGACCTTGTTCTCTGCTTGGGGGTTCACCCTCTACCCTCTTCATGCGCTTTATGAGATTGACGTAGCTAGTATATAAGCTTGGCTGAGCCTTCATTCAAACACCCAGCTCTTGTTCTTCTCAGCTGCTCCTACAACCTCTTCAGGATAGTTGTAATATGTAGATATAATGTGACCCACTTCGTCTATACCAAAGTACTTCTTCTTTACCATCCAGTCCAATATAAGTGTTTTCTCGTCGATATCTGCCTGTATTTCTTTTTCAGTCATGCCCGCGTAGAGGTTAAGCAAGTCTGCTGTTCTGCTTAGACTGTTGACTTGAGGTAACGTATCTTTTTTGCTGTCCCATCTATATAACATGTGCAACTTGCCGTTTTTATGCACTTCAGCGAATTCCAGCGTGCGTCGTATGTTGTAGCGGCGGTGTCTAAATTGGACGACGATGCCGGCAAGTGCATCCAGCACTTCTTTTGGTAGATTTATGGGTGGTGTTGTTAATCTCGTTATTGTCTGCTCTGCATTATCTGCGTGCAGCGTAGCATAGACGCTGTGACCTGTATGCATAGCCTCAAACATAACCTCTGCCTCCCTTTGCTTCCTGACTTCACCGACGATGATTCTGTCTGGACGCATACGGAGACTGTTGACGAGCAAATCCAACATTGTCACTTCTCCTTTACCCTCTGGGTTGGGTTCTCTAGTGACGAGAGGCACCCACTGTAAGTAACGAGGCAGCGTGAGCTCTCTTGTGTCTTCTATACTAATTACACGCTGGTTTGCCGGAATGAAGCCCGCTATGGCATTGAGGAAGCTTGTCTTACCGCTGCCTGTGCCACCGCTTATGAGGAGCGAGAGCTCATTCTGCATCATAAGCCATATAAGGGCCATGACGTCGCTCGTTATTGTGCCAGTGGATATCATGTTTGTTACTGTCCAAGGGTTTCGGCTAAATTTACGTATGGTTATTGTGTTGCCCGTCGAAGAAATGGGGAAGAGTGTAGCATTGACTCTGTCGCCTGTATAGAGGTGCGCGTCCAGCAGAGGATTGAGCACGTTAATTTGTCTGCCGATTTTTCGCGCTATAAGAGAAGCATAGTTGTAAATCTCTTCGTCGTCCTTCATTTTAAGATTGGTTATGCACCAGCCAAATTTTTTGTGAAATATCCATACAGCTTCCTGAGGGCCGTTTATGACGATTTCTTCTAATTGGTCGTCAGCTAAGAGTATGTCAAGGTCGCCTAACCCAATGGTATGTTGTATGAGATATGTGGCCAAGATATCTATTTTCTCTTCAGTGAGCTCTTCTGAGCTGAAGCTTTTTTTAAGCAGCCTCACAGCTGCCTTGTAAAATTTTTCTTGAATTTCTTTGGCCCTTTTCACGTCAAGGAGCTCCGTTAAATCAATATCCATCATAGATAGAAGCTCCGCTTTCAGCTTTGTCTCGATGATGGTCTTTGTTCCTAGGCCTATACCAGGAACTTTAATTTCGTAATGGGGCACGAATTCGCGTTTTTCTCTCCTTATAGTTACTTGGACAGGGACACTCTCACTATGGAATGTATATGTTGCCAGCACGGTCATGTTTCACCACCTTTAGCATATTATCAAGGCATGCCTTTATTAAACCTTTCTATGGCCTTCTGCACGTAGCCCACAACAGCTAGTTTTGCGTGCACTTCATTCTTCAATTCATTTCTCCATTTTACTTCTTACGCACCTTTGCATATCTTTACAGCCCCTTGCCTTTCATACAGCTTTTTAAACATAATTGCCCATACATTGAGCTTACTGCTGGGGTCGCCTAGTGGCTATGGCGACGGCCTGCTAAGCCGTTCCCGCAAGGGAGCGTGGGTTCGAATCCCACCCCCAGCGCCTTCAACTTTTATATTGGCTTTATAGTAAATCGCTGCCCGATTGCTCGGCATTTTCATTGGCTTGTTTCATCTCGTTTAACCTTTCACTCATGCGCAACATGAGAGCCTTAACCCACTTTAGCTGGTCTTCTTTAAAATAGCTTTTTAGGAATGCCTCTACGACAGCCCAATGGGCTTTTAAATATGCTTTGTCGTCAGCTAGAATCTCACCTACGACTTCGAAAAACAGCTCATCGAATGTATCTTTTACATAGACGACATCTGCCCTCTGAGAGGAAAGTTGTCTAAACCAACTGGGTAGCTCTTCAATGTGTTCTTGCCTTTTAAGCTCTTTCCGAAGCACATGCCTAAGATTGGCTTTTAAGTATGTGTAAAATAGGTTTTTCTCTTCTGAATATTCTCCATCCCATGATTGCAAGAAGCCTCTGAGTACAACTAAATGGCTCTTTAGCACTTTTGTGTTTATGCTGTCTTTGCTAGGAAGTAGGGGCCAACCCTTGTCACCCGTATTTATGAGCCTTTCTTTTATTGCAGCAGCAAATTCTTCCTTGCGAGCCGATACATAATTTAACGGAGCAAAGATGTCCTTCTTTTCATTGGACAAAGATGGATAGCTTATAGGACGCCTCGCGCCTTTGAGCATCTCTACGACGAGTCGCCTATTTTCGCCGAAGAGCTGCTTAAACACGTAATCCATCTCATTGCTGAACTCTATTTTTTCTTGGCCTTCACTTTCTTCGACGGCTTTAACTATGTAGCTTAGTATTGCATTCCATGCTTTTTGTGTAACTTCTCTGTGCACCTCTTCTTTAACTATGTCAACAAGGTCTCTAAGTCCTTTACATCCACCTCTCCTCTCCAGCTCTTCTATGTGCGCATCGGCCAAAAAAAGGCCGATGTCTCTAAGCTTCTCTTGAGAATAAGTGGTCATTTCTACTCTCTTATTCTCTTTTGTACTTTCTTCAATACTCTCTCCAGTTTCTCCTATCCCTTTTAGGTTTATCTTTGGGCCCTCTAGTACATCTATTTCATATTTGTCCATGATTTCAGGAATCCAGCGAATTAAGGCTCTGAAGCGTTTCTTCTCAATTAAGCGGGGTAGGCTTTTCTCGAGGGCGCGCTTAATATAAGCTTTTGTTTTTTCGTTTACTTCTATAGCTGGATGCTCTGTGAGATAAGTTATAATGCGGCCGTATTGCCCTTCTTCGACT
Organism: Microcaldota archaeon; assembly: GCA_015522475.1. GTDB lineage: Archaea > Micrarchaeota > Micrarchaeia > Anstonellales > J096 > J096. The sequence continues at coordinate 75,051 of WAMF01000023.1, forward strand.
GCTTTCTGTATATAGTCCTCTTCTTTCTTCAACAATCGAGATCGCCATTTATTTTCTCTTCGTTGGGCTTCTGCTTCTTTTTTTTAGCTTTTTGAGCTCTCTAAACCTCTTCAAGTCCTTTGTATTACTTGTCGGGTTTATTCTACTCTTCTTACTACCTCTCCTATTACTTACCTTAATATTCATCCTTATACCTCCTTTGTTATTTTGCTCTTCTCTTTTTTCTCGATTTACCTTGGCTTATGCTGTTATAAGGCAAAGTTTATTAAAAGTTATTGAATGTGTGGAGGTGGCTACGCTTTTTCCGCCTTACTTCTCTTTTCATTTTGTCCTCTGTCTACTTGCTTTATCGTTTTGTTTTTGTTTTTCTATGATTTCAGCCATCTGTTCTATTCTATAATAAGGAAGAGGTTGAAGCTTGTCTATGTCGTGGGGGCCGTATTTTTCTAAGAGCAGTTTGCCTGCGTAAGCAATCATAGCTCCGTTGTCTCTGTTGTATTCACTGCTTGCGACGCCGAACTTCGCGTTGTTTTCTTTAGCTAGCTTTTGAAATATGTCTTGAAGGAGCTTGTTTTGGGCTACACCACCGCACAGAACAAAACCCTCTACATGTGCGCCGCTAGCCTTTTTTAAGTGAAAGGCCCTCTCTGCCACTTCGGCCAGCATGTAAAAGGCTGTGTGCATGAGGGAGAATGCCACGTCTTCTAGCCTTTCTGTTTCGAGTTTTTGAAGGCCCGCCGTCAGAAGGCCAGAGTACTGCAGATTCATGGCTTTAACCGTATATGGGAGTTTGACGTACTTGCCGTTCTTTGCAGCCTTAGCTAGCGCAGAGCCGTGCGCTGGCTTTATGCCTGCTTTTCTTGCGAATGTGTCGAAGAGGTTGCCTACGCTTATGTCGAGCGTCTCGCCTAAAATGTGATAAAAGCCCTGCTCCTTGAAGAGGATTTGTGTGTTGCCGCCACTGACATAGACGATTATGCCGTGTTTTATGCCCGTCCCTTTCTCAGCTATTTTTATATGGGCGTAAGGGTGGTTGACACCGACGATAGCTTTTGAGTAATAGGCAGAGAGGAATTTTGCCAAGCCCACGCCCAGTGTCAGTGGGGCGCCTATACCCGGTCCTTGAGCTACAGCTATAGCATCTATGTGCTTCATACCCTCATCGAGCCAAGCGCTGTTGCTTGTATTAGGAAAGGCCTTTTTCAAGGCTGCCTTTAACAAGGGCTCGAATACGACGGCGTGATGCTCAGCAGCTTCTCTTGGCAATATACCTTTTTCTGGCATATATGTGTCCAACTCATTCACTAATACCTCTTTGCCTTTGACTATGCCTATGCCTAAAGTGTGGGCTGTGCTCTCTATGCCAAGAACCGTGTTCACGTGAGCGGCCATGTAGCAGCTTAGAACAAACAAACCTTATAAACACATGGGGCCAAGCCCCTTCATGTCAGCTCAACCAACACAAGCTCAATCAGCGCAGCTAGTCCTTCCATCTGTCGAGGATGCACTTGCCATATATGCGGCTCTCTTGGATGAGTTCGATGTAAAGAGGGGCTTATTCTTTATAGCGGGCGGCTCAGCTTCTGGCAAAAGCTATTTTGCAAAGCGCTTTGTTAAACTTCTCGAAGGGCGGGATGAAGAAGGAGGAGAAGCGCTTCATATCGACATGGATGATTACTACAAGCCCGTCGTAGATAGGCAGAACATTGAAACCTACAACTTCGACAGGCCCAAAGCAGTTGATTTGGCTTTGCTTTCTAGACATTTGGATGAGCTCATACGAGGCAAGACCGTTTTTAAGCCCGTATACGCCTACAACGGCATACGAAAGGGCTATAAGCTTGTCGAAGCTAAACCGTTCATTGTAGTAGAGGGGCTTTTTGCTTCTCCTCTGTACGCGCGCGTGCCGAGCATGCAGAAGGCTGCTAATCCGTCGAAACTTTATTCACACTTTTCTCCTTTCTACTCACCGCCGCACTCCTTACCTCCATCTGCACAACCTTTTACGCAGCTTTTCATGCAGGCCATCTTCGTCGAAGCATCTCCTGCCGTCGCCTTAAGGCGACGGCTTCGCAGAGACGCTGTAGAGAGGGGCTACGATGCTGCAGAAGTTATAAGCAGGTGGTACGGCTCCGTCGTCCCTGCTTACAAAAGGTGGGTTGAAAGGCAGAAAAACGTAGCCAACACCCTCGTGAGAAATGACTATCTAGAGGAGTTGAATCCTTAAAACTGGCATAAAGTTTAGAATGGAAAAGGAAAATGGGAAGGAAGTGAGAAAATGAAAAAGAAGATATGGCGTCGGACGAATCCGTTAGAGGATAAAAAAGGTTGAAGAATAAAAAAAGCTAGATAAAGTTGGCAAATTCTCCTTTAGTTTCACCTTTAATAAAGCTAGTAAAGCTTTGCCTCTACGCGCTTTTCTACTTCTTCGCCGAACTTAAGATAAGGCTTCTTAGAAAAGCCCGCTATGGCGGCCACGAAGTTTGAAGGGATGCGCTCTGTCATGGCATTGAATGTTTGGACTTGGTCGTTGTAGAGATAGCGAAGCCTTGCAATCTCATCTTCAACGGCAGAGATCTCGTCCATGAGCTTTTTCACATCTTCGTTGGCTTTCAAGTCAGGATATGCCTCGACAGCTACTTTAAGCGCTCCTACTAAGCCCGTTAAGCCCTTCATGGCTTTTCCTACATCTTCAGTTGTATTCATGGGTGCGCTTCTCAGCTTTGCTACTTGTGTAAACACATCCTTCTCGTATTTTATGTACGACTTCGTAGCCTCGACGAGCGACGATATTTTGTCTAAACGCTTCTTCATTCCAACCCTTATCTGATTAAATGTCGACTCTATAGCATTGTTCAGCGTTACAAAGCGGTTGTACACTGTCACGAACCAGAGTATAACGCCTAGTATAACAACCAGCAAGATAATCAAGCCTATCATGCAGCCATTTGAGAGATTACATTTAAAACCTTAGCGGATTGGAGTGGATTGGAGCGTGACACCTACAATGGCCTTCCTTATTTTTTTGCGCTTTTTGCTTTCTCTACTGTCTTCTTTGCCATCTCTCGCAATAATCTCGCAATAATGTTATAATATGTGTTTAAAAACACTATCTTACATAATCCGATGCACTGCAGAGATGCAGAAAGGCACTCAACGAAGTAGCCAAGGTGAGAACATGGCAGGAAATGTCGACGAGACTAAGAAGAGAATTAGGGATTTAGCTGCAATGGCTGCCAACAAGGAGAGCGTTATATTGTTAGAGGATAGGCGAGAAGTGCAAAGCGTCTTCAGAGCGCTCGAGATCGTTAAAGGCAGGCCAAAGGTGTATTTGGCTGAGAGCTTAGCCAAGTTTAAAGACCTTGCTCCTGAAATCAAGGCTAAAAGCTTCTTTGTGCTAGATGTGCATTTGCCCGATGGCACAAGCGCCGAGATCATGAAAGACATCTTACAATATACAAAGGAGGCCTTTGCCATCTTTACAGCCTTAAGGAAAGAGGATTTCCCAACTTTCAAAGCCCGCTTGGAGGAAAGTGACATCTACAAAGGCAGAGTTCTTTCAAAAGCTGCCCACATAAATGACGATGCTGCAGATCTTGTCTTAGCTCTCTTTGGTTTGTCCAAGGCTGAGATGGAAGACGAGCGCTTTATATTGTCGAAGTCCATTATGCTATATCCTCTAGATTCGGCCTTTACGGATATAGCCAATCTTTACAGCTTAATAAAGGTCTTGTCCAAAGCACAGCCAAAGCACATAAACGTCATCGCTGCAAAAGAAGCTCAAAAGAGTGAGGTTATGCCTATCCAAGCATCTTTAAGACGGATTTTATCCTATCTCATAGACGTAACCGTTAATGCCTTGCCAGACAAGGATCAAATAGATTTCGTTCTCTTTCCCAGCGCTGCTCGTCGTGTCTCTCTAGCTGAAGGGTTAAGAGTCATTGGCAGTGTCGTGACTCACAATCCACAATATCTTGATACAGAGCTTGTGGAGGCTTACCTCTCGGCCGTTGGAGAATGAAAAGCCTTCAATAGGTCTGCTGGTATCTGTTGGCGACATCTTTTTTTATCATTCACTTTCTACTTTTTATTACAGCTATTCTTCACCTTACTTAACTTTAACGGCTTTAGCGAGCACCAAAGCTCCCTCCACCAGAGAAGCCGCCGCCAATGGAACCGCCACCTAGGCCACCACCGCTGCTCGAAGAGGATGCTGCCATGTTTGACCCCAAATTATAGCCTACGACGGAAATGGCATAAATGTCACTCGAGGTTATGCCTAGACCTGAGATGTGCGTCTGGGCTAGCTCAAATAACTTAACAATCTTCTCTTTTGGAATGCCGAATGCATAGGCATAGGCAAGCCACCGCCCCCACATCCTCGCGTCCTTTGGCCCATATTCTTTAAGCAAGCTCTCGTCTTTGAGCAGCTTAGCAAACCTCTCCCACATAAGGCGCTCCTTGAAAGTCTCGGGTGTAGAATACTTGCCTAAGAGGTAGCCTCCAAAGGCGCTCACACCAATCATCGCAGCTATGCCCACCAAAAGGAAGCTCGCCGCGAGGTAGAGGGGGAACACGAAAGGGCCGAGAAAGGCGAGCAAGAAGCTTACCATAATGAAGAAGTTGTAGCCGTCGTTAGAATATATGCTCTCCTTTTTGTTTACCTCCTTGTAATGTGCCTCTAGCTCTTTAACAATGTAGCGTGCATCTTCCCTGCTTATGTAAGCGGCGTCCTTTCCATCTAGCCGATGGATGATGTTTTTTATGTGTTCATTGTAGGTTGAGAGCTTGCCCTCGTCTATAACTTTGACTTTTCTCTCCTCTAACTTCAAAGCGCCATCTATAATTCCTTCTGTTACAATGGCAGATATGACCCGCGCCAGCTTTTTTCTATCGCTCTTATCAAAGCCCGGCTTTGATGTAAAAAACAGCGCAACGTCGTAACTGGGCCTGTCTTTTGGAGGTGTATGCAGCATATCCGGAAGTGCCGACCTATCAACATCGTATTCGACACCGTAAATTTTGTATATGATGTACAGAAGGGCTATGAAGAATAGCGCAACAACTATGCCAGCCCATCTGTTTATGTAGACAAGGACGAGCCTTACTATTCCATATAAGTCGGCATGGGGATAGAACGCGACTACAGGCTCGTTTGCATAACACGCCTTTAACAATACATCACCGTTTGAGCTTACAGACTCTACACGTCGTGGCGTTACAGTAAACACAACCCATCTAACGGGCATTTTGGGTGGCATTCTATAAGTGACGGTGAGCGTGTATGTGCCGGGCTTTAAGCCTTTGTCATTTCTGCATATAATGTCTTTATTCCCGCTGTTGGGATGGTCTTCACTAGGGGCTATTTTTGACTTTAGGCCGCTGCTGCACTCAACCTTTAGAATAGGCTGTTTGCCGGCGTATTCTTTGTATATCTCGTGGAACTTCGTGGAATTGACCTCAAAGGTTATACGCTCCGTTATGGTTTTCGTCGCGTTATCGAAGTGCACATCCACGTGCTTTACCCAGTAGTCATTGTGAAATGCGCCAGCAGAGAGGAAGAGCTGGAGTCCTAAGCCTACAAGGAGGATTATGCCAGAAATAAGGACAAAGTTTTTCCACTCATCCGTCGAAATCAAGCCCGCCATGGCAAGAATTGGGTAAAAAAGGTTAAAAAGATACGTGGCTGAGGGATAGAAGAAGGAAGGTGGATTTTGCTCTTATTTTTCGTTCTGTTTTTAATGAGTCACTGCTTCCTCTCTCAGGTGCTGTCGATATCTCCTTCGTGGACTTACCCACTTGAGCACATCCGTGGCTTTAATGGCCTGCTCCATGTAATAAACAGAGAGGGCATATGTCTGTGTGTCCTTAGTTGTTTCTCCAAGATGCCTTAGGAAGGCTCGCTTAAATGGCGTGAAAGGATGTGGTGAGCTAGCTGCCTCTTCGATTGCAGGCAAAGCAACCCTTGATATAAAGTGAGATGTGTAGCCCATGTTGTGCATAGCAGCCATAAGCCAAAGAACAACAACTCTCTTTTCATCATCTCTACCTTTAAGCCTAGACCAAAATTTGTTGAAAACGGGCTTTCTTTTTAAGTAATTGTAGAGGTTGTGAAGGTTATCATATGCCAGCAAGAGGGTCAGGCGGAACTGATTGGAAAAGGAGACTGTGAACGTCAACGTGTTCTCTCTGCCTATAATGCCCTTATATGTTGGGCTTTTGAAAAGCCTTTCTATGGTTTGCTTCCTCTCTTGGAATGCACCGTAGCTTAGCCAGCTATCTCTGGACGCGAATACATTTAAGGGTAGGACTGTGAAGCTCAGATATGCGGCTGCCAATAGGCGCTTGTTGTCAGCGTGTTTTATTATGAAATCCTTGCTCATCACTTCTGGTCCTATAAGGGCCATGATGCCTTCTAATGACATAAGAGGGGTAAAGGCGTCGTCTCTTTTGAGGTGCCCCAAGTCCCCTCTAAAAATCCGCCTGGCCTCTTTTATATACAAATCTAGGCGAGGTGCGTCGGCAAAAACGAAGTAGAATCGGCCGTTTTTAGCTTTTTTTATGAAGGAGGCTGTGTTCTTTCTTATGAAGAGTTTTGCAGTGGCGCTTTTATAGCTGTTGAGCTTATCCTTCCATTTCTCTGCATAGGCAGTGGACCACACCCAAGAAGTTTCGCCTTTTTCGTCTTTGAGTTTCATATACACTACGCCGCTTCCTTTTTGCACGACGTCGTATCTGAAAACTTGACCTCCAACGACTACTTGTCCCTTGGCTTCTCTCGAATAACGGAGCTCAGGATCGATGAACACGCCAGATTTTACCATGCTATTCCACCAACCGGCTTGTGTAGCTTACGGTTTTACACTTAGTAAAGCGCAGAATAGGATTTAAAAAGCCCTGTGCCAAAAAGCACAAGAGGCACGGGTGTTTTCATGGCGAAGCTAGGCGAAGAGGTCTCTGGAGAGGAGCTGGAAGAGCGGCGTAAAAGGTGGGCTGAGCTTGAGAAGGCTATAGAGGCATGCAAGAAATGTCCTTTGCACAAGACGAGGACGCGGCCTGTTGTGGGAGAAGGTCCTCTCAATGCTAAAATCATGTTTATAGGCGAGGCGCCCGGCAGAGAGGAAGACTTAACGGGCAGACCTTTTGTCGGCAGAGCCGGAAAGGTGCTTACAGAAGTGTTAGAGAGCTTGGGCATAAAGCGTGAGGATGTGTTCATAGGCAATATAGTAAAGTGCCGCCCGCCAAACAACCGCGATCCTACAGACAAGGAAAAAGCCCTATGCAGCCCTTGGCTCGACATGCAAATAAGCATAATAAAGCCTAAAATCCTCGTGGCCTTAGGCCGGCATAGTGGAGCTTACCTCGTGGAAAAGTATCGCTTGGCAAAAGATGTGAGAGAAGTGAGAGGAAAACTTTTGTCTGTTAGCACGCTCTTTGGCAAGACATACATCCTCATCACATATCATCCAGCAGCACTTCTCTACAATCCACGGCTCAGGGCGCCGTTTGAAGCACATCTTAAGCAGATACTCCACGTCGTGAAGGCCGAAGAAGAGGATTAAGAAGTGGCTAAGAAGTGGCTAAGAAGGTGATTAAGATGGAAGAGAACGATAATAGTAAAAGAGAGGAGACATCCTCATTAAGGGAGTGGAAGTCTGCAGGTTGGCTTCTCTTAGACGAGAAAAACAACGTGCTGCTTATACATAACACACTTGGCCATTGGGACATTCCTAAGGGCAAGGTGGAAGAGGGCGAGGAGCTAGAGCAGGCGGCCTATAGGGAGCTAGAAGAGGAGACGGGCATAAAAAAGGGCGAGATAGAAGTTGTGCCTTTCATGACGACGATGGAATACACTTACCACTATCCGAATGAGACGCAAATGATTCATAAGGTTGTATACGTGTTTGCAGCTAGGACAGACAAGCACAAAGTAAAGCTAAGTCACGAGCACGACGCATATGTTTGGCTGCCCATAGACGAGGCCATAGAGCGCGCGACCTACGACACGCTCAAAGACGCGCTTAGGACGGCCAAGCTTTCTTTAAAGCTATAATCCCTCAGCTCCACCATATATCTATTTACGATTGAGAATGTAAGTGAGAGTACAGAAGAAATTTGAGGGAATAGAAGACAATGCTAGCGGCTAATATCCATAGTTCTATTTACAGTTCCATCTTAACTTTTGCTTTACTCTCCGAAAAATCTCTTGAGAATCTCGGAGACGCGTTCCTTAATCTCCTCTAAGCTGTAGCGTTCCACTTCCATGCGAAGGATGGGCTCGCCCTTCTTAAATATAAAGAGTGTCGGCGAAGTTACAGAGAAGCTCTGGAGCAATGCTATATTCTCGTCTTTAAGAATGTTCACACGAAGAACTTGCAGCGCTTTATATTTGCTAGCGAGCTCCATGAAGAAAGGAGCGATTTCTTTGCATTTCCGACATCTTGGGGAGTAAAAGCCCGCTATGCATAAGGGATATGTGCTTACTATAGCATCAAACTCCTCTTCAGATTCTACTTCTTTAAACATCCTTCCACCGCTTGCCTGTCAGGAGAGGCTACTTGGCTTGGCCAATTAACCTACACATCCTTTGGCAATAAGTAATGAGTAGGAAGAGACCATAAATATTTAAAGCCTTTAGGTCAAAGTAAATACATGAGAGAGGTTAAGATAAGTGTTGTGGGTGTTGGTGGAGCAGGTTCAAACGCAGTTACTCGTTTATACAACTCTGGCATAAAAAGTGCAAAAATTATTGCTGTTAACACGGATGCAAAGCATTTGGAAGAGGTTGCGCGGGCACATGAGAAGATACTTATAGGAAAAGCTATTACGCGTGGTTTGGGAGCTGGAGGAGAGCCCTCTATAGCTCGAAAGTGCGCAGAATCTGATTACGACGCAATAAGGAGTGCATTGGAAGGCAGCGAGCTCGTTTTTATCTCTGCAGGTATGGGTGGTGGCACAGGCACGGGGGCTGCTCCTATAGTGGCGAGAGCTGCAAAAGAGGTTGGAGCTATAACTATAGGTGTTGTCACGTATCCCTTCAAAATAGAAAGAAGCCGCTTGGAGAAAGCCAGAAAGGGTATAGAAGAGCTTGCCAAGCAGGTTGATACGCTTATCATTATAGACAACAATCGCCTTGTGGACTTCGCCGGCAACTTGCCCTTGGACAAGGCCTTTGAGCTAGCTGATAGCATTATAGGCAGAGCTGTAAAAGGTATATCCGATGCTATCGTGTTGCCATCTTTGATAAGCATGGACTTCGCAGACTTAAAAGGCTTAATACAGACGAGGGGCAAATCGGAGCTGGCTATGATTTCTATAGGGCAAGGCGAGGGTTATACGCGCGTTGAAGATGCCATAAAAAGCACACTCCAACATCCGCTGCTAGACGTGGATTATGAAGATGCCAAAGGCGCGCTTATCCATATAGAGGGTGGCCCAGACTTAACCATAGAGGATGCAGTTAAAATCGGCGAGGGCATAACAGAGAGCTTTAATCCAGATGCAGACGTGAAGCTGGGCGTGCGCATAAACCCCAACCTCGAACAAAAGATTTATGTAACGGCTGTCATAATAGGCGTTCACTCCCCTCAAATCCTTGGCAGGGGCTTCATGGCAAAAAAGGACGAGCCCTTCGAGGATGATGAGCTGGGTGTACTGTGAGGCCGTTTGTTTTTTAAACACTTCCTAACACAATTTTACATATGCCTATTCATCTGCTTAAGTCCGGCTCACAACGGCTTTCTCATAAAGAAGCTAAGCCAAAGGGCAAAAGCACTGAAAAAGACAAGCCCACCAGAGCCAAGCACATATTCTCTTTAATAGCTAAGGATTGGCTAAGCTTATACAAAGCCAAGCCACTCGAGGCCTACGATAATTACAACGAATACGCGCGAGATAAGCGGAGGGAAAAGCTTTCTAAGATAAAGAAGCTTATACTCCTCTTTTCAGTCGTGTATGGGCTAAGCTATGGTATAAGCACGTATTCCGCAGCCCGGAAAAGAGAGCAGAGAAGAGCTTATATAGAAGCGGTGCTTAATAGTTATCACATTTCTCACTTCAATACATCCGGCGATAAGATTGTTATGCCCATATACAACGCAGAGCAGGAGAGCATCATTCACTTAGAGCCTATAGACCCAAGAGTAAAGGCGTGGGTGGAGCGTTTTAACGGCCTTAAAACGCTCGATGACATAAGGACTATGAGTAAGACATTCTATAGGTCATTTAAGGACATAGCCTTTGACGTCGCATTTGACCAAAAAGGATATTCTCCAAGCTTAGATAATTTGTTCAAAACACGCGAGATATACTGTTATCCCAGCACGATGTTCTTTGCCCAAGCGTTACACTATGCTGGCTATAAAGTCATTACAGCTATTACGGCATCTATTCCCAAAGATAATGAAGGTCTTGACTTTTATCATATAGACCCTCTATTTGAGTACAATGGAAAATGGTATGTTGTTTCCATGTCAAAAGCCGATTATCCTATTGAGACGTGGAGAGAGCACCTACCTAAAGTTTTGTCTTCTCCAGCTAATTATTACAACTACATTGCCTTCTCAGACACATCTCAGGCCTTCAAACCAGACTCATTTGGCAGAGAGGATATAAGATGGCAAGCGGTTCCTGCACCCATTGAGGCTTTAGCGCATCTTCCATTTAAGCCTGGGATATTTTATAGAGTGGACCTTGGAGAGTGAATGGTATGGTGGGGTTAGCTTAAAAATTAAAAAACTTAAATAGGCCCTCTAGATCTCTGTCGTGAAATCGTCAAGTAGTATGTAGTGGGATCATTTTCATCACGCTCAATAGATATATTTCCACCTATATTTTCAAGATACTTTCTTGCTTGGGCTACATCTTCTGGGTTGTCAAATTTCACAGTCAAAGTTACTTCTTTTTTATGAAATTGACTTAAATATCTCCTTCCAACATTTACATAATTTGCAATAGTAGGTTTAGACTTATATGTTGCTATTTGGAATGTTGCATCCGGAGGGCCGAATACCTTATAATTAATACTCAACTCCTCAAACATTCTAGAAACTTCTGCTGGTGTGTATCTCTTTGCCACCATCTTGGGTTTGGGCTTGGATGGAAGTAATTTACTTGGATCTATAATAATATTAAGGCCACCCCTTTCATCAGCCTCAATTTTATAATCTTTATTTACCCTAAAACCTAAAAGCTTAAGTTTGCCCGTTAATAGATGGAGGTTTTTAGTTGTGTCTACATGGAGAGCTACAGGAAGCCCATTATTGTGAGCGAATTTTATTTTATCTAGATTGTTATTAAGCTGAGAGAATTCTATTGCTTGTGAAAGATCCACATTTTCCCCTGGCGGAATTATGACGGACACATAAGGGAGGTTTGGTATTTCTTTTTTCAACTCATTTTTGTGCTGAATAACAGCACTCTTTTTAAATCCACCATATTTTATTATAAGTGTAGCACCTCTTCCTGGCTCTTCTATGACTCTTCCACTAAAGCCATATGGTTTTAGAACTTTATTAAAGAATTCCATTGCTTTTCTTTTTGTTCCAAATCCCAAAGCATATGATTTACCTGGATTTCTGTAAGAATTTTCAATAACCTTTCTCATAACAGGATCTACTACTTTCCAATTTATCTTTAACCCAAACATCTCAGCTTTCTTATGTATATTATTTATCACTTTATCCGCAGAGACACCATTTCCGCCGAAACTCATAGTTCCACCATATAACTATCTCAGTGTATATTTAAAAAAGTATATTTATTTGTCGCTTACCAAATGGTAAATGACACCCTCTGCTAAGGGCATTTTGCGTTTTCTTGTCTTCTGTAATTTTAAAAGATTTAGAGCAAGGATTTATTGCGATGCTCTTCAATATCTACATCTTACAATTATGTGATTTTCCCATTTAGGAAGCACAAATATTTAAAAATATGGACATCCTACAATAAAAGTGGTGATAGTATGGATGGAAATACTGCAGTGAAGGAACCTATAAATATGGAAGGTGAAAATGAGGGAGAGAAACAAAAGTTAATGAAGATGGTAGGGGAGATAGTTATATTTAAGTATGGCCTTATAAACAACCCCCAACTCCTCACCAAGATCTTAAGAGCTACCAACAAAGCCATAAGTAACTACAAATCAGAGGGGACTATTAAACTCATGGGAAAGGAAGTACAGCAGTTTGATAAGGTAAAGCGTATGCTTAAAGATATGGGCTTCAAAGTTACATGGGCAGATATTCCCGGTGGGAAAGTAATAAATGTACAGTATAGACGATCCCTTAAAAATCTCGCTGACAATACAGATTACCTTATAGAAAAGGTATACCATAATTATGAAAGGCAATACAGTATAGCCAAGCCCATTGCTGATGAGCTAACAGAGAAAGTAATGAAGAAAATAACACAACAACCTATGGCAGGAAGTGTAAAAATGAATCCAAAAGAGATGCGGGAATACATCCATAATTATATACTCGCAAACGTACTTGGAAATATGACCGAATATATGGTCTATGCGGGAGCCGGAGCACGTGAGTTAGGGTATATTACATCTGTTGATGTAAAAGTTGGAAATAGAGTAATATTCATCACGCCTTCCGTGGAAAACGAGCATGTGTTCCAGTCCATTAAGATTCCTCTCTCAAAGCTCCATTAAAACCTGTCATTCATGTAGAGAAGATAAAACTGCGGTGCACTTAAGGGAAAACAAGGCTTCTCTGGTAAGGTTGGAAAACGCCCTACAACCTCAGGATCTGCAAAGAGGAGAAAGCTATCAGGGGGAGTTATTCCATCGGCGAATAGGGTATATGCAATATACTTCACATAGTAGTTTGAGAAATCATCAAGGATCAAGCGTACAGCTACTTTCAGATAATCGCGCCATTTCATAGTATAAGGTGGTTCAGCAAAGTAGCTCTTCATAGAGTCGCTTATATAAATCTCTCCATTATACTCAAATAGCACCGTGCCGTGCTTAGCCACCAAAGGATAGGGGTAAACGCCTTTTTTGTCTTCTGTATAACTTTGATAGTACACATCCCATCCCAAAAGGGCTGTTTTATAACCAGCTACACCCAGCAGGGTTATGAGGACTGACGAACGAACGTAGCAGTTGCCTACACGCTTTTTTAGGGCGGCATCTACGTCAAATACAGCACCTTTGGAGTACTCCTTGGGCACATAGAAAGGGTTGGAGGGTTCCTCAAAGCTAGCTATATCCTCCACAAGAGCGTAAATGTCTTTAAGCGTCTTAAGACCATTGAAGCGTTTGAGATACTGCTCAACAAGGGGTGTCTTCTTAATGGGAATGATGTTGTAGACGCTGTCATTCCATTCAGACATAACAATTTGTGTGACTTTCCTTTTGTAGGAGATTTGAGGAATAGAAGGAAGGGGAGGCTGCTGAGAGAGAGTTGAAGGGTTGTGAGGGTTAGAGCCGTTACTTTCTTGCGTTTTAGAGAAGATGGGATTACTGAAATAAAGAGAAGAAAGGAGAGCAAGACTTGTCATGAAGTACCAAGGGAAGTACCGGGTAAAGTGGAGCTTCTGTTTATTTGCCCCATGCTCTTTATGATAGTGTTGTTTCGAGGAGTTTCGGGACTTGGAGGGAAGGACTTTTAATATAAGCATGTTAAAATAAGTGTGGAAAAATGTTTAAAAAGGAATCTTAAATGAGAGTTGAGAGTTTATTCCCACTTACTGCTAACGTTATTAAATGTGAATAAACGCCAAATTATCCAGACGAAGAAAAATAAAAAAGCAAAAAAACAGAGAAAAGGCTACCACTCGCTCTCTTCTTTCTCTGTGAGCTCTCTGGCCTTCTTAAGCAGGACGCGCATCTCTGCCGCAGCTACGATCTTCCTCGTCCTTTCAACAGCGTCGGGATTGACGCTTATGCTTGTTATGCCAAACTCGACAAGCTTAGCCGCGAACTCGGGGTAAACAGAAGGCGCTTGTCCACATATGCTGACGGTTATGCCGTGCTTTGTTCCTACTTTAACAACGTGATGTATGGCTTTGAGCACAGCCGGCTCTCTCTCGTCGAAGTCTCTGCCTAAAATCGTGCTGTCTCTGTCTATGCCTAATATGAGCTGTGTCAAGTCGTTGCTGCCAATACTTACACCATCTATGCCTTCCTTTATAAACTCCTCAAGCATGAGCACTGTCGAAGGCACCTCTACCATTATAAACAGCTTGAAGTCCCTGTTGCGCCTTAAACCCACCTCCTCCATTATGCGCTTTATGCCTTGAAGCTCCTCGACGCGCCTCACAAACGGTATCATAAGCCAGAGGTTTTTGAGCTTGAACTTCTCTCTAACCTTCTTTATAGCTAGCAGCTCCATCTTGAATGTTTCAGGGTCGCGTATATATCTGCTTGCTCCTCTATAACCTATCATAGGGTTGTCTTCTTGAGGTTCGTATTTCTCGCCGCCTTTCAAGTTTCTGTATTCATTCGTCTTGAAGTCTGTAGCTCTATAAACAACAGGTCTAGGATAAAATGCAGCCGCAAACTTTCGCAAGTTGTCAGCTAGCTTATCTATAAACTCTTGTTGCCTGCCTTCTTCTACAAATGCCTTTGGATGCTTGCCAAAAGCAGCTATCATAAACTCCGCTCTAAGCAGGCCTACACCATCGACGGGCATCTGCGCCACTTTCTCAGCTAGCTCGGGCTCAGCTAAATTAACATATATCTTTGTAGCTGTGGGTGGTAAGTAGAGCTCTTCTACAAAAGCGGGCTTTTCTTTCTCCTCGTGCTCTGGTCTGCGCTGGCCTATAGCCACAATACCTTCATAGACAACACCGTGTGCTGCATCCACAGTTATTTTTTCTTCGTCCTTAAGCTTTTTTGTAGCTTCTCGTGTGCCTACTATACAAGGTATGCCCAACTCTCTGCTGACTATGGCTGCGTGACTTGTCATACCTCCCTCGTCTGTCACTATAGCAACGGCTCTTTTCATAGCAGGCACATAGTCTGGAGAGGTCATCTTTGTCACTAAAACGTCACCTTGCATGACTTTAGAGAGCTCTGTTTTGTCGTGTATAATCTTGACAGGACCCACTGCTAAACCCGGAGAAGCGGGTAAGCCACGAAGTAAAACCTTTGCTTTGTCTAGAGATATGCCCGCGGCTGCTTGCTCAACTTCCTTTTCTTTCTTTTCCTCTTCTGCAATCTTTTTTATGGTTGTCACGGGCCTTGCTTGCACAATGTAAAACTTGCCTTTTTCAAAGGCCCACTCTGTATCCATAGGCTTGCCATAGTGCTTCTCTATTTTTATACCATAGCCCGCTAGCTCTTTCACCTGCTCGTCAGTGAGCTTCTGTGCCTCTTGCAATTCCTCCGGCACTTCCACGTCTTTGTTGTGGCCATTCTCGTCGCGTATGAGCATGTGCGTTTGCTTAGCTATGTCTTTGAATGTAATTTCGAGCGTCTTCTTGTTGACTTTGTATGTATCTGGCGTTACTGTCCCACTGACGACAAATTCCCCTAAACCATAAGCAGCTTCTATGACGAGCGTGTCCATGTCATTAGTGACAGGGTCTATTGTAAACATGACACCAGCTTTCTCGCTGTTGACCATCTTCTGGACGACGGCAGCTAGCTTAACTTTCATGTGATCAAAGTGGTTCTGCTCTCTGTAAAAGATAGCTCGAGCTGTAAACAAAGAAGCCCAATCTTTTTTAACAGCCTCGATAAGGGCTTCGTCTCCCTTTACGTTGAGATACGTGGCTTGTTGGCCTGCGAAGCTCGCGCTTGGCAAGTCTTCTGCTGTGGCAGAGGAACGGACAGCTACAAACTGCTCTCCACCTTCCTGCTTATTCAATTCGTGATATGCATTTAACAGCTCCTCTTTCATGTCTTCAGGCACTTCTCCACTCACAATGAGATCCTGTATCTTTTTAGCAGCTGATTGGAGTAAAGCAGTATCATTGACGTCAATCTGGCGTATTATAGCTCTTATAACATCGACGAGTTTGTTATGCTCTAAGTAGTCCCAATAAGCCTGCGCCGTTAAAACGAAGCCCGGTGGCACGGGAAAACCCGCGTTCACCATTTCGCCCAAATTTGCGCCCTTGCCCCCAACGAGGGCAGTATCGTCCTTAGAAAGCTCCTTAAACCATTTTATATACTTGGCCATGGACTCACCCTACTGCCATGGAGCTGAGGTGTTTTTAAATCTGTCTCTTCTGCTTTTTGGCTTGTCTTTGAGTTCTTTTTGAGTTTTCTTTGCCGTTAGAAATTTTGTATTTCCGCTTTATTTTGTTTTATAGCCAAAAGTGCTTAATATTTCCTTTAAAGTAGATATAGTCTCTTTTAAGTGCTTTATCTTGTTCTTAGTTTCTCCTCTTTTCTTTCCCCTCTCTTTTTGAGAACTTTCTTCAAGTTCTCTCTTATACCTACTTAGATGCTCGACAAGCTTTATGAGATCGTCCTTTAGAGATGGGTGAGGATTTGTATTACTCCCTACATAGATGGAAGGATATTGATGGTTTTCTTGAAAGGTTTGTTTAAGAAAGCCTAAGGCTGTGCCTGAGACGCCATCATTTTTAGACAGCTCCTCTAACCTTTCCAAAATTTGGTCCGCACTCTCCCAATCGCTTTTATTCACAGCTCTACGCAACTCCCATATTTGATCTCGCATATATGAGGATATATCCTCATTTATGGAAGAAAGCGCAGACTTCTTCCCAAGAATTTCGTCTAACAGTTCTCCTGTTCCTAAGACGCGTTCTGCAGCATTGATTATGTAGAGGGCACGTTCTAAAGGGTTGGAAGGTAGCTCTTCTAGCTTAATGAGACCGAAGAGGTAGAATTGGCCTTGCCTATCGATTAGGAGTGTATTGGCAAATTCATCCAAGATTTTGTCATATGTAGCCTTGCTTTTGGCATCTAACAGGCCCAGTGTGTAAAAGGGTTGTATAAACTGAATGAGTTGCCGTGTTTTCTCGAGCGTAGCAATGGTATCGTATATATAGGAGAAATACATTCTTAGGATGTTTGCTTCAGCAGTGATTTTTTTGTATTGGGTCAATCCTCTTCCCCTGCTCCTGCTTAACTTGTATAAAGCTTCAAGACGTTCTTTAAGGCAAGAATTACTCCCTCCACATGCAGAAAGGTACATCATGCTTAGAGATAGGGCACTTGTGATTTGGGATTGAAGGAATGCAGCTATTAAGCTTGTCCCTTTCTTTCTTACAGTTAATAAGTCAATGGGTGCTGCTGGGAAGAGGGGTGTTGAAAATTTATAGTAAGAGTATATGCTCTCGTCTGTAAGCCCCGCCAAGCCTCTTGGTTTGTAAAAGCGTCGAGCCCATAGTTTTACTCCTTTGCCAAATAACTCCCATAAATTATCGATGTAATAGGGTGAAGCTTTCTCCACAGAGAATACATTGAGAAAAGCCCTGTCAAACGCTGACGTCATAGCTCTCTGCCCTTCTTTTAAGAGAGGCAAGACAAACCCCACAGCAGCAGGATATGAGAAAAGGATTGTAAGGTCTTCTCTAGCCTTTTTCATGGCTTCTTTGTCATTAGACTTGTATGCTTTTATATACCTTTGAACAACGTCTTTAATTCTCTCTCCAAAGTCTTTGAAGTTTTTTTCGTTGAACTCGTTGAGATTAGTCCCACTAAAAATAGTGTAAAGAGGGAGGAGCAATATGTAGAGTTCTTCGTTACTAAGCTTGGCTAGCTTTTTTGGTAGTGATGTAGAAAGCTTTTTCAACATCTCAGGCGTGTACCCACCAAATAGATGTGTGAACCCTAAATTAAGGAGGAGGGATTCAAACTTGGCTTTACTTTCAAAGAGTGGTTGGAGTGTAGCATAGATTGTGAACAATTTTTGGAACGTATTCCATGTAATGGGGGTATCACCTACAGAGAGTGAAAGAAGGCCATATTCTGATAGGCGTGTGTCTCCTGCTACTCTATTATTATACAAGCCAACGGTGAAGATAGCATTATAGAGAAGAGATAGATCTTCGTTTTTATATATTGCATTAAAGTTGTTCTTCGCGATATAAGGAAGCAAGCTGTTTCGCAAGGCTAGTGTTTTATCTGAATACAACCAACCACTTAAAATCTTTTCACCTCTTGTTAGCTCGCCCATGACGTCGCCTAAATTTACACCCTTAAGACTATATTTGACAAAGACGTTTGTTGCATTTGCTCCTTGGGATGGTGGAAAGGCCATGCTTATCTCTGCCATGTATTTGGCAATAGATGCAAGATAGCTCTTACGTTCTTCATCTGAAGATGCTGTTCTGTAGCCTTGGATGGCTTTGTGGAGCTTCTTAACAATATCCTTTATAAATATGGTTTTCCTGTACCGCTTTCCTATTTCTATGACCTTTTTCCACACATTACTTATTTTGCGGGCTTTGTCCTCTCCAACCTTCTTACCTTTGACTATATACCGAAGGACATCTGCAAAAAGCGTAAATGTGTTCTTGGACACACCTGCTTCTCTTAATACTTTAGCCCATAAACCCCACGTCTGAAAAAGAATGCGTTTATCTTCAGATAAAGGATGCTGGAGTGTATCATTAACTACTTTCTCAACAGAGTCCCAATCCCCCTCCCTTATATACTTGAAAATAAAGAGAAGGCGTTTCTCTATTTCCTTTGGGGGAAGGGGCTCACTAGCTTTATATGAGTAATTTATAGCCTCGCCTGAAATCAGCCTTAAGGGATATCCTGTTATGGGCATTTTACTCAATAGTGAAAACGTACTGTTTATGGTGTAAGAGGAAACCTGACCAAAAGAAAATAAAGCGGATAGAGGAAGGGCTTTAAACATCTCTCCTGTATATGAAGCAATGCTTTTAGTCTTTGAAGCTCCTTCTACGTATGTGGCCCATTCTTTTAGAATGGAAGGGTAAAGTTGCACAGCACTTATAGCCATAATAAGAGCAAAGCCTTGAAGAAGTTCTACATCTGATAAAGCTCCAATAGTGCCTTTCATGTCATAGTAAGCTAGAGGCATGTTGAACATAGATAGAATTAACTCTTTGCTTTGTGGATTATATGCTATGCTGAAAACACCGCCAAGAGGGAGTGTTGGAAGCACAGCTGCTTTTAATGACGCCCCTCTCTTTTCGAAAAGAAACTGAACACCCATTTGGTTAGTTCCCAAATAAGTGCTTAAAGAGAGAGGATTCAGAGGGTTGCCTGGATACTGTATGCCTGCTTGAGCCGAGAGAGGCAGGGAAAGGCCAAGGTTGGTGAGCTGTGCGGATTCGTTTAATGTGTAAAAAATGCTCACATTTGGATTTTGAGATATCATTAATCTCATTCCTGGGCCCGATGATGAAGTGACATTAATCGTGGGAACGACTTTTTCCAACAATGCATTGTTAACATATTCAGAAGCTGTTTTAAGAGCTAGTTCATTATTGTAGCCTCTTTGAACATGGGTAAGGTACGCTACAACCAAAAGAAGAGACGTAAACTCCTCCTTTGTAAGGAAAACCGTGCCATTAAAGTAATCTCTAAAAACAGCTGGTAGGTCCTTACCTTTTTCTGTCTTGTCTTCGCCTTTGCTGTACTTGTAGAATTTATATATAAAGTCTACATCTACAGCTACTCCTAAGAGATGGGTTGCAGGGTCATTGGTGAGACAACCATCGTCTCCACATTTTTTCCATAAGTGCTCAGCGATATTAATAAACATCTTTTGCTCTTTCGGTGAGAGCTTACTTACCCATGCCTTAACATGCAGCCAAAGCTCGGGGTTAAGATTGTGTTTTTTTGCGATTTGATCTAGAGTTAGCATTAAGGGGGATTGTGTCTGCGTTTGCCTTTTTCTGTTTCTTTTGGGCTTTGTTTTGCGTTGTTCTACTGGAGGCTCAGGATTAAGACCTTTTTCTTTTCTCTCACTGCTTTGACTCACAGGTTTTCGTTTTCGCTTTGTTTGAGCTGTTGTTCGAGTTGATAGAGCTGGCTTGTTTTTCTCACTTTTCTTTTGCTTAGGTGTCCTGAAGAATCTATCCAGCAAGTTTTGAGATGGTGGTACTTGTTTAGTAATATTAGCTGCGATAAGGAATAAGTCACTATGAGAAAGTCGTCCGTTTACAAACTTTGTTAAGGCTTGCCTCCACACATTTCTCTTCCAAAGTGTCTCTAAAGGTGGGAATCGGCCTTTTTTGAGGTTTTTTTGGAATACATTCAATATAGCATCTTTATCGCGATTGTATTTTAAGTAGTATATACTCAAGATAAGGCGGAGGCTTTCTTTCTTTTCTTGTGTGTTAAAGAGTTTAGGATATGCCTTGACCAAAGTAGCCTCCAACTTTTTTACGTCGGAAAAAAATGCTGCCCATTTTCTTTCTATCCTAGCTTCTTGGGAAGGTTTTCCCCTTACTTGTTTTTCACTAACGCTGTCACTCATACCTATCCCTCAATAACCCCCACTTACTGTACTCTTTCTGTATGTGAAATATATGCTAAGCCACGCATCCAAGTTTTTTGCAACCTCTTCTTCTAAATGAGTTCTTTTGTAATCAACACCACCACCTATACCCAAACCTATTTTAGTCCTATTAAAGGCCTCGATATGCTCTCTGTAGTCTTCCCATGCAAAGCTCAAAAAGCCCAATGCTTCTGCTCTAGCCACGGGGTTTTCATATGCTTCTTTACCGTACCCTCCCCTCACAATAACGCTCCACCAATGGTTTAGCAATATCTTAAAATTCTCCTGCGTAACACCCTCGCTGTATTCTGTAGATGTCCATTTGAAACTTAAAGCAATATTCCAACCTTTAGGGCCTTCTTCTTTTATACGCACTATTTTCATCCAATGGATTGCAATAAGGCCACTTTGTACACTGCGATTCAGTTGGAATGTGTAAAGGGTTCCACTTGAATCTAAAATTCCAGCCTCATTTCCAGCTATTATGACTGCGCTTCTTGTGCGCCAGCCACCCCCAACTTGTGCATATGTGCCTTCTGCAATGGGTTGTCCGAATGAAGGAAAGATGCCTGTAGCTTTGCCTATTACGAAAGCAGCACTAGATACATCTGAGGCACTAATATTTCCACCGGTTATGCGTTGATTTATACCCTCCTTTCCACCTACACCCATAACAACGTATTCATAGTTGTCGGCAAACCAATGGTATCCAGCCCATACTCTCAAATCAGTGTATTTACCCTCTTTATCGTATTTTCTAATTGTCACCATTGCTCCAATGTCAAACGTGCCATCTTCATTTACACGTAATTTAACGTCAGCAGCACGTATAATGCTGTACTCTGCTCCATCTGTCTTCCACTTTATTCCTACTAATCCAGATATCTGCTTAATTAATCCTACAGCTTGGTAATAATTTCCTCCAAGTAGGGCAAACATAGCCTTCTTTGTTTTACCTTCTACTGTCTCTGTACCAGCTCCAGCTATGGGTAAAAGAGCTAGAACATCTCCTTGGTCTATGTTAATAACAATTCCAGCTCCACCTCCCCAATAATTTTTAGATGCTCCTCGCGATGTGGTGGTTGTAGTGGAAGAGTATGTGGAAGTACCCTCCTCTTTAACTTCTTCAGAATATGTGCCTCCAAAACCTACTGCACCCCCTCCTGACGATAAGGCATATCCTAAGCTACCCCCTATCCCGCTTATGTTGGATGTCCCGGTGGTTTCGCTGGAATAAGTGCCAAAGGACC
Source organism: Microcaldota archaeon (assembly GCA_015522475.1). Classification (GTDB taxonomy): domain Archaea; phylum Micrarchaeota; class Micrarchaeia; order Anstonellales; family J096; genus J096. The sequence goes on from WAMF01000023.1 coordinate 96,712, forward strand.
TGCTTGATGTGGATGTGGCAAATATATGTTTAAAGGCATAGTTGGCAATTACAGCTTTAGAAGGAGTCAACATATAGGCGAGAAGGACTGAAAGGTCATGGGTGCTCTTCTCGCTTTGAGCAACAGAGCTCCTTTGAATAGTAAGGTTATCCTCTTCAAATCCAAGCTCTTCACTATGGTACATGTAGTTTGTATCTGTGAAGTACCTATAACCTAACCAGCCTACAAACTGTCCTAAACTAAGGGCAAGCTCACCTATACCTTGCCATTTTGTCCCAGTTTGTGTTGTTGACTGAACGGCTGTACCTCTGAGAAGTCCACCCTTTCCTCCTGTAACTTCGATAGCTTTAAGTGTGTAGCGAGTTGTTCCAATCTTTCCTTTTTTTGTGGGTTGAATCTTGCTCATCTTGCCTATGGCTAAACCACTTATCCATCGTCCTCCTAATAATGCTGCCCAACCTTTTTGGTAGAGTGCTTGGCCATATCCAAAATAGCCCATAAGTTGTGGAGGTCCGTAGGGGAAGAAAGGATTAGGGGCTTCGCCTCCTAAACCGCCAGCTCCCCCTAGGGAGCCAGCTTCTTTGCCACCTTTGTAGTCTACTATAAGGCCGTCGAGCAGGACAAGGCTCTTCTTTATAGGTAATGTGAGGTGAGCTCCACTTTCCCATTGCTTGTATTTGGCTTGGAAGGTTTTGAGTGTTTTTATGTCTGCGTCCGTGAAGCCCATTGCCTTTAGTGTGTCTTCGTCGAATTGAGCTAATTGGAGGAGGAGCTGGGCCGTTTCTTCATACGAGAGCTCTTTGTAGTAGAGATCTACTATTGTACCTCTTGGCGTTCGTCCGTAGAAACGCGCGGCAACTTTATTACTGCCATCTGGGGCTTTTATAATGTTAAATCTTACTGCATACGTAGTGCCACTCTGAGCCATCCAAAAACCGATTGCAGCGAGCTCACTACCAGGAAGCATATGGGAAGTTTTTTCTTTTGTGGGCTTTTCTCCTGGTGTATATGAGGTATAAGACTCTTCTTGGAAATCAACATTACCCCTAATACTAATGTAGTTGGGATTATGGGTCCTAGATACTTCTCCATTCACAGAATAGCTCCCTCCTTGTGAAGGAAGCTTTACATCTATGTGTCCATTCCACACAGCAGGACCTTCAGTATATGAACCACTTACTCCTAGGGTTCTCTCAGTCGAAGTTTCGGTTTCTGTGGTGGGTGTGGGGTATCCTGTAGTAATCTTTTTCTGACTACTTGAGATTTCCATGTTGATGTTAATTTCCATGTTGGTTGGGCATATATAACAGATAAGGGGCCTTTTCTCTCCAATGAGAGCATCTGTGTTTATACCCGCGAGCCTAAATGCCATCTTAGCTAATTTGGGGAATGTTATGTTAATGGATACTACTCCTTCACTATCAACGTATCTAGCAAATTCGTCAAAATTCTTTGCTTGCATGTTCGGCAAATCCTTTAAGAGAGGTTGAAGATAGTTGAACACAGCTCTATTTATGAAAAACGAAATGCTTAATCCTGCTTTGATTTGCCCTTGAAATTGGAAGGTGTCTTTACCCACACGCTTTATAAAAAACGTTGTAGATTCAGATGTGCGATTAACAAGATCTTTGAGTTCTTGAGGTAAGACACGTGTAGCAGTGTTTATTCTGTCCGGAAGCTCATCTAAGTATGTATAGCCTTCAGTGTATCTATTTTCAGTCATGTATGAGAAGAGTTGTTGTCCCACAAAATTAAGGATATCCATTGTTTGGCCTACTGTAAGTGTATATGGATGTTCTCCAGCATTCTCTTCTGTTGTTATAGGGCCTGATAGCAAAGAAGAGATGAGCACCTCTGCAGCTTTTGCTTGGTATTGAGGAGGATAGGTATAAACATAGGAGACGATTAATGCAAGTTTTACAAAGTCTCTATCAGATACTTTGTTGTATAAAAAGTCGTTGAGCTCTTTTTGGGACATTGAAAGTGTATCGACGCCATATTTTTCTCCTAAGTAGAAAATAATGGCCTGTTTTGCCATGGGTGTAAGATGAGAAAAGGCTTTAGATGCTAAGAATAGCCCCGATACAACATCCCCGCGCCTTTTTCCTACGCTTGTTGGATCTGTGCTAGAGAAGTACACTGTATTCAGCCAATGTGTCACGCCTTTATGCTTGGGCATTCCTAGCCATTTCTCAAAAGAGGCTAGTGTATTATTCTTTACTGTTTTGGAAGGGGAGGGGAAGCCGAGAATGTTAGACTTGTCAAAAGTATAGTATATAAGTTGCTTCTTTTTACTTGCAAGAGCAATCTCTATGTCTTCCAATGCGGCTTCGTTTTTACTTATCCAAGGTGCAAATGTGATGAGTACGCGCTTAAACATTTTCCACTGTCCGTACTTAAACAGAGCCAATCGGTTTTCGTTTACAGAAGAAAAATAACCCTTATAAGGCCACCCCCCAGTGCTTCCGAGGGATTTTTCCTTTACGAAATATACATACAACGCTTTCATAAGAGTGTTTGGTTCATCCTTGCCTTTAGATATATCCTTCTTAAGTTGTTGTTTGAGTGCCTGTTGTTCTTGGCCAATGAATATATATAACTTTGTAAGCGCATCGTAAAATTTCCTCTTAGATATTTTTCCTTTAGCGTATTTGGCGTAAGCTTTTTCCACTTCTCTGATTTTATCTCTAATATGCTGGAGATAGTTGCTTATATGGACGAGCACGTATTTGTTAGCACCCTTTACACCTTGACTGTTAGCCATACTATCAATAATCGAGATTATGCGTGTAAGGTTTTTAGCACTGAGAAAATACTCTGTGTTATCTATTCCAAAGCTTGGGTCTAGCAGTTCAGGATTTCCAAAGGCGTAGAATATAAGCCCCATGTACTGCTTGAGATGGGGTGCACGTTTTCCATACTTCGATATGAGCTCTTGAATCCGTGCTTTTTCCCATGTGTAGCCACCAGTTCTTTTTTCACTATCTTCTTTCAGCCAGCTATAATAAGGAGTATATTTCGACTTTAAGGATTTCGACTTTAAGGATTTTAACTTCTTCTCTAGCTTAGGATTTGATACGCCATTTGCTTGTCGATTTGTCTGCTGGGGAGCGGGTTTTTGCTTCTTAAGAGGTGGCTGTTGTTGGGGGAATTTATTTTTTTCGACCAAAAGCGTAAAGTTAACTATAAGTATTTTGGTATTGGGATTGTAGGTAATCTTTTTCTTTGTTGACGTAGGCAACCTTATGACACCTCTCTTTTCTAGAGTCTTTAGAACCTTAGATATGGGGGACTGGACGGATGCAATATCACTAAGGGGGACCCCCAATTTTATATTGATCCTTTTACCTTCCTTCCCGTTCTTTAACTTCTTTACGAGTATGTCACAAAAATTTGTAACATACTTGTTGCCTATCTTTGCCTCCTGCTTCTTAATATACTTAATAGCTTGTTTTACTGTCCACTCCTTCGTTTTTTGAGGAATTACTAAAGACAGAATCTCTTCACCTGTACCGGCTCCCATGAAGATATCTCTCGCCCTATATTTAAAAAGCTTCCCTCGCCTTACTTATATGTGGAAGCAGAGGCTATGAAAGAAAAAGTAAGTGCTGAGAAAGAAGCAAAGAAAGAAAAGCGCTTAATCAAGCTTTTACCGAAGGAGCTGAGCAAGCACGATGTCGAGATAAAACTGCTTGAAGAAGAAGATATTGACGATGTGCTTCATTTTTTGAGCCATCAACATATAGATGCCACAAAAGAAGAGGTGCTTGATGTCATTAAGGATAAGGCGAGCTATGGTGCTTATGTCAATAGGCAGTTAATAGGCTTAGTGCTCTCCTGGCCTGTTTGCTTTGAGAGAGAAACAAAGGATTTGCACAACTGCGAAGAAGGAGAAGTAGCCAATGCTCTTTACATACAAACGATCGATGTAAATGACATGTACAAGGACAGCGGCGCCTATAGAGCCCTCTTGGAGGCTGAAGCAGAAAAAGCCAGCGAGCTCAAGTTGAAGTTTCTAATGGTGCTGTTCGAAGGCAAAATCAAAGGGCCTATCGAAGCTTATATAAACGGCGAAGCCACATACAAGGAGCGCTTCTTCTACAACGAGGGCTTTATGTTTTTTAACCACGTTTATGGCATCTTGGCCATAAGGCGCGTGTAGATGTGTGGATTTTAGGCACAACTAAACATGAGCGGGCCATCGTTAAAATATGTGGGCTGCCTTTTGAGCCGTTTCACGGGAAAAAGCGTTCAGATGGGTTGTACAGCTTTAAGCCACATCTGCGGTTTTTGTAATGTTCTATAGAACTCTTTATGATAAAGCTAGAGATGTTTTGCACGACGAACTGAATGGTCCATGTTTCTAGGTCTTTGGTCATCTTCGGACTCAATTGCGTGCTCTTTGATATGTTTTCAATTAGGGAGGCATATATGCCGTCGAGATAAACCCTATATCTAAAGTTTCTTTTTGAGGCTTCATCCACAATTTCATTAAAGTTAAAGTCATCCTGAAAGTCACTGTGCAGAATAATACCTATTTCAATGATGTCTTCTATTATCTTTTTCACAGCCGCTGCTCTCTCTTTCTTGTCTAATGGATTGACACCTATGAGATCATAGAGGATCTTCTTATGTTCCAGTTTGTAGACTAAACCAGCTAGAGTCTCGTATGAGCGGGACCCTCGCCACCACATCCTTTTGTATTTGTAAACTGTCTTGGCATTAATCAATTCCCATTTTGCTCTTTTTACAACGTCTACTTGCCCATTCTTAAGATAGATTGGGGCATATTTATCGATATTCTGTCCAAGCATCTCTTTCTTATAATATACTTAATTTCCACCATCATCAATACTAATTTTTATAATTTAAAAATTTTGAGTAGTTACTACAAAATAGTAGTGACTACTCTGTAATTCTAGGTTTTTTATCCTCAGATTAAAAACATAAAAATAGGTGAAAATATGAATAATCAAAAAATATTTAAGAAGGTTAGTGACGTGCAAAATGCTGTTGAAACAGATAGAGTAAATAGAGCAGAAATAATGTTTGGTAAATCGTCAAGTCATTTAGAGGAGAGGAAAATAGAGGAAAACATTCAAATAAAGAACATTCTGATCAAATTCTATGATAAAGAGATGGCTAAAGAAATGGATAAAGAACTTGTAGAAGCATTTGCTTTGGCGTACAAGCAAGCATTTGAAGGAAAGCCTTGGGGTGAGGAGTGGCCTATGGATAAAGC